>NZ_JBPXKS010000004.1:0-326782 GCF_054558755.1 Aquirufa sp. A-Brett2-W8
TCTTGTACCTCCAATAAACCGTCCAAAGCAACCCGCTCTGGTGTGAATCTAATCACTCGATTTACTCTCAGTCTTGCCCTAGAAACCTTCTGTTCCTAGCGATTGGGAGTGCAAAGATGTAGGATTAATTCTTTAAACGCAAGTATGCCTGTGAAACTTTTTAAGAAGAATTGCCTAAAACACTGAAAATCAAAGAGAACAAATAAAATAAAAAATGAAAAAATCCTCGCAAAAATTAATTCTGCGAGGATTTGGACTTTATTTGGCAATAATAAGATTATTACTTTTCTAAGAATGGGTACCTAAAATCCGTAGGAGAAACGAAGACTTCCTTCACCGTACGCGGCGAAACCCAGCGTAATAAATTCAAATAAGACCCCGCTTTATCATTCGTTCCAGAGGCGCGCGCACCGCCGAAAGGCTGCTGGCCCACCACGGCTCCCGTACACTTATCATTTAAATACAAATTCCCTGCGGCATTTTCCAACACCTTCATCGCCTCGAGCATCGCATATTTATCTTGAGCGAAAATAGCCCCGGTTAAAGCGTAGGCCGAAGTCGAATCCACTAAAGCGAGCGTTTCCTTCCAGGCAGCATCTTTGTATACATAGATCGTTAGAACGGGTCCAAAAATCTCTTCCACCATCGTGCGGTAAGTCGGGTTCGTGGTTAATAGCACGGTAGGCTCCACGAAATATCCTTTTGAGTCGTCGAAGTTACCGCCGGAAACGATGGTGACTTCAGGAGATTTTTTTGCTTCACTTATATAAGAGGTGATTTTGGCGAAGGCTTTCGCGTCGATTACTGCGTTCACGAAGTTTTCGAAATCTTCCGTGCCGCCCATTTTGATGGCGGCTAAATCTGTTTTCAATTGTGCTTCTACGGCTGGCCATAAAGAGGCTGGAACGTAGGCACGCGAGGCGGCGGAACATTTTTGGCCTTGGTATTCAAAGGCACCACGGATTAAACCGGTCGTTAAAGCTTGTGGATCTGCGGAAGAATGGGCTACAACGAAGTCCTTTCCACCGGTTTCGCCTACAATTCGAGGATACGATTTATAGTTGGCGATGTTTTGGCCTATATTCTTCCAAATCGTCTGAAACACACCTGTCGATCCCGTAAAGTGAATTCCCGCAAAATCCCGGTGAGCAAACACCACTTCTCCCGCTTCCGGGCCATCCGCTAACACTAAATTAATAACTCCAGCCGGCAAACCTGCCTCCTCTAAAATATCCATCAATAATCCCGCCGAATAGACCTGCGTAGGCGACGGTTTCCAAACGACCGTATTCCCCATCAATGCCGGCGCCGCTGGTAAATTCCCCGCAATCGCCGTGAAATTAAAGGGAGTCAAGGCATAAACGAAGCCCTCTAAAGGACGGTATTCCAAGCGATTCCATACACCCGGAGAAGAAATGGGCTGTTGGCTATAAATTTGTTGTGCATAATGCACGTTAAAACGTAAGAAATCAATCCACTCACAGGCCGCATCAATTTCCGCCTGGTAGGCATTCTTCGATTGGCCTAACATCGTGCGCGCATTTAATTGCATTCTATATTTAGTCGCCGAAAGATCAGCCGCCTTCAAAAATATCGCTGCGCGTTCCTCCCAAGGCATCGATGACCAAGCGGATCTAGCCGCCAAAGCCGCATCAATCGCCTGAGCAACCTCTGCTTTTCCTCCTTCGTAATAATGCCCTAATATATGTTGGTGATCGTGCGGGCAAGTCATGGCAACTTTTTTGGCCCCCTTCACAGAACGACCCGCGATACGCATGTGCACATCGATTTGCTGATTCCGCAAACCAGTAAGGGCTTGCTTTAATTTTATGCGTTCCGCTGAATTCGCGCCGTATTGTAAAATCGGCTCATTCACAGGTGTAGGAACTTGAAAAACTCCTGAGGACATATTGTTTCGTTGATGTGTATTAAATAGGATACTAAATTACGGGTTTTCTACTTATTATCAAGGTGCCTGCAATGGAGCATCGAAGCTGAGGTAAGGTTTCAATCGCCTCCACGCCACCTGATCTAGTAATTGTATTTGCTGCAATGATTCGAAATCCTTCAGCGGACCATGCTGTTTTCTGTAGGCCAAAACCACCTTCGACTGACCATAGGGCAAATACGGGTGCTTGAAATCTTTCCATTCCACCTGATTAATTTTCAAAAATCGATAAACTCCTGCTCCTACCTTTAATAAGGCCTTATTTTCTTTTACCCAAACCGAGTCCAGGCCATAGACCTCCTTCAATTGATCCACCTGGTAAAACCCACCCAATTTCTCCCGATAGGTGATGATCCTTTTGGCAAAACCAGGACCAATCCCGTTCAAGGCGACCCAAGCCGCCGAGTCCGCGGTATTGATATCAATCGCCTGCTGCCTCCTGTGGCCTCCTGACTCTTTCCCTCCGGACTTATGGCTCCCATAGTCGACCCAAGCTTTCCGCCGGCCTCCGGACTTATAGCCTCCGGACTCATTCCCTCCGGACTTAAACCCTCCGGACTTCGGACTAATCTCCTTATAATTCGCCTCCCAAACCACCGGATTAAATTCCAACCTTTGCTGCTCTTTACTATAGTACTCGCTTCCTATATAATAGACCACATAGATGCCCATCATAAAGAAGAGAACAATAATCCCTTTCATCTCATCGTGTGTGTAGGCGAGGGTGAAGCGGAGGTAATAGTGGATCTTATTTTTCATTAGTGGATGATTTTAAAGCACAAAGAATAAAGTTGGTTAAAAATGATGCTGAAGCCCCATTTTCGTTGTTATAGAAAGGCAGACCACAACACTTCATAAAAGCATCGCCTACGGCGACTCCAACTTTATTCTTTGTGCTTTATGCTCTATTCTTTAATTACAAGGCAATCTCAAACAAAAATCCCACACCTCCCTTGCATCTCAAAAAATTATCAGTACCTTTGCAGGCTATTTTAGGGTACAAGTCTACGGACCTATCCAAAAAGAAATGATTTCTGAAACACAATTCCTTTATCGTAGGGGAAACGCAAAGGGGAATCATTTTTCATCTACGAGGCATTTCAGCTTTAAATTGTGCCCTAAGGGCCCTTATTCATTTAATTTAAAACGTATATAGCCTTGAGTAACATCACTGCCACCGGAAGACACAGCTTTGCAAAAACGCAGTCTGTGATCGATTATCCAGATTTTCTGGATATCCAAATCAAATCCTTTCAGGATTTTTTCCAGCTAGAAACAGCTGCCGAGAATCGTACTGACGAAGGTTTATTTAAAGTGTTTGCTGAGAATTTTCCAATCGCGGATTCGCGGGAAAATTTCGTTTTGTCGTTCGTTGACTACTCTGTAGATCCGCCGAAATATTCGGTAGATGAGTGTATCGACCGCGGTTTAACGTATTCAGTACCTTTAAAAGCGAAATTACGCTTGATCTGTAATGATACAGACAACGAGGATTTCCAAACCATCGAACAGGAAGTATTCTTAGGAAACATCCCTTACATGACAGAGCGTGGATCATTCGTGATCAATGGTGCTGAGCGTGTCATCGTTTCTCAGTTGCACCGTTCGCCAGGTGTATTCTTCGCGCAATCGAAGCATACGAATGGAACTAAATTGTATTCGGCTCGTATCATTCCATTCAAGGGTTCTTGGATTGAGTTTGCAACGGACGTTAACAATGTGATGTATGCGTACATCGACCGTAAAAAGAAATTCCCAGTGACTGTATTGCTTCGTGCGATTGGTTATGGTAATGACAAGGACATCCTTGATTTATTTGGCCTAGCTGAAGAAATGAAGGTGGACAAGAAAAACTTGAAAACTACGGTAGGACGTCGCTTAGCTGCGAGGGTTTTGAAAACGTGGCAGGAAGACTTCGTAGATGAAGATACAGGTGAGGTAGTTTCTATCGACCGTAACGAAATCTTGATCGAGCGTGATACCGTTATTACGGAGAACGAGATCGAGACGATTTTGGAATCAGGATCAAGCACGATCATCTTGCACAAAGACGATGTGAACGTATCAGATTACAACATCATCTACAATACATTACAAAAAGATACATCCAACTCGGAAAAAGAGGCGGTAGAAGTTATCTACAAGCAATTACGTAATACGGATGCTCCAGATGAGCAAACGGCACGTGATATCATCCAAAACTTGTTCTTCTCGGATAAGCGTTATGATTTAGGCGAAGTAGGTCGTTACCGTATCAATAAAAAATTAGGCCACGATATCCCGATGGATATTAAGGTGTTGACTAAGGAAGATATCATTTCTATCGTGAAGTATTTGATCGGTTTGATCAACTCTCGCGCGGTTGTCGATGATATTGACCACTTGTCTAACCGTCGTGTACGTACGGTGGGTGAGCAATTATATGCTCAGTTCGGCGTAGGTTTAGCACGTATGGCTCGTACGATCAAAGAACGTATGAACGTTCGTGATAACGAGGACTTTAAGCCAGTAGATTTAATTAATGCACGTACCTTATCGTCTGTGATTAACTCGTTCTTTGGAACGAATCAGTTATCTCAGTTTATGGACCAAACAAATCCATTAGCCGAGATCACGCACAAGCGTCGTATGTCTGCACTAGGGCCAGGTGGTCTTTCTCGCGAAAGAGCTGGTTTCGAGGTTCGTGACGTTCACTATACGCACTACGGTCGTCTTTGTACGATTGAAACACCAGAGGGACCGAACATCGGTTTGATTTCATCTCTTTGTGTGCACGCGAAAGTAAACGGAATGGGCTTCATTGAAACTCCTTACCGTCTAATCGAATCAGGTAAAGTAGATACGTCTACGACTGTTTCGTATTTAACGGCAGAAGAAGAAGATGGAATGAACATCGTTCAAGCGAATGCACAGATTGACAAAACGGGTAAATTCTTATCGGAGCGTGTGAAGGCACGTTTTGAAGGTGACTTCCCTTTAGTGAATCCAGCGGACGCACAATATATGGACGTTGCTCCTAACCAAATCGTATCCGTTGCTGCTTCTATGATTCCTTTCTTAGAGCATGATGATGCGAACCGTGCCTTGATGGGATCGAACATGCAGCGCCAAGCTGTGCCTTTATTGCGCCCAGAAGCGCCTATCGTAGGTACAGGTTTAGAGCACCGCGTGGCGATTGACTCTCGCACATTAGTAGTAGCAGAAGGTAGCGGGGTTATCGAATATGTAGATGCCTTGAAAATCGTTGTTAACTACGATCAAACAGAAGAGCAAAAATTAGTGAGCTTCCACGGTTCTACTAAAGAATACAAATTAATCAAGTTCCGTAGAACGAACCAGGATACAACGATTAACTTAAAGCCAATTGTCTTCAAAGGACAAAAAGTGGTGAATGGTCAAGCGCTTTGCGAGGGTTATGCAACTCAAGCAGGTGAGCTAGCTTTAGGTCGTAACATGAAAGTGGCGTTCATGCCATGGCAAGGTTATAACTTTGAGGATGCGATTGTGATGTCGGAGAAAGTAGTTCGTGACGATATCTTTACTTCGATCCACATTGAGGAATTCGAATTAGAGGTGCGTGATACGAAACGTGGTGAGGAGGAATTAACTTCAGAGATCCCGAACGTTTCAGAAGAGACAGTTCGTAACCTAGATGAGAACGGTGTTGTTCGTGTAGGTTCAGAGGTGAAAGAAGGAGATATCTTGATTGGTAAGATTACGCCAAAAGGAGAATCTGATCCAACTCCAGAAGAGAAATTATTACGTGCCATCTTTGGTGACAAAGCAGGTGATGTAAAAGATGCTTCGAAGAAAGCGCCGCCGTCATTAAAAGGGGTGGTAATCGATACGAAATTGTTCGCTCGTCCTAAAAAGGATAAAGAAGAACGTGATAAATCGAAAGCTGAATTGAAGAAAGTAATGAAGCAATACGGTAAAGACTTATTAGACGTGCGTAAAATCATGATCGATAAGACCGTTACTTTATTAGCTGGAAAAACGTGTGGTGGTATCCGTCACAAGTTTGGTACAGTGATCGTAGAGAAGGGAGTTAAATTCACTGCGAAAAACATCGAAGAATTATTATTCCCAGATAAAAACTTATACCGCGATGAGTCAACGTATGCAGTTCCAGAAGAAGCGAATTTACTTTCAGATTTGATCGTAGAGGACGCTACTGCGGATGCAGCGACTAACGCGACTTTCTTAGCCTTAATTAAGAGTTTCCACGTTCGTCGTAACGAAATCGCTGGAAATTTCAAGCGTGAGCGTTTTGTGTTAGAGGTAGGTGATGAATTGCCTGCAGGTATCGTGAAATTAGCGAAGGTGTATGTAGCTAAGAAACGTAAGTTAAAAGTGGGTGATAAGATGGCGGGTCGTCACGGTAATAAGGGTATAGTTGCCCGTATCGTTCGTGAAGAAGATATGCCATTCTTAGAAGATGGAACACCAGTAGATATCGTATTGAATCCACTAGGCGTACCATCTCGTATGAACTTAGGACAAATTTACGAGACCGTATTAGGTTGGGCTGGTCAAAAATTAGGTAAGCGTTACGCTACGCCTATTTTCGACGGTGGAACTGAAGCAGAGGTAGCTGCTGAATTAACATTAGCAGGCTTACCAGACTGGGGTCGTACGTATTTATACAATGGTTTAACGGGTGATAAATTTGATCAACCGGTGACTGTAGGTATCATCTATATGTTGAAACTGGGTCACTTAGTCGATGATAAGATGCACGCACGTTCGATCGGACCTTACTCATTAATTACGCAACAACCATTGGGTGGTAAAGCTCAATTCGGTGGTCAGCGTTTTGGTGAGATGGAGGTTTGGGCATTAGAGGCCTTCGGAGCAGCGAATATCTTGCAAGAGATCTTAACTGTGAAGTCTGATGATGTCATCGGTCGCGCTAAAGCTTATGAAGCGATTGTGAAAGGGGAGAATATGCCTAAGCCGAACATTCCAGAATCATTCAATGTATTGATTCATGAATTGAGAGGTTTAGCCCTTGAAATCACCCTTGAATAAAAACCATTGGGCTTTGGCCCTAAAAAAAAGAGTTCATTTTCCAATAAAATACAAAGAAAATGTCATTTAAAAAGACTAGAAAGCTGAATAGCGATTTCCAAAAAGTAACCATTTCCCTTGCCTCTCCAGAGTCCATCTTAGAGGGGTCTAACGGGGAGGTAACACAACCGGAAACCATCAACTACCGTACCTACAAACCCGAAATGGGTGGTTTGTTTTGCGAGCGTATCTTCGGTCCTACGAAGGATTGGGAGTGTCACTGCGGTAAATACAAGCGTATACGTTACAAAGGCATCATTTGCGATCGCTGTGGTGTAGAAGTAACCGAGAAAAAAGTACGTCGTGAGCGTATGGGCCACATCGAATTAGTGGTTCCCGTAGCACACATTTGGTACTTCCGTAGCTTACCGAATAAAATCGGTTACATGCTAGGTCTATCTACTAAGAAATTAGACCAAGTGATCTATTACGAGCGATTTGTGGTAGTTCAAGCAGGTATGTACGCGGAAGAAGGAAAGATTGGTAGCCAATACCTTGATTTCTTAACAGAAGACGAGTACTTAGATATCTTAGACAAATTACCGCGCGAGAACCAACATTTACCTGATGAAGATCCACAGAAATTCATCGCGAAAATGGGTGCTGACGCGTTAAATATGTTATTGTCACGCATCGAATTAAACAGCTTATCGGCTGACTTACGTCACTCTGCGGATACAGAATCATCTCAACAACGTAAGGCTGAAGCCTTGAAGCGTTTAAAGGTGGTAGAAGCATTCCGTGAGTCGATCGGTCGTATCGATAACCGTCCAGAGTGGATGATCATCAAAATGGTCCCCGTAATTCCACCAGAATTACGTCCTTTAGTGCCATTAGATGGAGGTCGTTTTGCGACATCTGATTTGAACGATCTATACCGTCGTGTGATTATCCGTAACAACCGTTTGAAGCGTTTGATCGAGATCAAAGCGCCAGAGGTAATCTTACGTAATGAGAAGCGGATGTTGCAAGAGGCTGTAGATAGCTTATTTGACAACTCACGTAAAGTAAATGCGGTTCGTTCTGAAGGTAACCGTGCCTTGAAATCCCTTTCTGATATGTTGAAAGGTAAGCAAGGTCGTTTCCGTCAAAACTTATTAGGTAAGCGTGTCGATTATTCAGGTCGTTCTGTTATCGTGGTAGGTCCAGAATTGAAAATGCACGAGTGTGGTCTTCCGAAGGATATGGCAGCTGAATTATTCAAGCCGTTTGTTATCCGTAAGTTGATCGAACGTGGTATTGTAAAGACGGTTAAGTCTGCGAAGAAAATTGTTGATCGTAAGGATCCAGTGGTTTGGGATATTTTAGAAAACGTAATGAAAGGACATCCAATCCTTTTAAACCGTGCTCCTACCCTTCACCGTTTAGGTATCCAAGCTTTCCAACCGAAATTAATCGAAGGAAAAGCAATCCAATTGCACCCATTAACTTGTACGGCATTTAACGCCGATTTTGATGGTGACCAGATGGCGGTTCACGTTCCACTAGGACATGAAGCGATTTTGGAAGCCTCTCTATTAATGCTTGCATCTCATAACATCTTGAACCCAGCGAATGGTGCCCCTATTACGGTACCATCTCAGGACATGGTGTTAGGTTTATATTATGTAACGAAAGGTCGTAAGACAACTCCTGACCACAAAGTAGAAGGAGAAGGACGTCGTTTCTACGGATTTGAGGAGGTTGTTATCGCCTTGAACGAGAAGAAATTATCGAAGCACGCGAACATCGTAGTGAAAGCTACGGTACGTAAGGAAGATGGTACATTGGTAGAAGAAATGGTGGAAACTGTTGCTGGCCGAGTATTATTCAACTTATGTGTTCCTGAGGCAGTAGGTTACATTAATGAGTTATTGACGAAGAAGAAGTTACAACAAATCATCTCACATGTTCACAAGATCTGTGGTATGGCTCGTACGGCTCAATTCTTAGATGATATTAAAGAATTAGGTTTCCAACAAGCCTTCCACGGTGGTTTATCGATGGGTATTGGCGATGTTCAAATTCCTGCTGAGAAGGCTTCATTAGTGAAGAAAGCACAGGAAGATGTTCAAGCGGTTTGGGACAACTACTTAATGGGTCTAATCACAGATAACGAGCGTTACAACGCAGTTATTGATATCTGGACAAAAGTGAACTCGAAAATTACCGAGACGCTAATGAAGCAGATGGAGGAAGACAACCAAGGATTTAACGCGATCTACATGATGATGCACTCCGGAGCCCGTGGTTCTCGTGAGCAAATTCGTCAACTAGGTGGTATGCGTGGTTTGATGGCGAAGCCTCAGAAGAACTTACAAGGTTCTATTGGTGAAATCATCGAAAACCCGATCCTTTCAAACTTTAAAGAAGGTCTTGACGTATTAGAGTACTTTATCTCGACTCACGGTGCGCGTAAAGGTTTGGCAGATACTGCCTTGAAAACAGCCGATGCGGGTTACTTGACACGTCGTCTACATGATGTAGCTCAAGATGTTATTGTAAATGAGGACGATTGCGGTACCCTTCGTGGTATTGAAGTTTTCCCATTGAAAGACAACGAGGAGATCATTGAACCATTATCGGAACGTATCTTAGGTCGTGTTTCTATTCACGATGTATATGATCCGATCACAAATGAATTAATCGTTGCTTCAGGCGATGAAATCACTGAAATAGTAGCGAATAAAATTGATGAGACAGCGATCGAATCAGTAGAAATTCGTTCGGTATTAACTTGTGAGACTTTAAGCGGTGTTTGTGCGAAATGTTACGGACGTAACTTAGCGACAGCAGCGATGGTGAACTTAGGAGAAGCAGTAGGTGTAATCGCCTCTCAATCCATTGGTGAGCCAGGTACACAGTTAACATTACGTACGTTCCACGTAGGTGGTACAGCACAAAACGTTTCTTTAGATGCGAGCGTAAAAGCGAAATTTGACGGAGTAGTTAACTTCGAAGAGGTTCGTTCTGTAAGCTCTACCGATGCGGACGGTAGTCCAGTTGAAATTGTGATGGGTCGTTCTGGTGAGATTCAAATTGTGAATCCAGCAAATAAACAAATATTGATCTCTTCTAACATTCCTTATGGTTCATTCTTACGTGTTAAGGAAGGCCAAGCAGTGAAAAAAGGAGATGAAATCTGTGCTTGGGATCCATACAATGCGGTAATCCTTTCTGAGGCTGAAGGTAAAATTGAATTCGAAGCAATCGAAGAAAACAATACCTACAAAGAGGAAGCGGATGAGCAAACGGGTATGCGTGAGAAGGTTATTGTAGAATCGAAAGATAAGACGAAGAACCCATCTGTATTAGTGAAAGCAAAAGGTAAAGAAGATTTAGTATATAACGTTCCAGTAGGTGCTCGTTTAGCCATCAACGAAGGAGATAAAATCAAAGCGGGTCAAATTATCGCTAAGATTCCTCGTGCAGCAGGTAAAACGCGTGACATTACGGGAGGTCTACCACGTGTAACGGAATTATTCGAAGCGCGTAACCCTTCTAACCCAGCGGTTGTAACTGAGATTGATGGGGTTATTTCTTACGGTGTGATTAAGCGTGGTAATCGGGAGATTATCGTGACACCTAAAGAGGGAATCGAGCGTCGTTACTTAGTGCCTTTGACTCGTTTGATCTTAGTACAAAATAATGACTTCGTACGTGCGGGTTCTCCTTTATCTGATGGTGCTATTACGCCTTCAGATATCTTAAAGATCAAAGGACCTACGGCAGTACAAGAATATTTAGTGAACGAAATCCAAGACGTTTACCGTCTACAAGGTGTGAAGATCAATGATAAGCACATCGAGTGTATCGTTCGCCAAATGATGCAAAAAGTACAGATCCTAGAGCCAGGTGATACACAATTCTTACAAGGTCAAAACGTAGATCGTTTCGTATTCCGTCACGAGAACGACTTGATCTTAGATCAGAAAGTGATCACTGATGCGGGCGAATCTGAAAAATACAAAGCAGGTATGATTCTTTCTTCTCGTGCTTTACGTGATGAGAACTCTTCGTTAAAGCGTAGAGACTTGAAGTTAATGAAGGTGCGTGATGCGCAAGCAGCCGTTTCTTCGTCGAACTTACAAGGTATCACACAAGCGTCGTTAGGAACTGAATCATTCATCTCCGCTGCGTCGTTCCAGGAAACTACGAAAGTACTTTCTGAGGCGTCAATTCGCGCGAAAGTGGATACCTTAGAGGGCTTGAAAGAGAACGTTATCGTAGGTCACTTGATACCGGCAGGTACAGGTCTTCGTCGTTACAAAGACATCATCGTTACATCGAAAGATGAATTGAGAGCTTTGGAAGCGAAGAAGGAAGCTGCTGAGATCGCAGAAGCGAAAGAAAAAGTAGAGGCTGCAAACTAATTTGTAGATTCATTTGAATAGACCCCCGGCTTTTCTTAAGTTCGGGGGTTTATTTTTTATACCAAAAAAAATATGGAAAACCCCACAGAAGAAAATCAATTAAATATCGAGCTTCCAGAAGAAATGGCGGAAGGACATTATGTGAATTTAGCACTCATTGCGCACAGCCCATCAGAATTCGTAATGGACTTTATTCGCATCCTACCAGGCCTACCGAAGGCGAAAGTGAAGTCTAGAGTAGTAATGACTCCAGACCACGCGTATCGTCTAATGCAAGCGCTACAAGAGAATATTCAGAAGTATGAAGAGGCTTTTGGTCCGATTATGAAAGAGGGCGACTCCTCTGGTTTTCAATTCCCTATGAATTATAACGGCCCCATAGGCGAAGCGTAAACGTTTTAGATCATTTAATCCCATTTTTTTGCTTGAAAATCAGGTAAAAAGACGGGATTTGTGCCTTTTAAGTGAAATTACTATTACTATGCGCTTATCGAAAAAATTCCTGGAGTCAGGCAAACTACATTCAAGCATTCCTTTACAAATTCCTTCGCCGGAGGTTTTTACGTATCCGGAGAAAGTAGTGCAGTTTGGGACTGGCGTTTTGCAACGTGGACTTTGCGATTTTTATATCGACAAAGCGAACCGCCAAGGTATTTTCAAAGGTCGCGTAGTAGTTGTGAAATCTACCACGAAAGGCGGCGCAGATGCCTTCGACGAACAAGATGGATTGTACACCCACTGCATTAAGGGAATCGAAGATGGCGTAGCGAAAGAAGAAAATATCCTTAATTCCTCCATCTCGAGAACGATTACCGCTTCCAAGGATTGGGATAAAATTATCAAATGTGCGAAAAGTGAGGACATGCAAATCGTCCTTTCGAATACGACAGAAGTGGGCATCAGCTATGTGGCGAATGACCCGATTGCGAATGGTTGCCCAGCCTCATTCCCAGCTAAATTATTGGCTTTCTTACACGCGCGTTTCACGCATTTCCAAGGTTCTGCTACATCAGGAATGGTGATCGTGCCCACTGAATTAATTATCAATAACGGCGATGTATTAAAAGGCATCGTCTTGAAATTAGCGGCAGACCACGGTCTTTCTGCTGAGTTTGTTTCTTGGTTAGAAACAGCAAATCACTTCTGTAATTCATTAGTGGATCGCATCGTGCCCGGTAGCCCGGATGCGGCGACTAATGCCGAGATATGTGCACAATTAGGTTACGATGACTCTTTACTGATTATCTCGGAGGCGTATAGCCTTTGGGCGATTCAGGGAAGTAAAAAAGTAAAAGACGTGCTTTCCTTTGCTTCAGCAGATAAAGGCGTGATCATCGCAGAAGACATCGAAATCTACCGCGAATTGAAATTGCGCTTGTTGAATGGAACCCACACCCTGCTTTGCGGCATGTCCTATTTATTGGGTTTCCGTCTGGTGAAAGATGTGATGGCAAATGGCTATTTGAGCAAATTGATTATGAATTTAATGCTGAGCGAATTAGCGCTGGGCATCCCGTATAAGATGGATTTCAAGGTAGCGGATCGCTTCGGACGTTCGGTGTTAGACCGTTTCCGCAATCCGTATATTAACCATAAATTGATCGACATTACGGTACAGTATACGACGAAAATGCGGATGCGTAATGTGCCGTTGTTGATTAATTATGCCCAAAACTTTGGCAAAGCACCCGAGCTTTTCTGCATGGGATTCGCGGCCTATTTACAGTTTATGCAGGCGGTGAAAGAGGAAAATGGAAAGTATTATGGCGAAAGCAATGGGGAGGCTTATCCAATCCAATGCGACTATGCACCGTATTTTTACGAGGCATGGAAAGATTTTGACTTGAATAAAGTGCTGTCTGACACGGATCTTTGGGGCACGGATTTAACGAAGGTTCCGGGGTTTATGGAAGGAGTTGCTAAGTACCTTTGAGAGAGTATAGATAAGAGAGTAGAGAGTATCGATTTAAAGCATAAAGAATAGAGCACAAAGCATAAAGGAGAAAATGGTAAGTGGTGAATGGTAAATGATAAATGATTCCTCCGGACTCATTCCCTCCGGACTGACTACTGGCTACTGACTACTGGATACTGACTACTGTCTACTGAATAGATTAACCCACATACTATGAAAGCGTTTTTAGATAAAGATTTTTTATTGCAGTCCGAGACGGCGCAGACTTTGTACCATCAATATGCGGCAAAAATGCCCATTATTGATTACCACAATCATTTGATCCCACAGCAGATTGCGGAAGACAAGCAATTTGATAACATCACCCAAATCTGGCTAGCCGGCGACCACTACAAATGGCGCGCGATGCGAGCACATGGGGTTAATGAGAAATACATCACAGGGAATGCATCGGACGAGGAGAAATTCTTGAAATGGGCTGAAACCGTGCCTTATACGATGCGAAACCCACTTTATCACTGGACGCATTTGGAGTTGCAGCGCTATTTCGGGATTACAGAATTATTGAATGCAGAAAGCGGAAAGCGCATCTACGATCAGTGCAATGCCTTATTGCGTACTAAAGAATTTTCTGTGCGCAACCTTTTGTTAAAGATGAACGTGAAGGCCCTTTGTACGACGGATGATCCGATCGACAATTTGGCCTACCATTCACAAATCAAGGCAAGTGGATTCTCTATCAAGGTCTTGCCTACCTTCCGTCCAGATAAGGCGATGGGTGTGGATGACGAGATCGTATTTGTAGAATATGTAAACGCTGTAGCGAAGGCGGCTGAAATGGAGATTCATACCTTAGCAGATTATAAAAAGGCAATCGCTGCGAGACACGATTTTTTCCATTCGGTGGGTTGCCGATTAAGCGATCACGGATTAGAACAGATTTACGCGGATGAATATAGTGAGCAAGAAATTGCACACATTTTCGAGCGTTTAATGACGGGAAAAACGATTAATCAAAAGGAGAAAGTGCAATTCAAATCGGCGATGCTAGTTTATTTTGCACATTTAGATCATGCCAAAGGCTGGACACAACAGTTCCACCTAGGGGCTATTCGCAATAATAACGACCGACTATTAGGTGCTTTAGGGCCTGATACGGGATTTGATTCGATCGGGGATTTTGAGCAGGCGAGACCTTTGTCGAAATTCTTAAATCATTTAGATTCTACGAATCAATTAGCGAAGACGATATTGTATAATTTAAACCCGCGCGATAACGAATTATTAGCTACAATGACGGGTAATTTCCAAGATGGGACAATCGTAGGAAAGATGCAATTTGGGTCAAGCTGGTGGTTTTTAGACCAAAAAGACGGCATGGAAAAGCAGATCAATGCCCTATCCAATATAGGTATGCTAAGTCACTTCGTGGGGATGTTAACAGACTCGAGAAGTTTCCTTTCCTTCCCTCGCCATGAGTATTTTAGAAGAATCTTATGTAATTTACTAGGCGCGGATGTGGAAAACGGTGAATTGCCGGCGGATATCGCTTGGTTAGGCAAACTGGTGGAAGACATTTCTTATACTAACGCGGCAGGATTTTTTAATTTCGAGAATTAATGAAGAAGGTTATCACTTTTGGCGAAATCATGGGGCGTTTAAGCCCGGCAGGCTACGGTCGAATTACTCAAGCTCAATCACTCAACATCACCTACGGTGGTGGCGAGGCGAACGTGGCGGGAGGATTAGCCCATATCGGTTTTCCGGCGGAACATGTGACTTGTTTCCCAAACAACGAATTAGGAAAGGCGGCGGCAGGATACTACCGTCAGGTAGGGGTGGATATGTCCCATACCGTTTACCAAGAGGGCAGATTAGGTTTGTATTTTGTGGAGTTTGGGGCAGCGATGCGTCCGAGCAAAGTGACTTATGACCGCGCTGATTCAGCTTTTGCTAATTTAAACCCAGCGGATTTTAATTGGAAAGAAATATTCACAGGAGCAGGATGGTTTCATTGGACGGGTATAACGCCGGCCATTTCGGAAGCAGCTGCGACTGCCTTAAGAGCAGCTTTGAAAGAAGCAAAAGCACAAGGCTTGACGATTTCGGCGGATGTGAATTACCGAAAGAACCTTTGGCAATATGGTAAATCCGTTAAAGAAGTAATGCCCGATTTAATCGCGCAATGCGACATTATCGTGTGTGGAAAAGGCGATGCGGAAGATATATTAGACATCGTTCCCAACGGTTCTCAGAAAAGTGGATGGCACGATATCTGTATCCAGATTAAGGAGCGTTTTCCGAACATTAAGAAGATTATTAATACGAAACGAGGACAAATTTCTGCCTCTCAAAATAACTTGTCAGCGACGTCTTTCGATGGCAAAAAAGTCATCAAATCCGAAACGGTAGAAATCTCCCAAATCGTTGACCGCATCGGCGGTGGGGATGCTTTTATGGCTGGATATATTTACGGAAACCTCGTTTTAGGCGATGAGGCTAAGTCTTTGGCTTTTGGAGTGGCTGCATCCGCCTTAAAACACACGATCGAAGGAGATATTAATTTGTCTACTATAGACGAGATTCAGACCGTGATGGCCGGTGATATTACAGGACGATTAAAACGATAAAAATGGCTAGAAATTCAGCAGATGTAGTGTACTCACGATTAGCGGAAACGCCCATCGTCCCTTTATTTTTCAATGCCGATCAAACGATCGCCCAAAACGTGCTTAAAGCCTGCTACGATGGTGGAATTCGCGTTTTTGAATTCACGAACCGCGGCGAAGCGGCACCAGCCATTTTTGCGAAATTAATCGACTTCTGCGAGAAAGAATGCCCAGATTTAGTGCTTGGAATCGGTACCATTTACGATGCGAAACAGGCGAGCGAATTCATTGAAATGGGAGCTGATTTTATGTTACAACCATTTACGACACCTGAGGTTGGCGAAATTTGCGCGAAACATAACATCCCCTGGATGCCAGGAACGATGACCTTAACAGAAATTCGTAACGCGGAAATTTTAGGGGCAAAATACGTGAAGATTTTCCCAGGCAATGTGGTAGGACCTGCTTTCGTGAAAGCAATTCAAGGACCGATGCCGAAGACCAAAATTATGGTCACTGGTGGTGTTGAACCCAACCGCGAAAGTCTACAATCTTGGTTTGGCGCAGGTGCTGCAGCCGTAGGTTTGGGTTCTCAATTATTCCCAGCCGAATTAATTCAAAAACAAGACTATACCTCTATATCAAACACGATCGCTAATCTGATCAAAACCTATCACGAACTATAATATGGAAACAATTGGAAAGTACCGCTGGAAAATATGCGCTTTGCTATTTTTCGCGACGACGATTAACTACTTAGATCGACAGGTAATTGGATTATTAAAGCCGGTTTTAGAAAAAGAATTTGATTGGTCTGAGACTGATTATTCAAATATTGTTATTGCTTTCCAAGCGGCTTATGCGATTAGTTTATTGGGTTTTGGCGGCATTATTGATCGCATCGGAACCAAGTTAGGCTATTCGATATCGATCGTAGTTTGGAGTATCGCGGCGATGATGCATGCTTTAGCCACAGGCACGATGAGCTTTGCGTTTATGCGCGGTTTATTAGGTCTAGGCGAGGCAGGAAACTTTCCGGCAGCGATAAAGACGGTGGCAGAATGGTTCCCAAAAAACGAGCGGGCGCTGGCAACAGGTATATTTAATTCGGGAGCGAACATCGGTGCGGTGGCTGCTCCCATTTTGGTGCCCTGGATTTTAGGTGCTTATGGTTGGGAAATGGCATTTATCGCAACGGGGGCAATCGGGTTTATTTGGTTAATTTTCTGGTGGTTCTATTATGAAGTGCCTTCTAAGCACAAATCTTTATCTAAAGCTGAATTCGACTATATCCACGCAGATATGGAGGCGAAAGATGATAATGTAACGCCCGTGCGCTGGGCTAAGTTATTTGGATTCAAGCAGACTTGGGCCTTCTTTTTTGGCAAAATGTTTACGGATCCGATCTGGTGGTTCTTCCTATTCTGGTTACCATCCTACTTCTCTGAGCGCTTCCAATTAGACTTGAAGAAGCCTAGTTTAGAATTAATCATCGTGTATACGGCGACGACGATTGGTAGTATTGGAGGCGGTTGGCTGTCAGGTTATTTGATTAACAAAGGCTGGCCATCTTTCAAAGCACGTAAATGGTCCATGTTCAGTTTCGCCATCGCGGTGGTGCCTATCATGTTAGCGCGTTATTGCGATAATATCTGGCAGGCGGTAGGGTTGATTTCCCTAGCAGCTGCGGCTCACCAGGCTTGGAGCGCAAATATTTACTCGATCGCGACAGATATGTTCCCTAAGAAAGCGGTAAGTTCTGTCATCGGAATCGGTGGAATGGCTGGATCTGTGGGCGGTATTTTCTTCCCAATGATCGTGGGATCTTTACTAGACAAGTATAAATTATTAGGCAATATCAACGACGGATATAACATCATCTTCCTACTGTGCGGAAGTGCGTACATGATCGCTTGGGTGATTATTTATACCTTGGTACCTACGCTGGAGACAGCTAAGATCGACGATTAATCTTTCTTAGGAAAAATCAAATTCTTCGTCAATTCATTCAATTGGGTAATTTTCTCTTGAAAGTCACCCTTTAAAGTTTTGCGGGCAGCCTCTAATTGATCGAGGGAGGTTTGGATGTCTTCAGGGATCACGTCTTCGAGGAAGGCTCTGATTCTTTTGGCCAAAGTAGGCGATTTCCCATTCGTGGAAATCGCAATCTTCAAATCCCCTTTTTGGACGATCGACCCCAAGTAAAAATCACATAAAGGAGGCGTATCTGCTACGTTGCAAAGCAAATGCTGCGCAGCTGCTAAGGCTTTTATTTCTGCTTGTAATACAGGTGAATCAGTAGCACAGATAATCAAGTCTAGCCCTTCTAAATCAGTCGGCTGAAAACCGCGGGTTAATATATGAACGTGGGGAAAATCTTGTAAATACTCTAACGTTTCTGGGCGGAAAAAAGGCGCTACAAGCGTCAATTTTGCCTCCGGCGAATTGCGTAAAATCGCAGATGCTTTTTCCAAAGCCACATTCCCTCCTCCCACGACCAAAGTCTGGATTTGATCCATTTTCAAGAAGATAGGAAACATTGTATTAGGCATCTGCTGGAGCTTTTTTGCCGGCTAGTTGACCACAAGCCGCGTCAATATCGCGTCCGCGGGAGCGGCGAATATTCACGATCATTCGTTTGCTTTCTAAATAGGCAGAGAACTTCGCGATGGCATCTGCCTCCGCATTAACGAAGGTCGATTGTGCGATCGGATTGTATTCGATGAGGTTGATTTTGCATGGGATGCCTTTGGCAAACTCATACAATTCTCTAGCGTCCTCGATCGTATCATTAAACTTATTAAAAACGATGTATTCGAGGGTAATGTCATTCCCGGTTTTATCGAAGAAGTATAACAGCGCTGCCTTCAGTGACTCCAAGGTATTGCTCTCGTTAATGGGCATGATCTGGTTCCGCTTCGTATCATTCGCGGCGTGCAGGGAAAGTGCTAGATTGAACTTCACCTGATCGTCGCCTAATTTCTGAATCATCTTTGCGATACCCGCCGTAGACACCGTAATGCGGCGCGGAGACATCCCCAAACCGTCCGGGGACGTAATCTGCTCGACGGACTTTAACACATTCGCATAGTTCAAAAGCGGTTCGCCCATTCCCATGTAAACAATATTCGTCAGCGCCTGACCGTATTTTTCCTGTGCCTGATCGCGAATTAAAACGACCTGATCATAGATCTCAAAGGACTCTAGATTTCGTTTGCGATCCATATAACCCGTCGCACAAAAGCTGCAGGTTAAGGAGCAACCGACTTGAGAAGATACGCAAGCCGTCATGCGTTCGCGAGTAGGAATTAATACCCCCTCGATGAGGTTTTTATCGAATAATTCGAAGCTAGATTTGATCGTGCGATCGGAGCTAATCTGCGCCTCTGCGGTGGTTACAATTTGCAAAGAAAATTTCTCCGAAAGCCACTCGCGCGTCGTCTTCGGAATGTTTCCCATCGCGTCGAAACTGCGCGCTGATTTCTTCCAAATCCATTCGTGTACTTGCTTTGCCCGGAATGCAGGTTCTCCGGCTGCGAGCATTTCTGCTTTCAGCTGATCAAAACTTAAATTCCGTATGGCAATTTTTTTCTCCAATCTTATTTCTTTAATAATTCATTCACCTTTGCAGAAATCGCTTTGCCATCTGCTAAACCCGCTAATTGCTTCGAAGCTACACCCATCACTTTTCCCATATCGGCTGGACTTGTCGCGCCTACGGAGGCAATGATTTCGGTGATTTTCACCGTTAATTCTGCATCAGACAATTGCTTAGGCAAGAATTCTTCGATGATGGCTAATTCAACTTGCTCTTTTTCGGCTAAGTCAGGGCGATTTTGCGCTACATAGACTTCTAATGAATCGCGGCGTTGCTTCGCAGCCTTCATTAATATTTTCATTTCTGCATCTGTACTTAATCCCTCAGAGCTAGAGCCTGAAGTTTCTTCTAAAAGGATCATTGATTTGATCGCACGTAAAGCACGTAAACGGTCTGCGTCTTTCGCACGCATGGCATCTTTGATACCATTCTCGATAGTTAATTTTAACGACATAGCTTGTTTTGATTAAAAATGAGCCTTGACTCCTTCTAAAAATTCCCGGTGGTTACTTAACCTCGGAACTTTATGCTGGCCTCCTAATTTTCCTCGTTCTCGCATCCAGTTATGGAAAGTTCCGGCTGGGGCGATATGGATTAAAGGTGGGCCAAGCACTAAATCATAAGACCTTTTCGCATCGTAATCCGAGTTTTGCTCGCGTAGCGTTTGGTCTAAAATCTGTGCAAAGGTACGAAAATCTTTTGGGGCTTTTGAAAATTCAATAATCCATTCGTGGCAACCCGTTTTGCCTTCATTCATAAAGACCGGACCTGCCGTATAATCCTTGATCTCTGCCTGCGTCGCGGCGCAAGCGCGCGCGACGGCCGTCTCTGCATTCTCGATGATCAGCTCCTCGCCGAAGGCGTTGATAAAGTGCTTTGTCCGTCCGGAAATCTTGATGCGATAAGGACTCAGGGAGGTGAACTTCACGGTATCTCCGATCTTGTAGCGCCACAAGCCCGCGTTCGTAGAAATAACCATGGCGTAGTTTACGCCTACGGCCACCTGTTCCAACGTCACAATCGTATCAGCCTCCTCTCCCTCGTCGTTCATCGGAATGAACTCATAAAAAATGCCATAATCGAGCATCAGGAGCATCTCATCCGGTTTGGAAAGATCATCTTGAATCCCAAAAAAACCTTCCGACGCATTGTATATCTCTAAAAATCCAACCTGAGACGAGGGGAATATTTGGTTCTTAAATAACTCCCGATAAGGCCCAAAAGCCACCGCCCCGTGAATCATAAACTCAAAATTCTCCCACACCTCCAGAATCGACTTCTTACCGGTAATCTCTAAAATCTTCTCAATCAACACCAGCGTCCAAGTAGGAACGCCCAGAATACTCGTCACATTCTCCTTCGAGGTCTCCAGCGCCATCTTCTCGATCTTCTGATCCCAATCCCCCATCAGCGCCACATCGAGCGAAGGCGTGCGAATCATCTGAGCCCAAATAGGCAGATTCTTCATCACCACCGCCGACACATCCCCCATCAACATACTCGAATTCACCGGATTCTCAGACAGACTTCCACCAATCGACAAACCCTTCCCTTCGAAAATCTTCGTATCGGGCTTATTCTGAATCAGCAACGTAATCATATCCTTCCCCCCCATCATGTGGCATTCCTCCAGCGATTCCTTCGAAACGGGAATAAATTTACTCCGCGCATTCGTCGTCCCAGAAGACTTCGAAAACCAGTTAATGGGCGTATCCCACAAAATATTTTGCTCGCCTTGCATCATTCGATCGATGTAAGGAAAGATCTCCTCGTAGGTAGAAATAGGTACTTGTTGCTTGAATTTCTCGTAATCGCTAATTTCCTTATACCCGTGCTTAACGCCCCATTCCGTCGAGCGCCCATGCGTCAACAGGCCTTGCAGCATCTGGTCTTGTAATTCCAAAGGTCGTTCGTAAATCCCCTCGATCCGCGGCATCCTCCGCTTCATAAACCACAACAAGGTCTCATTAAACAAGGACATGTTTAGGGCTTTAAGAATTGAGGAGCACGATTCGGGTAATCGGTGATGATTCCATCCACTTGCCAATCACTAAATTTCTGCATCTCTGCCGTCGTGTTGATTGTCCAAGGTATAACTTGTATGTGACGCGCGTGACAAAAATCAATCTGCTCTTTTGTTAAAAACCGATGCGATGGACTAAAAATATCGGGTACAAATCCTAACGCCGAAAGCATCTGCTCCGGCGACTCTTTCTCCACTAAGGCAGAAATACGGCCTTTATGAATCGCCTTATTCCAGTATTGCAAAATCGCAAAATCGAAACTCTGCAAGATCAAAACGGAAGGCGAAATCTGCCCAGCAATCACCGACCAAACGCGGTCCGAAAATTCTTTCACCGTCGCCGGCTGGGAGATTCCATATTCGGAGGGTTCGGATTTGATTTCGATATTATAAAAAATCTGACGTCCTGTCTTGCGTGCAAAGGCTTCCCCTAGGGCTAAAACCTCTGAAAGCAATGGTTTATAGGTCGATACGCGTACTTGTTCTGGAAAAAGCTTGTTGCCACGAGATCCTACGTCGAAGGGTTTGATTTCGCTGTACGTTTTTTGGTATAAATTAATGGATGCATCGGTCACCGGACGCCCATCCGAAAACGAGGCATACAACGGATTCATATAGGGTTCGTGCGAAACATATACCTGGCCATCCGAAGACAGGCAAACATCCATTTCGAGTACGGTCACTCCCATCTCTAAGGCGTGTTTAAAAGCGGGTAGTGAGTTTTCTGGATACAAGCCTCTACAGCCCCTATGCCCTTGAATAACAGGTGATTGTGCCATAGAAAATAGATTTACACACAATAATAATAGAAGAAGCTTTCTCATGGTTTTTTAGCTGCGGCTTTTTTAACCGCGGTATTTTTAACCGCCGTATTTTTCTGGCGCTCTTCAATAATCTCATTTACTCGGGTATATAATTTGATAAAGGCAGCTGGGTCTTTCACATAGGATCCATAACTTTTCGCTACCTGCATCGAATCTAGTCCACGTTTTTTCAACGTCTGCTGAGATAATTCATGATATAAGACCAGTGAGGTGTCGGTATTGCCCACGTGCAAGTTTTGGATGATAGCTTCATCTATGTGAATATCTGCCAAAACCTGAGCCATCTGCTCCTGCTCTAAACGATCACTCGAGGATTCATTCACACAGGCGCTAAAAGTACCCGCGCTCAAGGCCAAGAAAAGCAATAATAAACCCTTTTTCATCTTGTAAATATACCCGTAAATTAGAAAGCTTTTAGCTCATTTCATTCAGATTGGGTAAAAAATAGGTAATTTAGTCTCGTGGATATGGACATCAAAGCCTTCCTGACCCATGTCGTTCAGCTGGAAATTCGCATTAGAAAAGCGATTAACACGCAAATGCATGGAAATTTTTCCTCCGTCTTTAAAGGATCGGGCTTAGAGTTTAGTGACCTTCGCCAGTACCATTATGGAGACGACGTGAGGCACATTGACTGGAACACCTCATCGAAGGGTCATGGTACATTCGTAAAGCTATTTAAGGAGGAAAAAGAACAAACGGTCTTCTTCCTAATTGACGTTAGCGCCTCGGGTTCTGTGGGTAGACGCGGGAATAGCAAAATCAAAACGTTGAAGGAAGTCGCTGGCGTTTTAGCCTTTGCGGCTATTCAAGAAGCAAGTCACTTAGGCTTCGTCTGCTTTAGCGATAAAAATGAGAAATATATGCCGGCGGCAATGGGCAAAAAACATGGCTATAAGGTGATTTCAGAACTTTTTCGGGTGGAGCCGGAGAATACGGCGACGGATTTAAAAGCAGGGCTAACCTTTGCATTGCAGACTTTGAAACGCAAGAGTTTACTGTTTGTTTTATCTGATTTCATCGACGAAGGTTACGAGGATTTATTGCGAGCTGCGGCATTAAAGCATGATTTAGTGGTCTTGCATGCACTCGATAAGCAAGAGATAAATTTGCCTTCCATGGGCATCATTCCCATTTACGATCCAGAGCGCAAGCGGACTACTTGGGTGAATACCTCTACGCGAGGGTTCAAGAATTTACTCCAACAGCAGGTGAAAAACCGCGGCGGAGATTTGAAGGAAATGTGCAAGAAATGGCATGCAGATTACGTGGAATTGCGTTCTGGAGAAGATTTCGTGCCGGCTTTAGTGAAACTTTTTAATGCTAGACGTTAATGCAAGAGACGCCATTCATCATTAAGGGAAAGTTTCAGGAGGATTCCGTTGTCATAGGGCAGCCGATTCACTATTCCTTGTATGTGCGTCATCCGAAGGGACAAGAGGTATTTTTTCCGAATGCGAACCGGAATTTTGGGTCTTTTGAAACCGTAAAAAGGGAATTCTTTGCGACAAAAACAACGGCCTCCGGGTCTTTGGATTCTGCCGTATATACCTTGCGTTTATTTAATTTAGCCCCGGTCCAAAAACTCCAAATTCCCATCTACCTAGTGCAGGAACCGGATTGCACGATCATATACCCGGTCGTAGACAGCATTCACTTAAAACGCTTGCTGCCGCATCCGGAACAAATTGATTTAGATTCATTGTACCAAAGCATTCCGATCGAACCTATTAGCCCTAAAACAGATCTAAAAAATGTATTTGCGACAGGGATTAGTCTTTTTATTTTGGCGGGATTGATTTATTGGATTTTTGGCAAAACGATTACGAAACTATTTCAACGGTACTTATTGTGGAGACGAAGACGGGAATTTAGACGTACTTTCCAGCGCTATACGCGTCAAGTGGCAAGCACGCCTGTGGGCTTATCGAATTTAGAGAAAGCCTTTTCTACCTGGAAGAAATATGTAGAGGAATTAACGCAATTGCCATTCACGACCTTTACCTCGAAGGAGATGCTGGATAATTTGGCAGATGAGGCGATGGAAAAGGTTTTAAATGAAATGGATTCGGCCATTTATGGAGGAAATTTCTCTGCTAAAACGACGGAATCCGTTCAATATTTAGACGCCTTAGCGACAAATTTATACGAAATAGAACTAGAGAAGATCAAGAATAATGAAGTTTAATCCGCTCTATTCCTGGCATCAAATACAGGCTTTTTTCAGCTTTGAGTGGGAGAATGGCTTGTTTTTGTATGGCTTGATTTGGCCGTTTTTGCTTTACTTTATTAAGTACCTTCGCCAGCGGGGAAATCAACCTCGCCTCGAATTATCATTATCGGTTCCGCTGAAACAAAATCGCCTTTCTTTGGTACTGAGTTATGTGCCTATGATCATTCAGATACTGTGCATTTCGTCTTTGATCATCGTGGCGGCTGGGCCTTACCGGGTGATCAAGCACCAAAAGAAACAAGTAGAAGGCATCGACATCGCTCTTGCCTTAGACATTTCTTCTTCCATGCTGACGCAGGATATATCGCCTAGTCGATTAGAGACGGCTAAAACGATGGGGACGGAATTCATTCGAAAGCGCAGCCACGATCCTATCGCTTTGGTGGCTTTTGCGGGCGCTCCCTATTTAGCTAGCCCCATCACCACGGATACGGCCTTTTTATTGCATCAATTAAAGCAATTCCAGACGAAACAAATCGTGGAAGAAGGGACAGCTTTGGGGGATGCGTTAGGGATGTGTATTAACCAAATCCGCGACAGCGAAAACCCCAAGAAAATCAGTATCCTGATATCTGATGGAAACAATACCGCCGGAAATTTAGATCCAGTAACCTCCGCAGAACTAGCCAAAAACTTTAATATTAAAGTCTATACCATTGCGGTGGGAAGCCTGAAAGCCAGCACTGATCCCGTAGATGAAAGTACCTTAAGGGAGATCGCAAGCATCACCAAGGGCAAATTTTTCCGGGCTACTAATAGCCAGGCTTTACAACAAATCTTCCAAGAAATTGATAAAATGGAGGCTTCGATTGTGAAAACCGTTACTTGGGAAGAACATATCTCCCTTTCATATTTATTCGCAGAAATTAGCCTCATCCTGTTCTTTGTCAGTCTGTGGGTTCGTTTCAGTTGGATAGGCAACTCTTTAGAAGATTAATATGGTTTTATTTCCGCACGCGAAGATCAATATTGGATTATACATCACGAAGAAACGCAAGGATGGGTTTCATGATTTGGAGACCTGCTTCTTTCCGGTGCCTTGGACGGATGTGCTAGAAATCAGCCCTTCTGATGAGTTTAGTTTTAGCTCTTCTGGGCTCGACATTCAGGGGGACATAGAAGATAATCTTTGCTACAAGGCTTATGAGCTGTTGCGAAAAGAGCATAAAATGCCTCCGGTACATATTCATCTGCATAAAATTATCCCGATGGGCGCTGGTTTAGGCGGAGGATCATCAGACGCTGCCTTTACACTAAAGGGCTTAAGAGACCTCTTTCAATTACCCTTAACGAATGAGGATTTACAACCTTATGCGGCAAAATTAGGGAGCGATTGTGCGTTTTTTCTGTCGAATCAGGCGGCTTTTGGGAAAGGAAAGGGAGATCAATTAAGTCCGATAAATGCCCATTTGAAAGGCAAATTCCTCGTTTTATTATACCCTGCCGTGGGCATCTCCACCGCGGAAGCCTATGCGGGCGTGACGCCATCAAAAGCCCCGGTCGATTTGCGCAAAGCTATTTTGAAAGAGGGTTGGAAAGAGACGATATCGAATGATTTCGAGAAAAGCATCTTCCCACATTACCCCTTATTAGCGTCACTGAAAGAGGAAATGTATGCCTTGGGTGCTAGCTATGCAGCCATGAGCGGATCAGGATCGACCATTTTCGGAATTTTTGACAAAAAAATCGACCCACCTGCAGGATGGGCCGATTATACGATCTGGACAGGATTGGCAGATTAATCTTTCGCAAAGATTGCCTCTAAAGCAGAGGCACCCTTGATGACTAATTTCCCGGCCGGTAATTCTTTCAATAATTTAATTCCAGCAAATTCCGGAGTCGAACTCAAAATTTCCACAGGCACCTGGGCCATCACGCCATTGGCCATTTCTACATAGATAAAGCCTCCTTTACCCACGCGAGCCAAACCCGCCTGAGGAATGCTTGGAATCTTCTGTGTACCCACTTTAACACGTGCGCTCACGAATTGACCCACCGTAAAGTTCTTTTCGTCTGCCTTATTTTCAAAGTGTCCGTGAACGGAGGTCGTGCGATTTGTTAAGTCCACTTGAGGAGCAATAAGGAAGATTTTTGCTTTGGCTTTTTGGCCCTCTGATTCAAATTCGATAATCTGACCGATGTCTAATTTTCCCAAATCCTTTTCGAATACCTTCAATTCCACGTGCTTATCTTCCATTCCCACCACCTTAATTAACACATCAGACGGCGTGACATATTTGCCTATCGCTAGGAATTGATCTTCAATATAACCGTCGATGGGCGAACGCAAAGTTAAAACAGAAGAGATATTTCCCTTAGCCAGCGATTTCAAATCACAGCCTAAGACCTCCAGTTTCAAACCCAAAGCCTTCACTTGCGCATTCACATTGCCTAAATCCGCTTCCGATTGTTGCAACTTTTTCTTCGATCCCACTTCCTCATTCGTTAACACTTGTTGACGTGATTTCTCTGAACTCATAAAAGTCTGAGACGAAAGTGCCTGCAAATATTCCTGTTGCATTTGGATGAAATCGAGCGAAGTCAAAGTCGCTAAGGCCTGGCCTTTGGATACCTTTTTACCTGGTAGCAATTCGTAGGTAGTCTTCACATAACCCGCAATCGGAATCGATATCGAGGCTAAAGACACCGGTGGTACATCGACCACACCTGTACATTTCACTTCTGTGGACATATCTTTTTCTTCCAAAACACCGAATTCGATGCCAGCGTTGGTTTTTTGTTCCGCCGTTAATTTAATTTCTGACATCGGGGTCTCTTCCGACGTTTCTTCTTTTTTCGAGCAAGCGGCTAAGCTGAATAAAAGGCTTAGCGCTGCAAATTTGAATAACTTATTCATTTCCAATGATTGTTTGACGTGTGATAATCGCCTGATTGTAGGCGTTGACTTCTTGAATATAACTCTCTCGAATCTGCCAAGCCTGCTGCGTATTTTGCAACATTTCGACGTATTCGATTTCCCCCTGCTGGTAACTTTTCAGGGCTGTCTTTTCTAATAAAGCCGCCTGCGGGATCGCCGTGGAGGTATAGTAGGCTAAACTAGCGCGGTATTTTGCGACTGCTGCCTCTGCATTCTTGTAATCCGTTTGCAAAGCCGATTCGGCTTGGATTTTTTGGCTGACAAAAGCCTCCTCTTGCAATTTGGCAGAGGCGATTTTGGCTTTCTGGCCCTTCATAAAAATTGGAATAGCCAGGCCAGCTTGAACAAAGTTTTGGCCCCCTACATTTTCAATACTCTGAGAGGTTATACCAAATCGCAAATCAGGTTTCAAGCGTTCCTGTTCTACTGCTGTCAGCAATTTCCCATGTTGCACCTGCTCGGCTAAAAGTTCGATGGTTGGGTTTTTAGACAGATCAAGTCCCGCAGCACCGGATTCCATTGTCAGGGATTCCTTGCCTTCGATTTCGAATTCGCCGGGTTCATTAATCCAATACGCCAGGTTTTGATAGGCCGTTTTCTGGTCCGCTTCTAGCGCGATTCGCTTCTGCTGAAACTCTCTCAAACGGGTTTCAGCCGCCATTAATTCCAAACGATTCGTCTCGCCTTGTTGGAATTTAATGGTTGCCGCGCGCTTCATCTGCGTGTATAGGCTATCTTGTGCTTGCAAAAATGCTAGATTTTTTTGCTGTGCCAAAATCTGGTAATAATAGAATTTCACGCTCGATGCCACTAAGTTTTGGGTGATTTTTAAACGCTTTTCACTCATCAATTTCGCTGAAATCAAAGCCTTCACCTGTGCCTTCAATAGTGTGGGCCATGGGATGCTTTGGGATGCCATCAACGTATAATCCTGACTAGAAGAGGTCTGCGTCTTTCCGTACTGCGCATCGACTGTGCTCTTGGGCAATTCCTTCCCGGAATTGATGAGGGCTTCTGAGGTTTTTACGTCGGCGATGCCGGTGGCAAGGAGGGCGTTGCGCGTGGAGGCTTGTGCGAGGCAAGCCCGGAGGGAAAGAGTCCGAAGGGAGGGGTCGTCACTTCGTGACTTAGTCGACTGCGTCTTAGTCGCCTCCGGCTTAGTCAATGAGTCGTCGCAGTGTGACTTAGTCGACAGGCGGGAGTCGTCGCTTTGCGACTTTGTCAATGGGTCGTCACTTCGTGACTTAGTCGCCTCCGGCTTAGTCACTGCAAACGAACTAAATGACATCAAGATAAATAAAACGATCATGCCTAGTCCTTTGGCCTTCAACATCTTTTCTCTACGGCCCATCACGATCGAGTATACGACTGGAATAACGACTAAGGTTAAAAAAGTCGCGGTGATCAAACCACCGATCACGACCGTCGCTAATGGACGCTGAACTTCCGCTCCAGGTGAGTGACTCAGCGCCATGGGCAAGAAACCTAAAGACGCCACCGCCGCGGTCATAATCACGGGTCTAAAACGCAATTCCAAGCCTTTCTTCAAACGCTCGTCCACACCTAAGCCTTCCTCCGCTAATTGCTTAAAGTAGGACAGCAAAACGATTCCATTCAAAACCGCGACACCAAACAGGGCAATAAAGCCGATCCCCGCCGAAACCGAGAAGGGCATTCCCCTGAGCCAAAGCGCCACCACACCACCAATCGCTGATAAAGGAATCGCCAAGTAAATAATGGCCGCCTCTAAGAAGGAATGGAAGGTAAAGAAAAGCAAGACGAAAATCAGGGCTAAGGCGATCGGAACCACCAGCGCTAAACGCGATTTCGCCGCTTGTAAATTTTCAAAAGTTCCGCCGTAGGTCACATAATAACCCGCAGGCAACGTTATTTTGTTCTTCATGACTTTTTGGATATCGGCTACGACACTTTCCACATCACGGCCTCTCACGTTAATACCAATGGTGATGCGGCGGTGCGTGTTATCGCGAGAAATCTCTAAAGGCGCATTCTCATAACTCACGTCTGCCACTTCTTGCAGTGGAATTTGTGAGCCGGAAGGTAGGTCAATATAGAGTTCGCGGAGGTTTTGGATGTCTTGTCTGTGAACCGAATCCATCCGCACCACTAAATCAAAACGTTTCTCCCCTTCCATCACGATCCCTGCCGTTTCACCCGCAAAGGTCATTTTGATAGCGGAGTTCACTTCGTTTACATTCAAACCATATTGCGCCATCTTCACGCGGTTGTATTTCACCACGAGTTGAGGAATGCCATCGATTTGCTGGACCTTAATATCACCTACGCCGTCGATTTGACGAATATATCGGGACGCTTCGGTCGCATGATCAAATAATTCTTGTAGGTCTTCTCCAAAAATCTTCACCGCAATATCTGACTTCACTCCTGCAATCAGCTCATTAAAACGCATCTGAATCGGTTGCGTGAACTCGAAATTGACCTCTGGAAAAGCATCTAATTCCTTATCCATCTTCTCTTCTAATTCTTCCATGGTCTTCGCATTTTTCCATTCGGACGGATCCTTTAATTGAATGATTAAATCGCAGGAATTTATCCCCATCGGATCGGTGGGAATTTCGGATGCCCCAATACGGGAAACAACTTGATTTATTTCTGATGGAAATTTCTTCATCAGCATAGCTTGAGCTGCCGTATTGATTTTGATACTTTGAGAAAGAGACGCATTCGTAGGTAAGATCGTCTCTACTGCAAAATCGCCCTCATTCAGTTCGGGAATAAACTCCCCGCCTAAAGTCATAAAGAGTGCACCACTGGCCACAAATAGGCCAAATGCGCCTATAATTACCGATTTGCGTTGCTTCAAAGCCCAGTGAATGATGGGTTGATAGCCACGGTATAAAAAGCCCATAATGCGGTCCGCGATGGTCAACTCATGACTGATTTTCTTGTTCAAAAACAAGGCTGACATCATGGGAACATACGTCAATGATAAAATCAAAGCACCAAAGATGGCGAAACTCACCGTTTGAGCCATCGGCCTAAACATCTTTCCTTCAATGCCACCTAAGGCCATAATCGGTAAGTAAACAATTAGAATGATGATGACACCGAAGGCAGCAGAGCCGAAAATGGCTTTGGCAGAAATACCCACTTCCTCATCCATCGCCTGCTGACTTAATTCCTCACCCTTTCGATGGCTATGGAGCCGGTGAATGATGGACTCCACGATGATGACGGCACCGTCCACAATCAGGCCAAAGTCAATCGCCCCCAAACTCATCAGGTTCGCCGACACTCCTAAAATGTGCATCATCGCAAAGGCAAACAAAAGACAAAGTGGAATCACCGAAGCCACAATCAAACCAGCGCGCCAATTTCCCAATAATAAAATCAAAATAAACAAAACGATTAATCCCCCTTCGATCAGATTCTTCTCCACTGTATTAATGGCACGGCCAATTAGGACACTGCGGTCTAAATAGGGTACGATGTGAATTCCTTGCGGCAAGGTTTTACCAATTATGTCTAACTGAACTTTCACGTCCTGCACGACTTGATTCGCGTTTGCCCCCTTTAAAAGTAACATGACGCCACCCACTGCTTCGCCCTCTCCGTTTCGGGTCATGGCGCCATAGCGAACTGCCTTCCCAAAACCCACTTTCGCGACATCCTTCACCAGAATAGGGAGACCGGCTTCGCCTCTTTGGGCAACAACCGTATTTTCAATCTCCTCTAAGGACGTTAGCATCCCCTCTGAACGAATGAAATAGGCATCCGTCCCCTTCTCTAAATAGCTACCTCCCGAATTCGAATTATTGATTTGAATCGCCTTGAAAACATCGTTCACGCTCACATTCATTGCACGCAAACGCTCCGGATCCACCGCCACCTCATACTGTTTCACATTACCACCAAAAGAGCTAACCTCCACCACGCCTTTGATCCCCAAAAGCTGGCGTTTAATCAACCAATCCTGGTAGGTCCGTAAATCTGCGAGAGAATATTGATCCTTAAATGCTTTATCTACTTCCAAGGTATATTGGAAGAATTCCCCCAATCCGGTCGTAATAGGCGCCATTTCAGGCACTCCAGCGCCTTGTAATAAATAAGGTTCTGCCGACTTTAACTTTTCTGCGACCTGTTGCCGGGTCACTTCCGTAGCCACCTCATCTTCGAAAACGACGGTGATAATGGATAAACCCATCCGAGAAATCGAGCGGATATCTTTTACATTCGGGATGGTCCGTAAGGAGATTTCCAGCGGATACGTAATGAATTTTTCGACCTCCGAAGTAGCCAGCGCTGGGGATTGTGTAATCACCTGCACTTGGTTCGAGGTAATATCTGGCAGGGCATCGATGGGCAATTTGCTCAGCGAATATCCTCCCCAAAAAATCAGTCCCAAGACAAAAAGCCCGACCACTAATTTATTGCGTATACTAAAACTTATAATGGAATTAATCATGATGTTAAAATTAAGCATTTACATGAACGGCTCATGCCGCGACCTTTAGGCGTAATTTTAAAATCGGGGAGGCGCGATTAAAACACGCTCCATAGAGAAATGGTAGTTATTTTCGTAGAATTCCGAGCGACGGCGCATAATAATCAGGCTAGCGGCGAACACAAAGAACAAGGAAGTAACTAGAAGCACAAAGCCCATCGCTCCAGAGAAATCAAAACTCGGTAAACTGGGGTGGCTTGTAGTTTTTGCATGCTTCGAATCAGCTGAATAATGCATCCAAAGGAAATCGGCAAAACTGAAACCTGCCGGAGCTTGCTTCTTGTGATCTTGAAAATGCTTCACTAGTTCGTTCGCCTTAATGGCCTGCTCCATACCCACCTTGGGCAACAAGCCGCTGGCGAATAAAAGAACAAAAAGAACGTATGCAAGGACATTTTTCATCCCCCAAATGTAACAAAAATTCGAATTTTTCACCCATATTTATGTTTTCATTTTAATATTAAGATGGAATGTAGGCCTAAATCATGGATGAAATAAATCTTTTGTGGCATCAGCTCACTGATTCTGAAACTATTATCCGATCCGGATTGATAGTAATTACCCTGATTGTTTTCGCTGAGAATGGCCTTTTCTTCGCGTTTTTCCTTCCTGGTGATTATTTATTGTTTTTGACGGGCGTTTTTGGCGGCACCGGAGTGCTAAAAGAGCCTTTAAGCACCTTATTATTAAGTATTTTTGGGGCGGCCGTGATCGGTTCACTCGTGGGTTATTTAAGCGGGCGGTTTTTCGGAAAATCGCTAATGAACAGACCAGATGGCTGGTATTACAAGAAAAAACACTTGGATTCGACTCGGGAATTTTTCGATAAATACGGTTTTATGGCGCTAGTAATCAGTCGCTTTTTACCCATCGTGCGCACGTTTACGCCCATTTTAGCTGGAATTAGCCACTTATCTTGGTATAAATTTATCCTGCTGAATCTAGTGGGAGCCGCTATGTGGGTAGGTATTCTAGTTACTGGAGGTTATTATTTAGGCCAAAATTTCCCCGGCATCATCAACTACGTACAATACATCATTATATTCTTCCTTGGTATCACCACTTTTACGGTAATCAAGGGGTATATGAAATTGAAAAAATGATCGAACAATTTGGCTATGTCGCTGCCTATTTAGGTGCTGGGATTTTATTCCTAGGCTTGATTCTGACGCTTGCCCGATTCATCCGCCCTAATCGCCCCAATGTCGAGAAAAACAGCACCTACGAATCTGGTGAAGCACCCGTGGGAAATGCGAATATTCGTTTCAATCCACGCTTTTATGTGATTGCGCTGTTATTCGTATTATTTGAAATTGAATTAGTTTTCCTATTTCCTACGGCTACTTTATTGAAGAATAAGGAACTTTCGGCGGCAGCGCCTGAATTCCCCCTCTATGCGCTGGTCGAGATTTTATTATTCGTGGGAATTTTAGCTTTAGGACTTGCCTTTGCCTGGGTGAAAGGGTATTTGAATTGGGAAAAACCGGAGAGTTCGGCTGAGAAATTGAACGTTCCCATTCCTGACAGCGTTTACAATAGCATTAGAACAAAACATTCCGCGGCCAAAAATGTCTCATAAAAAGCATACTTTTTCTTCTTTGAACGCTTTTTCCAAACTGCTACTTGATTATCTAGCAGAGAAACCAGCGTTACAGGAATTTTATGGGAATGGTCCTCAAATTGCAAAGTTCAAAGAGCAAATTTCAGATAAAAAAGGGTTTCCTGCTTCTTCGCGAGTCGTTTTGCAAACCGTTTTGACCGAACAATATGCGGCCATTGGGGCGGTGATGCCGGCAGTGGATTTGCGAGAGGAGAATACCTTTACGGTGACCACGGGACATCAATTAAATATCTATACGGGGCCACTTTATGTGATTTATAAGTTGGTTTCGACGATTAATTTAGCGCGCGCTCTTCGTGCAGCATACCCTTCCCAACGCTTTGTACCCGTATATTGGATGGCGACGGAGGACCATGATTTTGAGGAGATTAATCACTTCTTTGCTTTCGGGACTAAATACGAATGGAATACTTCCCAAAAAGGAGCCGTAGGGCGGTTCAATCTCAGTGATTTTCCTAAGATTCCATTTAGAAATGAAATTTTCGATCAGGCTTATTCGGAGGGTAAAACCCTTTCTGAAGCAGTCCGAATATATATGCATGCGCTTTTCGGAGCCGAAGGTTTAGTCTGTCTAGATGCGGATGATGCGCGATTAAAGTCGATTTTCGCTCCTATCATGGAGGCTGATTTGAAACAGCAGGTGCACGAACCTATCGTGCGTGCGACCACAGAGAAATTAGAGGCCTTAGGTTATAAAACACAGGTCTCGGCGCGTCCGGTGAACCTTTTTCGCCTGACTGCTACCGATCGCGTCCGATTAGAAAAAGGGGATTCTGTCGAAATTACAGAAGCAAGCCCGAATGTGATTTTACGCCCTTTGTACCAAGAAGTTATTTTACCTAACCTAGCCTACATAGGTGGACCAGCGGAGGTAGCCTATTGGCTGCAACTAAAAGGGCTATTCGATTTACACCAAATCCCGTTCCCTATTTTATTGCCGCGCAACTTTGCGATCGTGAAGACGCAAAAGCAGGCGGAGAAGGCGGAGAAACTCGGTTTAAGTTTAGCGGATTTGTTTAAAAACGAACTCGCATTACGCCGCGATTTTGTGGCAGGACGCACGGAACATACACTCGATACGGATGGTGAGGTACAAGCATTACAACCCATATTAACTGAGCTAGCCGCACGAGCAAAAGCCATCGATCCCACCTTAGAAGCTAGTGTTTTAGCCGAAGAGGCACGCTGGACCAAAGGTCTCGAGCGTTTAGCCAAGAAATTGAAGCGCGCGGACGAACGCAATCAAGGGGATGAGGTGAGACAGGTTTTGGCATTAAAGGAAGCCCTATTTCCTAGGGGAGAATGGCAAGAACGCCACACGAACTTCCTTGAATTCGCGAGCGATCATCCTGATTTTATACAAGAATTACTACAGACATTCGATCCATTACACTTCGAATTCTACGAAATAACCCTTATATGCCCGAAAAACTAAGTCCGTCAGACTTCCTCGAAGCCGCAAAAATAATCCCGGTGCTCGATGTACGATCGCCTGGAGAATATACGCGGGCTCGAATTCCTGGAGCGATTTCATTCCCCATTTTTGACGATGAACAACGCGCGGCGGTGGGCACTTGTTATAAGCAGAAGGGAAAAGATCAAGCGATTGAATTAGGCTTAGAAATGGTGGGGCCGCAACTCGCTAAATGGGTAAAGAAAGCGAAAAAACTAGCCGTCGATAATACCGTGCTTGTGCATTGCTGGCGAGGAGGCATGCGGTCTGGCAGTATGGCCTGGCTTTTTGAGACGGCGGGATTACAGGTGAAAATTTTAGAGGGTGGATATAAGGCCTATCGCAATGAGGTTTTGGCGATATTTGATCAGCCTATTCCCTTCCGCGTTTTAGGGGGGAAAACAGGATCTGGGAAGACGGAAATCTTGCATGAATTAGAAAAAAGAGGCCGCCAGGTCTTGGATTTAGAGGGCTTGGCACACCACCGGGGTTCGGCTTTTGGACATTTAGGTCTAGAGGAACAGCCTACGAGCGAGCATTTTGAGAATGAAGTGCACCGCGTTTTGCGCGGTTTTGATTATAAGCAAGAGATCTGGGTGGAGGATGAAAGTCGCCATATAGGCAAGGTATTCATGAGTGCGCCGCTGTATAATCAACTGCGAGAGGCCCCGATTGTATTTTTAGACATTGAAGCTCTTTACCGTTTACCTCATTTAGTACACGTGTATGCGTCGTATCCGAAGGAGGATTTAGCTACGGCTTTGGACAAAATAAAGAAACGCTTAGGCCTGGACCGCTACGCCATCGCGATGGAAGCACTGGACGCCGGGGATTTCAGTTTAGTCGCCGAAATCACGCTGCATTACTACGACAAGGCCTATATGTATGGCTTAGAGCAACGAAACGAATCACAAATTACGCGCATCGAGGTCCGCACATTAGACCCGATCGAACAAACCGAATTACTTTTAACACATGCTTCCTAAGAAATTTTTAGATCAATTATTAACGCAACATCAGCAGACGCCTCCATTTCCGGCGACCTCTGACATCAAGAAGCTATTTACGAAAATCGTGTTGACGCTTTTCCCGGAACAAACGCTCAAGCATTTTTCTACACCGGAAGAACTGAAAGCCGTTTGGGAAAGCATCGAAAATGGATTAGAAAGCTTATTGCATTCGATGAAAGAGCAGCTTACGGAAGATCCTGCAGTCATTTCTCATCGCTTTTTAGGCCAAATACCAGCCATCTATGACCTGTTGCAAACGGACGTAGAAGCGATGGTCGCTGGCGATCCGGCGGCGACGACTTCGTATGAAGTGATTCGCACCTATCCCGGATTTTATGCGCTGGCCTTTTACCGTTTAGCGCACGGATTACACCAGGAAAAAGTACCTTTGATACCTCGCATTTTGACGGAATATGCACATTCCAAAACCGGAATCGACATCCACCCGGGTGCCAGCATCGGTCGCTATTTCTTCATGGACCACGGAACGGGAATCGTGATTGGTGAGACAACGGTGATAGGCGAACGCGTGAAATTATACCAAGGGATAACCTTAGGAGCCCTTTCTGTGGATAAATCGATGGCCTCCACGAAGCGCCATCCAACGATTGAAGATGGAGTAGTCATCTATTCGGGTGCCACTATTTTAGGAGGGGAAACCGTCGTAGGAAAGGGGTCGATTATAGGCGGAAACGTCTGGTTAACGCGCAGCGTGCCGGCGAATACGAAGATTTACCACCAAGAGAACGTCAAAGTCATCCAAGATTAATATGAGCCAGCTGTTAGATTTAATTGGAAACACGCCTTTAGTCGAATTATCTCGCCTGAACCCGAACCCGAAGGTGAAGATTTTTGGGAAATTAGAGGGAAATAATCCGGGAGGTTCGGTCAAAGACCGCGCAGCCAAAAGCATGATCGAAGGCGCCATCGCCCGCGGCGAATTAAAGCCTGGGATGAAGCTCATCGAGGCAACTTCCGGCAACACCGGAATCGCACTTGCGATGATCGCCCGTTTATATGACATCGAAATTGAATTAGCCATGCCTTCGAATTCGACGCGCGAACGCGTGCTGACGATGCAGGCTTTTGGCGCTACCGTGACGCTGACAGAAACCATCGAATCCGCTCGGGACTATGCTGTCGAAAAAGCGGCGTCTGGTGAGTTTTTTATGCTGAATCAATTCGAAAATCCAGATAATTATTTGGCCCATTATAAAACAACGGGTCCCGAAATCTACCGCGACACTGCTGGCCAAATCACTCATTTCGTGGCTTCGATGGGAACGACCGGCACCATTATGGGCACCTCGATGTATTTAAAGGAACAAAATCCTTTAATTCAAATCATCGGCTGCCAGCCCACAGACGGCTCGAAAATCCCCGGTATCCGCCGCTGGCCTATCGAATACCGCCCTAAAATCTTTGATCCCTCCCGCGTAGACCGCATCATGGACATCTCCGAAGCAGATGCGACGGCAATGACACGTGCCTTAGCCAAAGTCGAAGGTGTCTTCGGCGGAATGAGCAGCGGTGGCGGCGTATTAGCCAGCCTTCGCTTAGCAACTGAGTTAGAGGAAGGCGTGATCGTTTGCATCATTTGCGACCGTGGAGATCGCTATTTGTCGAGCGGACTATTCGGGGAATAATTCCCTTCCTTGCGAGATTTATTCGGTTTTTTTAGCCCAAGATTGGGATTAAATAAAATTTTACTTATTTTTGCACTCCCGATTAACGCGGGCAATTGAGGTGGATTAGCTCAGTTGGTAGAGCATCGGATTGAAAATCCGTGTGTCCCCGGTTCGAGTCCGGGATCTACCACTTCAATTAATAAAGACCCTAACAGCGATGTTAGGGTCTTTTGTTTTAGGGGAAATTAGCGTGGTTCTCTGTTTGCGATTTCTCACTATTGACACATATTGTCAACACCCGAGAATCGCCGATAGCAAAACACAAAATTTTTACTATTTTTAGGAGAAATTACCTCCTATGCGCAAATTCCTCCTAAGCCTCATTGAACAATTCGGTTACAAAGTCACTAAATTCGATCGCAAGGCCACTGGGCCCTATGCGGATATTCAGGATAAAACCTTTTGGAACTTTTATGAGAAATGCCAGCCCTACACGATGACCTCGGTGGAGCGGATGTTTGCGTTATACCAGGCGACGAATTATGTGATTGATCAGAATATTCCGGGCGATTTCGTGGAATGCGGCGTTTGGCGCGGGGGTTCTTCGCTGATGGTGGCGCAGGTTTTAGCGCACCGCGGGGTGAGCGATCGCCACCTCTATTTATACGATACGTTCGAGGGGATGTCGGAACCGACGGCGGAGGATGTGGATTTTAGGGGCCAAAAAGCAGACCAAATGCTCGAGCAAACCCAAGACCAGAAGGAGACTTCCGTTTGGTGTTTGGCAAACTTAGACGACGTTAAATTAACGATGTCGAACAGCTCTTTCCCATCAGCAAACATTCATTATGTGGAGGGAAAAGTGGAAGACACCATTCCGCAAATCACACCTGCGGGTGCGATTGCCCTGTTGCGTTTAGACACAGATTGGTACACCTCCACGAAGCACGAATTAATCCATTTATATCCCTCATTAAGTGCTAATGGCGTTATGATCATCGATGATTATGGCCACTGGGAAGGCTGCCGAAAAGCGGTGGACGAGTATTTCGCAGAGCAAAAGACTTCAATTTTATTACAGAGAATTGACTACACGGGCCGTTTGGCGATTAAAAGTTTATTGATAAAAACGAAATAAGTTCACGTTTTGTGAAACAGGCCTTATGCTGCCACCTCTACCAGCGAACTCACCCAATCTTGAAATAGCTCAGATTCAATCTGAACGGCCACTGCGGCATGCGTTGACCAGTCTGGCCAGGTTGATTTTAGCTGCGAAATCATTTCGGCTAAATGCCCCTCTTCTTCCACGATGATGGATTTCACTTGGACTTTAGACTTCGTTTCAGTGAGGATTTTTTGGTAGATAGGATATAATTCATCTGCCCGTAATTCGATAGCGTAGGTCACTAATAAGTAAGCCGCCCATTTTACGTCATAGCCTGCTAGACCGAGCTTTTTCTTGGCATATTGGCTGACGCGCAGGTCTAATAAGTCTAAATAGAAGCGAGAAGTGCGTGGGTTGATCAAAAACGAATCGTCGTAGGTCTCGAAACCGGACGGAACTAATTTGCTGATCTGCTTCTTAAGGTAGTAGGCGTGGCGGTGCTCTTCGGCGGCGTGCTTTAATATGATGAGGCTGACCTCTTTTTTGTGTTCAAATTTGGAAATTTTTCGAGCGCCAGAATTTTCCATAAAGGAAAGCGTATTCAAAAAACGGGCATGAGATTCTGGATTCGCAACTAATTGTGCGATCGTATTAGCGGTATTCATGTTTGACTTAGGCAAAATGTGTAGACAAAGATAGGCCAAAGAAAAAAAATTTCTATCTTTAATCTTCAACAAATATCGACGAATGAAAAAATTTCAACCTTTTTGGCTGGGAGCCCTGTTCCTCTTCGTGAGCACGTCTCTCTTTTCTCAAGTCACTTTCCCGATTAATGACGTCGCAAGTCCGTCGAATGGCTATTATGCCTTCACGAACGCGACCATCGTGAAAGATGCAAAAACGACATTGACCAAGGCAACTTTGGTAATTAAAAATGGTAAGATCGAATCGGTCGGAGCTGTAATTGTCCCTAAGGACGCAGTGGTGATCGATTGTGGCGGTAAATACATTTACCCGTCTTTCATTGACATTTACAGCGATTATGGCATGAATCCCGTAGCAGCAGGCGGTGGCGGATACCGCTCTCCTTCTCAAATGATTTCGAACACGAAAGGGCCGTATTCTTGGAATCAGGCCATTAAATCGGAGGTTTCGCATGTGAAATTGTTCGAGGTGAATGATTCGAAAGCGAAGGAATTGCGCAAGCTAGGTTTTGGCACAGTATTAACGCACCAGATGGACGGGATTTCTCGTGGAACGGGCGTTTTCGTGAGTTTAGCGAAGCAGAGAGAAAACTTAGTTATCTTGAAAGAGAAGGCGTCGGCACATTATTCCTTTAATAAAGGTTCTTCTGCGCAGGATTATCCGGGCTCTTTGATGGGTTCGATTGCGCTTTTACGCCAAAACTTCTTAGACGCCGCTTGGTACAAATCGAAGCCGGCGAAAGAGGGAATGAATTTATCTTTGGCCTCTTTTAATGAGATTCAAGTGCTTCCTCAAATCTTCGAGGTAACCGATAAGTGGTCTGTTTTACGTGCGGACAAAATCGGGGATGAGTTTGGCATTCAATACATTATCAAAGCGAGCGGTAACGAATACCAACGCATCGACGAGATGAAAGCATCGAATGCGAAATTCATTTTGCCTTTGGACTTCCCGCAGGCGATGGATTTAGAGGATCCGACGGACGCACGTTTTGTGAACATGGCGGACATGAAGCACTGGGAATTAGCGCCTACGAATCCATCTAGTTTCGAAAAGGCCGGATTAACTTTCGCATTAACGGCGAATGGATTAAAAGACGTGAGTAGCTTTATGCCAAATCTCCGCAAGGCGATTCAATATGGTTTAAGCGAGCAAAAGGCATTAGAGGCTTTGACTTCAACTCCAGCAACTATCTTAGGCGTTTCTGACATGGTCGGAAGTCTAGATGCAGGAAAATTAGCCAACTTCGTCATCACCAATGGCCCTGTTTTCGCTGAGAAAACAAGCATCATAGAGAACTGGGTGCAAGGCGATGCGTATCCGATCGCGAAGGAACAATGGAGTTCTTTGGCAGGAAAATACGACTTACACTTAGGCGCGAACAAGGCGACTTTAAGTATCTCTGGTGAGCCAGGAGGCTATAAAGTTCAGATTTTGGCCAAAGACACAACGTCTGTCGACTTCTCCCAAAAAGAATCCTTAATCAACCTAAGCTTCACCTCAAAAGCCGACAAAGGCAAGCGCACCCGCTTGAGTGGAACATTCGCAGGCGCGACCTTCACAGGAACAGGCCAATTAGCAAACGGCGACTGGGTTTCGTGGAAAGCATCGGCATCCGCTGCGGCTGACACGGTAGCGAAAAAAGCAGGTAAGAAAGAAGATAAATTAGAATTAGGCTCCGTTATTTTCCCATTTGCGGGATACGGAACGGCTAAGCCAGCTTCATCGGAGACGATTTTGATCAAGAACGCGACGGTTTGGACGAATGAAAAATCCGGCGTTTTAACAGGCAGCGATGTACTATTAAAGAACGGTAAAATCGCGGCGATTGGTAAAGGATTAAAAGATCCTTCGGCACGCGTGATTGACGGAACGGGCAAGCACGTAACGGCGGGCATCATCGACGAGCACTCCCACATAGCTGGAACCGGCGGCATTAACGAATGTTCGCAATCCGTAACGGCTGAAGTGCGTATTCAAGACGTCATCGATCCAGATGATATTGACATCTACCGTCAATTGAGTGGTGGTGTGACGGCAAGCCATATTTTGCATGGTTCTTGTAACACCATTGGTGGCCAAACACAATTACTAAAATTGCGTTGGGGTGCAAATGCAGAAGGAATGAAGTTTGCGAACTGGGATCCATTTATCAAATTCGCTTTAGGCGAGAACGTAAAACGTTCTTATAACACCTCGAATCCACGTTTCCCAGACTCAAGAATGGGTGTGGAGCAGGTGCTGATGGATGCCTTCACTCGTGCGAAAGACTATGAGAAGCAAGGTCCTGGAAAGCGCATTGACTTGGAATTAGAGACTTTGGTCGAAATTTTGAACCACAAGCGTTTCATCACGTGCCACTCGTATGTACAGAGCGAGATCAATGCGATGATGAAGGTGGCTGATCATTTTGGATTTACGGTGAATACATTTACCCACATTTTAGAGGGTTATAAAGTAGCTGATATTATGGCCAAACACGGTGCGAGCGCGTCTACGTTCTCGGATTGGTGGAGCTATAAAATGGAGGTGACGGATGCGATCCCACAAAATGCCTATTTAATGCAAAAGACGGGTGTGAACGTGGCGATTAATTCGGATGATGCGGAAATGGCGCGTCGTTTGAACCAAGAAGCGGCGAAATCTGTGAAATACGCGGGTATGTCAGAGGAAGACGCTTTGAAAATGGTGACTTTGAATCCTGCCAAAATGTTACACGTCGCTGACCGCGTCGGTTCGATCAAGGAAGGCAAGGATGCGGATATCGTGGTTTGGTCAGATAATCCTTTATCGATTTATGCCAAATCCGAACATACCATCGTAGACGGCGCTATCGTATTCGATCGGGCTGCTGACTTAATTCGTCAGGCAGAACTGAAAGCAGAGAAACAACGCTTAGTCCAAAAAATGATCGGAGCGAAAAAAGGCGGTGCATCGACTCGCCCTGCAACTCCATCTTTCAAAGAAGAAAATGAGTGCGAGGTGGATCACCACCATGGCAACAGCATTTGGGACCGTATTTCGAGCCGTTGGGATAACACTGAAAACTAGAATTCAACATGAAAAAACAGATCATATATACATTCTTCTTTGCGCTTAGCGGTATTTCTGCTTTCGCACAAGAAACCATGCACCCTTCCCCTGCCCAAAGCAAGACCATCGTCATTTCCGGCGGTACGATTCATGTGGGTAATGGAACGGTCATCGAAAACGGCACGCTCGTTCTCGAAAAAGGTAAAATCAAATCCGTTTCCGCTTCCCCTGTCACTATTTCAGGAGATGTGGAGCGCATTGATGCGACAGGCAAGCAAGTCTACCCCGGCTTAATCGCCTCTAATTCGAGCTTGGGTCTAGTGGAATTCGTTTCCACGAAATCAACCGTCGACATCGAGGAACTAGGCGAAATGAACCCGAACATCCGTTCGATCGTAGCCTATAATACCGATTCGAAAATCATCAATACGGTGCGTTCGAATGGCGTTTTATTAGCCCAAATCACCCCACAAGGTGGAATGATCCCCGGATCTTCTAGCGTCGTTCAACTCGATGCGTGGAACTGGCAAGATGCCGCTTACGCGATGGATAATGGCGTTCACTTCAAGATGCCGGCTTTAATTAACCGCCCGATGGCGTTTCAACGCAGAGGGGCGAACGCGGATCCCGTGGCAGCGGGATTGGCGCGCCTCGCAGAGGCGCGGTCCTTTTTTCAAGAAGCGAAGGCGTATTTGAACGAGAAGACGCATACGAGTACGAACTTGAAGTTCGAAGCAACTAAAGGATTATTCGACGGAAGCAAGCCCTTTTTCGTGCACTGTGACTTAGTGAAGGAGATGTTGGCGGCGATTAATTTTGCCAAAGAATTCAACTTCAAACTCGTTCTCGTAGGAGCCACAGACAGCTATATGATTGCGGATATTTTGAAGGAGAATCAAGTGGCGGTGATTTTGGGAGAAATCCATAGCCTACCAGCAACCGAAGACGATGCCGTAGATCAACCCTATAAGACCCCAGGAATGCTTCAAAAAGCAGGCGTTTTATTCTCGATGGGCTTCGAAGGCAGTGATGGAAACTGGCGTCAACGCGACCTTCCCTTCCATGCAGGAACGATGGCTGCTTACGGAATGACGAAGGAAGAGGCAATTTCTGCGATCACGCTGAATGCTGCCAAAATCCTACACATCGCTGATCGCACCGGCAGTATCGAAGCAGGCAAAGATGCAAACGTAATCATCTCAACAGGTGATGTGTTAGATATGCGTTCGAGTGTTTTAACGCATGCCTTCATCCAGGGCCGTGCTTTGAATTTAGATAACAAACATTCGCAACTTTTTGAACGCTATAAGTACAAATACAGCGTGAAATAAATTTCCTACAAGTGTAGTGATTAGAGTCCTCAAAAGCCGATTTTGTCTTTTGAGGACTTTTTTTATACTCTCATTGCGCACGAATATCAGTGTTTTCATAATCTTCACTTATAAAGTGGAATAAGTTTTGTTTTTGGGTTTATTCTCTGAATATTATCAAAAATAAAACTGTAACCACTAAATATTTATGAAAACCAAACTAGTCTTTTCGACCGTATTGATCAAGTCGCGCCTGACCTTACGAATGACACAATCACAAGTCGCCACCGCGGTCGGCGTATCCCAAAGCGCCTACAATTATTGGGAATCTGGCAAACATTATCCGAATGCCACGAAAATTTACCTTCTCATCAAAGTCTTGAAGATTCCAATTGAGGAGGTGTACACCGCTTAAATTTTTCTTACCTTTGGGGGGATGATTCGCCTCAGCATTTTACTTTTTTTCACATTCGTTGCGTGCACCAGCTCCCCTGAGCCGGCCACTCATTTCTACGACTGGAAAAAAGAGCTGAACCGCCTATCATCTTCCCCCATTTCGGTAAAAAAGACCGTTATTTTAGACGGCAACACTGAAGTAATTGATTCGGTTCAGGTTGATTTGGCCAAAGAGTGGGCCCTCTTCAACGAAGCCGATCTCAACAAACCCGCCTACGCCCTTAGTTATGAGGATCGCTCGACCCCTGGTCTCATTCAATATTCGTTAAAAAAAGGTGAAGATCTTCCCGTGCGTTCTTTTATGGTGACCTTAGATTCCTTAGGTCGCCCTGCTTCTGTTGAATTTGATATTTCTTCGGAAAATTTAATTTACGTAACCTCCAAAAAACTATCCATGCGCCTAGTCGCTGGTCAGGTAGTTTCTTATACCATCGCTGGTTCTCAAGCTTTACGCTGGTTTTCGTCGCCTACGAGGTATACGGTTAGGGGGGAAGTGCTGTAGCTTCGCGAGGTCATTGCTGCGCAATTTAGTCGTGACTACGTCACTTAGTCGCCTGCGGCTTAGTCAGGAAGGAGAGTAGAGATAAGAGAGTAAAGAGAATCTTTTAATATTCACCAGAATTTATATTCCATAATAGGTCTCTAAGTACTGGAAACGGCATAGTGTTGAAATGCCTTCAAAGCACTAAATGGCATTCTGAGGAATTGACAACTTTTGTCAATAGGCGAAAACAGCATTTAACGTAACGTCCATTTATCTAGAGCTGGACGCCCAATTAATTGACACAAACTGTCAATACCTCAAAATCGAGTTTGCCCCCGAACGATTTATTTCACAACATGGCGTTTCTGAACAATCAGAGCACCTAATGGGTTTAACGAGTAGAACCAGCGAAAAAGCAAAGCGCAAAAACATCGAAATTATTCGTATTTTTAAGGCATGATTTTACGGACAGAGAATTTAGTCAAGAAATACGGCCAGCGATTAGTGAATGATCACATATCGTATCAGGTGGCGCAAGGGGAAATTGTGGGTTTATTGGGGCCAAATGGTGCCGGAAAAACCACTTCCTTCTATATCGCTACTGGATTAGTGAAGCCGAATGAAGGCAAGGTATACTTAGATGATTTGGACGTAACTGACTTACCTATGTACAAAAGGGCAAGGTTAGGCATCGGGTATTTAGCACAGGAGGCGTCGGTTTTTAGGACGTTGAGTGTGGAGGATAATATTTTGGCGGTGTTAGAAATGACGAAATTGTCAAAAGAAGAGCAAAAAGAAAAACTAGAAAGTCTGCTGGAAGAATTCTCGCTGACACATGTGCGGAAGAGTTTGGGGCAGGTGCTTTCTGGGGGAGAGAGAAGGAGAACGGAGATTGCGAGGGCGCTGGCGGTGGATCCCAAATTTATTTTGTTAGATGAGCCGTTCGCGGGGGTAGATCCGATCGCGGTGGAGGAGATTCAGGCGATTGTGTCGAAATTGAAATATCGGAATATCGGGATCTTGATTACGGATCATAATGTGGATGAGACTTTGTCGATTACGGATAGGGCTTATTTGCTTTTTGAGGGAAAGATTTTGAAGGCGGGGACGCCACGAGAATTAGCGGATGACGAACAAGTTCGTCGTTTGTATTTGGGTAAAAACTTTAAGTTGAAAGAGAACCAAAAATGAAAAAGGAGACGATTGCAGTACATGGGAGTCATTTGAAGGATGAAACGGCGGGGGCGATTGCGGCACCGGTGTTTTTGACGACGACTTTTGAACGGGCTTTAGACGGAACCTATCCGAAAGGCCATATGTATTCCCGCAACTCCAATCCGAACCGCATTGCACTTGAAAAAGGCCTGGCGGCCTTAGAAGGGGCGTCGCGAGGCTTCGCCTTCGGCTCAGGCCTCGCCGCGGTCAACGCCGTATTCCAATGCCTAAAATCTGGCGACCATATCTTAATGCCGGAAGTAGGTTATTATGCCTCGTATAAACTGGCGGAAGAAATTTTAGGACCCTGGGGATTAGAAGTGACTCAAGTGGATATGACAGACCTAGCGAAAGTCGAAAAAGCGGTTCAGAAAAATACGAAACTCATCTGGGCAGAAACCCCGGCGAACCCGATGCTCAGCATCACCGACATAAAAGGCCTTGCTAGCATAGCGCAAAAACATAAATTAAAACTAGGCGTAGACAATACCTTGGGGACACCCGTCCTCCAAAACCCCATTGCCCTTGGCGCGGACATCGTGATGCACGCGACGACAAAATACATCGGCGGACACTCCGATATTATGGGTGGAGCAGTATTATTGAAAGAAGATGACGAGTGGGCGAAAAGAATAGAAAGGGTGCAGATATTGATGGGGGCGACGCCTAATCCGTTAGATTGTTACTTATTAGCAAGGGGCTTAAAGACCTTGCCATTGAGAATGCGCGAGCACAGTGCGAACGCTTTGGAACTAGCAAAGCGTTTGGAAAAACACCCGAAAGTAGAGAAAGTACACTATCCCGGCTTGGAATCACATCCACAGCATGCGTTAGCCAAAGCACAAATGCCTCAGGGCTTTAGCGGAATGATTGCTTTGCAAGTCAAAACAAGTGAAACGGAAACAAGGGAAATGGCAGGCAAACTGCAGATTTTTCAACAAGCGACGAGTTTAGGCGGGGTAGAATCGCTGGTGGAACACCGCAAGTCCATCGAAGGGCCGCAAAGTACGACGCCGGGAAACCTATTGCGTTTCTCTATCGGCTTAGAACATGTGGATGATTTGTGGGCGGATTTAGAACAAGTCCTAAAGACGATTTAGAGATCCTTCTCTAATTTCACTTCTATTTCTTTTCCTACCCCTTTCAATTCGACACGTTGGCGCTTGTAGCCTGATTTAGAAACGGAGATGAAATTATATTGCTTTTCGTCGATCTTAATTTCGACAGGGGTCTTTCCCACGAAGTAACCGTTTAATATAACCTCTGCGCCCGCAGGGTCAGATTTGACTAAAACAGTCTTCGTAGCAGGCGAAACAAATGAACTTAATGCACTGATTAACAATAAGATAACAAAATTTTTCATGATAGGTGTTGAATGAATTATTCAAATTTACCATAAAATACATGAATCTGTACCCTGAAGGCTAAAAATATCGAGTTGCTGATAATTGCAGCTGGGTATTTAGTTTGACATTATCCAATACCCATTGGTAATTCCTGATTAGTGCAAAATTCAATTTTGCAGATAAGGCATAAGAACCGACGTGGCGTTGGTAATAACCACCAAAATTCACGTCCACCCATTTGGAATCATAGGTTTTAAAGGCATCATAAAAATAATCCATGTTGTGCGCATAGCGCTCTATGGTAAATCCGGCGACGGTAGCGGGGCGCACAAAGGCCACATCGAATGTTTGGAGATTAGAACCAGGACCAATTCCTGACCCGAGAACTTTCCCTTCGTTTGTATAACCATGACGTACAAAATCGTGTCTATACCAAGGTCCATTATTTCGAACTATGCGATCCGCCGTCATGTCCATGGAAGTGTTTTCAATGGCTAAGCGAACATAGCGACCAGGGGACTGAGGGAAGGCTTTACGCATTCCAAATAAATAAGCCCGGGAATGTTCTAAAGACAAATACCAATCGATCAAACTGTTCGGATAATCATTCCAGCCTATTTCTCCATAGATTTCAACCTGCGAGGCGGGGAAAACCCAACGAGCGGAAATAGACGCTAATTGATCTCGTCTCTTTTCATCTTCAAATGGCACTCGCTTCTTCTCAAATGGCAATATAAAGGGGAAAACGTCGGTCAAACCAGACCCCATATCCGAGGTATAGAGATGAAAGGCTCTGGAAAAACCTAGAAATAATCCGGGGATCCAGCGTGGCTGGTAGTTGATGGTTACAGCGGAAATATAGCGTGCATCGGAGGATTTTGGCTCTACATAATTAATGCCATTTACGAGGTAATCAGACGCCGAAGGCTGAACTCCTGAACCCTCCAGTCGCCCCCCGATTAGCTGAAATTCAAAGGAGCCTAAAAAGGTTTTTACCGGTTTCACACTATTAAATGTGCCGTGCAAAAAGCCGGGGGCATTGTTTGACATCAATAAGGAGTTCCGGAAACCGGGGCCCCACCAGAGATTTTCGGTGGAAATACCCACAGAGACGGATCGGGAAGAGAGGCGCAGGGCACTTTGGCCTAAACGAAAACGGGTATACGTCGAATTGCCAAAACGTTCTGGTATATCGATGCTATTCCAGAGCACCAGCATGGGCGCGCGGTAGGAACCCTGCAAGGAAAAAGTCTCAAACGAAGGGTTCGCTGCGTAAACAAGCTCAGGCTTTAACTGAAAACTCAAGGCTTTGTATTTCAGAAAAAAACCAGCCGTTAGATAAGTTTGCAAGCCTCTCGCCGGGATCATCGCGCCGTCATTCCAGCCCATGGGAGCATCGGAATTATAGGAAGTCAGGATAGAGGCGGGCAGCAGCTTCGCCGAAATGGAATCCGAAACCGGCCTTATAGTAAACGAATAAGACGCCCCAGATAGTAGTTGTTGATTGCGCAAACGCTCTTCTGAATAATCCGGCATTCCTACGGGAACCGTCTGTGCAAAGATTTGTGTGGTCAAAAAGAAAAAAAAGATCCATTTAAGCATGAACAAATTTAGGTAGGAATGCCCGCAATTTGTAAATTTGAGTGATAAAGATTTCCATGAACAAAAAGACTAATCGATTTATTCTAATCCGCTACATGAACGATGCCCTGGTGGTCATCGCGGCCTATTTAGTAGCGCTTTGGAACTTAGGACACCTCGATCAATGGAATCCATCCTTTATAATTCTTGCTTTAGTGATTTGGTATTTTGTCTCGTCATTTTCCAAACTCTATGCCGATAGACGCTCCAATAAGTTCGCCGAGGAAATCATTTTCATCCTTTACCACCTGATTTTATTTACCATTTTACTCAGTTCGAGTCTCTTCTTTTTGAAGCCGAGCGGAGTCTACGACTTTAGCTTTTTTGTCTATTTCATCGGTTCCAATTTCGTTTTAGCCGCTGTTACCAAGTATATTTTACGTAAGAATCGCCACGCTGCCTTCTACCAAGGACGGATGAATGACCTAGTTTTATTAGTGGGGGCGACTGCGGCGGCGAAGAATTTTTATGAAACGGTGGAGAAGTATTATTACTACGGGTATAAGGTAGAGGGGGTCATCGACGATGAAATGAATAACATTCAAGGCTGTGATTATTTAGGCAAAATTAGCCAACTGGATTTGATTTTGAAGTCGCGTTTCATTGATGAAGTGGTGATTGCCTTGCCTACAGAGGATTATTCGACCATTCAGCGTTGCATCAGTATCTGTGATTATTACCGGACCAAAGTCCGTATTTTGCCAGATTTCCAACAATATGCTACCTCCTCGGTGAGCATTCAGACCATCGGTCAAGTACCCGTAGTGAATGTGGGGCGACTTCCCCTGGACCGATTAGAAAATCGGATCTTAAAGCGCGTATTTGACGTCGTTTTTTCGATCGTATTTATGCTGACTTTTGGCCTCATCTTATTCCCATTAATAGCCCTGCTCATAAAAATAACATCGAAAGGTCCTGTTTTTTTCCGTCAAGAACGATGGGGGCTAAATAATGAGACCTTAACCTGTTATAAATTCCGGACGATGGTGAAAGAAAGCGAGGATGTGGATGAGAACGGGAATTACCAGCAAGCACAAAAAGAAGACCCGCGTATTACTTGGATTGGGGCCTTCTTACGCAAGACGAACTTGGATGAAATTCCGCAATTTTGGAATGTGTTATTAGGAGATATGTCGGTGGTGGGACCTCGTCCGCACCCGACTCCCTTGAACATTGAATCAATGAATACGGTAGATAATTACATGTTACGCCACATCGTTTTACCGGGAATTAGCGGCTGGGCACAGGTAAATGGGTGTAGGGGAGAGACGCGGACGACGGAGGATATGCAGGAACGCGTGGACTTTGATTTGAGTTATATTCACCGCTGGTCGTTTTGGTTAGATTGCCAAATCATCCTCCAGACCGTCATTAACTTCTTCAGGGGCGACCAAAATGCCTATTAAATTTTTGCTGGATGATGAGCGGAATGAACACCGGTGCCTCCACGAAATAGCGTCTAAACATCCGCTTAGGCTCCTGTAAGAATCGATACAACCATTCCAATCCACTTTTTTGCATCCACAGAGGCGCACGTTGAATCATCCCCGCTGCCACCTCGAATGCTCCTCCTATTCCGATGGCTACGTGCGTATCTAATTTCGCCAGATTTTCCGCGATCCAAATATCCTGTTTAGGAGCCGTTAAACTCACCAACAACATATCCGGCTTCACCGCATTGATCGCATCGATCATCTGCTGATTTTCTTCCTTCGAAAACACTTCTCTGAACGGCGGCACGAAGGTTCCCACAATCTTTATACCAGGGTGCTTCGCCTCCATCACTTTCTTCAACGTTTCCGCTACCCCGGGAGAAGCGCCGAGCAAAAATACAGTGAAATTTCGCGAAGCCGCAAACGGAAAAATCCGCGGCAACACATCCAAACCCGTAATGCGCTCCTTAATGGGATCCCCTAAGAATTCCGAGGCCCATTTCACGGGAACGCCATCGCAAAGAACGTAATCCGCGTGCTTGTAAATCGCTTGAACGCGCGCTGTCGCGCGCGCCGCCAATATCGAATTCACCGGCGTGATACACACCTGCGCCTTTTCACCCCCCTTAATCACGCGCTCCCAATCGCTGAACAATTCGTCCATCGTCAGCGAAGAGACCGGGGTGCCTAAAATATCTACCTTATGATGCTGCATCTAGTTCTGGTTCCGGTTCTGGGAAGAAATCCCCTAAAAAATACAAGCCCACCCAGGTCCAGAAGGGGAATGCTCCCATCGGTCCCTCTAAAAACACGTCGAAACTGCCGTTCAACCAAAACGTGAACAGCACGCAAGAAATCATCAATTGCTGGTCATTCAGTTGCCGTTTGAACATCGGTTTGAATAGGCAAACCAGCCAATAACACCATAACAAAAACAGCGGCCAGCCGAAGCGAGCCAAAATCGTTAAATTAAAATTATGTGGCGAGCGCAAATCATCCACATCCGTATTCACGTCGTCACTATCCGCTAAACTCATCCCCAGCCCTTTCCCTTGAATAGCGTATTCCGGCGTAATGCTGTAATCAATAATATTGGCCCACCAGATAAGACGCCATACTTTGTTTTTATCCAAAGTCGCATCCGTACTCACCCCAAAAATCGACCCCACATTCTCCACTAACTGCTCCATTCCTACTTTACGCCCTTGGAAGTTTTCCTTCACCTTAATGGACGCATACAGCGGCAAAACGATCAACAAGATAATAGGCAAATAGCGGGCATATTGTTTGAACAAATTACGCATTTCTTCCCGCTTCGTGTAGAACACAAATAGTCCTAAGCTGATTAAATAAGCTAGCATTCCGGACCGAGAATAGGCCGTAATGATCAAGAGATTTAATAAAATAGCCACGGCTAAAGTCACCTGAAAACGGATCGATCGGTGGTTCAAATACAGCATTAATACCAAAGAGGAAATCAATAAATGCACCCCCATATCGCCGTATTTATAGAGCGCGAAGGGAACGGATCCGAAGAGGATGAAATTCTCGAAGAATTCGGAGAAGTTTTGGAAATAAAAATTCAACAGGGCGAAAAACGGGAACCACGTATAGATCAAAATAATATATCCCCATAATTGCGCGCGTAAATCTTTAAATAGAAACACGAAGAAGGCAAACCAAGCATACTGGATCACGAAAGAGTCGCGAATCACATCAAATAACGCATAAGACCGTAATCCCCAGCCGATATAGCCTACGGTGACCGCCAGTAAAAACGCTAAAATCTTCGTCCGCTTATCCCAGCCAAAAGCGTATTCCTTGCGCGTTAAAAACAACACGATAAATCCCCCCGCCCACAAAGCCTCCGCCAAAAAACTATACGCAATCCCCTTGTTAAAGAACACATAGAGTGCCATAACGAAGAAATAGACCTGCAAGTACAGCTTTTTAACGACGTCCATTGATCTCGTATTTAAGCGAAACCTGCCACTGCTGGTTCGTATAATCCGACTTCGTAGAGGATTCAGACCAATCTGCCTTTTCGTCCTCAATTCGCACCCACATGTAATTATTCACAGATGTCTGCAAATAAGAGGCCCCTATCAGCAGGTTTTTGGTAATCCCAATTTGCGCCTCGACGCCAGTCATCAGATTCACCCAATAGCGGTTTTCATAACCACTTCCGTAGTATTGGTACACGTAGAAATCATTGTTTTTCGCCACTCGCTCCGCATGTAGACGGATCAAACTACGGCCGCGGTGAAAGCTCAAATGAACCGTTTGGCTATTCGAACCCGGACCGATGGATGCTCCCAGTACCTTCGCGTTATGCGTATATCCCTGCCGCATTTGCGTGCTGGTGTACCAGCTGTTGCGTAGCGGTTCCCCGCCCGGTTGTGTATTATCGATCACTAAACCGGGATCCATCAACTGTAATTGCGTGAATTCGATGCCTAATAGTAAGTAGGATTTTTGTTTTTTGCCCAAAGGAAATAGCTTCCGACCCCCTAGCACAAAACCCGTCTTCGTGGAATCACCGAAGAAGCTGGCTGGCCCCACGACCTTATCTGGCTGACCTAATTCAACATAAAATTCCGCATGGTCTTTTGGTAAAGCAAAGCGAAGCAAAAAAGCTCCTAATTGCATTCGAGGGTTTTCGACAAATGGCTTTCCAGGCTTAGGGTCTTCGTTTGTAAAGTAATTCTGTTGCGCAAAAGAGTAGCCTACATAGAAATTAGGCACCCATTTAGGCTGCCAGTTTACGATAAAGGCTTTCAACATGCGCTGAGAATTATTCTTGCTTTCAATTCCTCCCGCCCAGATAGGTCTGAAGTTCTTGTCCTCCGGAGATAACAATGAAGTGTTCTCTAGCATCCCGATGATCCCTTTCCCCTCGAAAGATCCGATGGGAGTAATGACCGGCTTTCGGTTTTGGACAAAATAATGCAAAAAACCAGACGCCTCATTCGTGAGCACTAAACTGTTTCTAAAGCCTGGACCCCACCAATTGTTCTCAGTAGAAACACCGGCAGCCACATTCCCTAATCGCAAGGCGACGCGCGACTGACCCGGGAAGAAATATTTCAAGGACTCAGTTCCGAAGCGACTATAAGCATCAATATTATTATTGATAATAAAGAACACACGTGTCCAATAATTCCCGTCCTGAGGGCTTCCTGCAAAAGGAATGGTATGCGAATTTTCCGCTTCCACCCATTCCGGCTGAAGATTCACATGCAGGAACTGCCAGGTAAAATGGACGCCCAGACTCCAGCGACGCTGAAAACCAACCGACGGATACATGTTCCCCTCGTTAAAGCCGAAGGGCAGTAGGTTATTGTTTTGAGACGTATGGCGCAATGAAATTCCTTGTAGTTTAAACTTATCTCCTATTCTTGATTCCAACTCTTGAAAACGAGATGTCGAACGAATCATAAACGATTGATTCTCGTATTTCGTCGAATCTGTCCCATGTAACAATTGCCCATTTCGCTGCACGTCCTGCAAACTAATATCATCCAGCAAAGTCGTCTGAGCGAAGACCGAGCAAGAGAGCAATAAGAGGCCTAGAACGTACTTTACCATAAGAAAATCGTATTAATGAAGGCGTAGATATTCGATTTCGAACGATCCTTTTCCCATAAATAATTGCTGGAATTGACCCATTTCACATCCGCCGTAAACAGCAGTTTTTTATAGCGGTATCCGCCTTGTAAACCGTAGGCATAGTCATCCCATTTTATATTTCGGGTTGACACCGCATTCCCGCCAGTGACCGTAGTAGGTCGATTAGCCACGTGCTGAAAAGTCAAGCCTAACTTCGTCCAGCCTTGATTCCAGCTGACTGCGATAGATTGCGCATCATTTCCATGGCCTATTCCATTCGCAATGATCTGGTTATTATTCGTAAAACCCTCGTATACTTGCCCGTGTTCATACCAGTTTCCTGCCCCCCGCATGAGATATGATGGCGTTTCGGACATCTTCGACGCTTCCGCTTGCAAGGAAATAAAGGTGCGCGCATTCAATGGATGTAATTTCTTAAAGCCGACAACCCAGGCCGCCGAGTGGGACATATCGAGCATCAAATCACGCAGGTTTTGTTTCGCATCATTATAGCCAAATTCCGCATAGACTTCTGCGTGATTCTTCGGCATTAACCAACGGGTGGAAAGACTCAATATCTGGTCTTTGCTCAGTGTATCGTCATTATAATCGCTCTTGAATAAATTGTTCAACACCGGTAAATAGGTGTTCATGAATCTTGCGCCAGGACGATCCACCTCGTAGTTTTGAAAGGCCCTTTCAACAGAGAAAAAGACATTTTTTAAGAAGCGCGGCTGATACGTCAAGATGATTCCATTGTATTGCCGATTTTTCGGATTAGCCGCTAGATCCCTCCTCTTCAATAAGTTATTCTCAAATCCCTGCAAGGAATCCCGTGTCATTCTCCCCAAAATCAATTGGAATTCGAAAGTCCCTATCGGAGTCTTCAAGGGCCGTGTGGTGTTCAAACTATAATGCTGAAAACCAGCCGCATTATTCGTCATCAATAGCGAAGAATAATGTCCTGGTCCCCACCAAAGGTTCTGGTTTGACACCCCTAGCGAAATTCCTCCTGCCTCTAATCGCACGGAGGATTGACCTAAACTAATACGATCCAAAGATGGATTCACCTGTCCCCAGCCATCACTCGTTTCATAATCCCCGGAAGCTGTGTGAACAAATTCGGGTTTAAACTGTATATGTAAAATGCTAAAACGGGCATAAATTCCGGCACTGGCTTGCATTTGGTATCCAGTTGAGTTCGACATTGCCTGATCATTCCAGCCATAAGGGCGGGACGTATTTAGCTTTTGAGAGAGAGACGCGGGCAATAAAATGGCTTGGAATAACCCTTTTTTATAACTTTTGATAGTATCATTGGCAGCCGGATCGATCAATCGGTACAGATCTTGGTAACTTTGCTTTCCCGTAGAATAAAAGGGCCTAGCCAGCATAGATTGACTGGCGTCTACTTTCCCTAATAGTTGCAGATTGCGAACTTGCTCATCGATGTCGGAGAATCCGATGGGGATGGCGTTTTGGGCCCATAATGGAGTCCCAAACAAACACAAAACGAAACAAAGCGACAGCAAAAACTTCATAAACAAAGTTAGGAATAATCCGGTGCTGAACAAAAGGGGGGAAAATGCTAAAAAACAAAGTATGCATTACTAATATGCAAGAGTTTATATTACTAATGCACACTTATAATTAATATATTTCTTATATTTGTTAATTATAACAATTATGAGAAACAGAATAAGCTTTCTGGCCTTCTTGGAACAACTGGAAGTCTTCGGTGTTTTCAACACGCAAGACATCTATAAAGCATTTCCACACTTTGACTCTAGGCGTCTTGTGGAATGGCAAGCGAAAAATTACTTGCAAAAATTATCAAATAAGTGGTATTGTTTTGCCAAAATGGAGCGTTCGGAATTCTCACAATTTAGGGTAGCGAATTTGCTTTGCAAACCCTCTTACATCTCATTAGAGTCTGCTTTTGACTACTATGGACTGATACCAGAGTCTTCTTTTAGTTCGACCTCGGTCACCACAAAAAAAACATCCCATTTTGAGAATGATCGAGGTAATTTCACCTATCGATCCATCAAGAATAGTCTCTTTTTTGGATACAAAACGCTCTATACAAGTCAGGGGCCTGTATTAATGGCGGAACCAGAAAAAGCTATTTTAGATTACCTGTATCTCCATCCTGAAATCCAAACAATAGCAGATATGGAAGCCCTTCGATATAATGCGGATGTTTTAAAAGCAATTGATTGGGAGAAATTTATGTCATATTTGAGCCTATTTGATTCCCGGGCTTTGGAAAAAAGAGTAAAGGTATTAACTTCCTACCTTCGAAGCATCCTATGAAACTCTCCGTCTCCATGATCACCTTCCAGGGTGCGGCTTATCTAAAGGCGCAAATGGATTCGATTTTAGGCCAAAGTATTCCCGTTCACGAAGTTATCGTCTGCGATGATGGTTCTACGGACGAAACTCATGCCATTTTAACAGAATATGCCGCAAAACATCCACAAATTCAGCTTCATTTCAACGAGAAAAACCTAGGCACCGTAGCTAATATGCAGCAATGTCTTCGCAAGACTAGCGGAGATATCATTTTTCTAGCGGATCAGGATGATGTCTGGTTACCTACCAAAGTAGAAAAGACGCTTGCCTTTTTCCAAGAACACCCGGACGCAGGCGCCGTTTTTAGCAATGCCAGCATCATAAACGCTGAGGGAAAGACACAAGAAGATATGACTTTATGGGACATTATCGGGTTTCCGTATGACCAAGTCGAACTAATAGATTTTGAGAGACGTGTAGACAATGTAGTGACGGGTGCCGGATTAGCTTTTAAGCGAGATTCCGAATTATTACAAAAGGACATCCCGCAGCTGCCCGGATTATTGCACGACGGATGGATCGGTCTTTATTTTGCCGCAAAGAACGCCCTCCAGGCTAACCCGGAAAAACTATTTCAGTACCGCAACCATGCTAATCAGCAAGTAGGAGGAAAAATAGCTGAAAGATCACAATTACTTGATTTCAACTATGCTTTGTATGACGGCATTCCTGTGATGAAGGATTATAAAACCTGGAAAGAGTCTATGAAGAGGCTTTACACGAACTTGGATTTGCCTTATATGAACAAGGAAAAGATTCAAGAACAAATTGATTTATATGCGGAATACGGGAAGACCTATTTCCAGCTGCGTGCTAGTTTATTCCTCTTTGTTAAAGCGATCCGCTAAGCGATTCCATTGTGTTCGATAAATGGTATCAGGCAAGATAAACAATTGCAGCAGCACAAACCAAGCCAGCGAAAATACCCCTATCACGAGCAATCTCAGTAAAAGCGTGGGCACAAAGAGTTTGAACAAGAGCACGATTCCTACATAAGGAATTAAGCCCAAAAGCTGCTGAAAGAACACGATCGTGTAATTAGAAAGCGAAATTTCGTTCCGCGTGAAGAAGATGAAAGCGATACAAACCGCTAATTCAGTGAATAGAATCGTTATCGCTGCACCGTTTTCTTTGAAAGTAGGCACTAATTGAATCGCACAGATTATGCTGATAAACATACCAATCAGCGCAGAAATAAGGATGGATTTGTCCTTGCCTACGGCACTGAGGATTTGGAAGCCAAAAATCCCCGACATACTAATGATCAAAATCAGCGGAGCTGTGATTTGCAGTGGTAAAATCGCTCGATCAAACGCGGTTCCTAGCAAGATATGAATGATCTCTGGTGCGCATAGAACGATTCCTAGCACCAAGGGCATCGAAAGACTCACCAAAACATAGAAACACTGTTTTATAAGTAAAACGAAGGCCTCTTTCTCTCCCTTGTGGTACAAACTCACCAGCCCTGGAAACATCGCCACAGAGATCGCGCTCAAGACGCCTATCAATAATCGGTTTAACTTCAGCGCCGAGGAATAATAGCCCACACTTTCATTATCTGCTAAAAAGCCTAATAAGATCGTGTCTAATGAGAAGTAAACCGAGATCGTGAAGATGGTTAAAAACAACAAAGCCATCGGTTTAAGGTGTTTCTTCAACTCTAAGCCTGATACCGAAATGCCTGAAAAGTCGAGCAAATCCCAAAGTCTTTTGCCATTAAATAAGGCCAAAACCACCGCCAGCCCTACCTGCATCCGAAAATAGTTCACGTAATCATTCGTATTTCGAATGAACAAAAACACCGCAGCGATGAAGCACAGGCGAATCACGAGGGAACGAATGGCAATGAACTTGAATTGGTTCATCCCGGAGAAGAACCATTCTAATTGAAAAACTTGAAGAACAAAGTAGCCCAGTGCCCAAGAGAAGAGGGATTTCTCTTCCGCGAGTTGCGGAACCGCCATAATAAACCCAAGGAAAATAATGCTTAGGAGCATTGTTCCTAGCGCATTGATAATGAAAATTTCTGAGACGGTTTTCGTGAGCAAGGCGCGGTCTGAAGCCGCTTTGGCTACTTCGCGTATCCCATAAATAGGAATTCCTAGGGCGGCTAAAAGAACGAAATAACGGGCGAAACTCTCCGCAAAATTCAAGACCCCTACGTGCTCCGGACCCAGCGTTCGAGCCAAATACGGGAACGTGATCAGCGGGAATAACACCTGCGTAATCGCCAGTAACACATTATAAAAGACATTTTTCCGGGTCTCCATTAGCGGTAACTCGCGTCCACGATCAGTTTATATAGGTTTCGAATCATCCGGGGAATGCGTTGGATTTTGTGGGCCAAAGGCACTCCATTCACATAACGGCGATCCAATACTTGATAATGAAATGCCGAGTCAAAAAGCTCCGGCTTTTCCGCGGCCATGGCACGGCAAATACCTTGCACATAGCGAATCTCCTCTAGATTCGTCTTCCCATTCGAGAACACCCGGTTACCCGTGCGTATCGGACGCGCATGCTTTAGTTGCACCCCGTGAACCACCGCTGTTTTGGTTTTACCTATCAGACGTTGAATGGTCGGAATCAAATACACATCGAGTCCCGTACCAGAAATCGAATGTTTGAAATGTGGTCCTGCAGCCTGAAAAACGGCCTCGCTGTAGAAAGGGGACATAATTTCCACCCACCAGGATTCTTGGACTAAATAGCCCGGCTTGTGTATGAACTGTCGTAAATTATAATAGGAATCGTGGTTCAGACTTGGCTGAAATACGTCTAATTTCTCTAAAGTGGCAATAAAAAAGAGCTTGTTGAGATCGGAAACCGAGATGATTTGATCATCATCTAAAAAACCAATATAGGTCAAAGGCGTTGACTGTAGTCTGACATAAATATGCTGCATCACATCTCCTTTGCACTCTGATTTTATAGAAATATAATGAGCCACTTTTGAAGGCGCCTCCGCAACCGTACCGCTGTAATCGTATAATAACCAATCGAAAGCCGGCTCCGCGTCGAAATGGATATGGTCCATGGGGCTGGATTGGCCATCCCAAGTAATCGCCACGATAGATTTAGCTGTACTCATAATTAACAAAAGTACGATTGTATCGTGTTTCGACAATAGAAAATCATTCTAATTAATTCAGCGGTCATTAAAGAACTACGGCTCTCCCGTCGAATCAGTGAATCAGACGTTCGCCAGGTTGAAATCACTTCTGGTATAATGCTTCCTATAGAAATCTCCGTAGGATCCACAAATCGCTTGTACATATCTACCGGATAAGCTACCCGCGCCGTTTTTTGTAACAAATACTTCGCGGCTTTCGCATTTAAGGAATATCCATAAGCTCCATAAACGGACTTAATCAAAGGTTCTCCTACTCCATTCTTTTTCGTGGAACGTTTCAGGCTGGCATAACCATTCCAAGCGCCCCAGAAGAACAGATCGTATTTCTCTGCCGTTTCTGGTTTCAAAAGTTCTGCCTTCATTATCCTGCTATCTGATTCTAATACTAGAAAATGCTCCTCCGTCTTTCCTCGTGCGATTAACCGCCACACCTTGCGGTGACTCAAAACCACCCCTATCTCCGTCGCTAATAAAGCTTTGCCAGTCCGCTTGCGAGACTTTTCAATCAGGTCCTCTAAAAAAGGAACGTGTACACGTGACGGGAAAACAGGCTCCACTAACTCTAAACCAGACAACTCAGATCGCATCTCCTCCACATGAGCCTTACGCTCTGTCTCGTGATCAGCAAAAAGGACGAACGCACGTTTAAACATGGGTGAATTGGCTAAACGTGCTGAAAGATCCAGAAGCTAAAGCATCCGGTGTGAAGAAATCCTGCTTGCCTCCATCCGGGTACAGAATAAAATGAGGCTTGCGGCATAGGAAGGCTAGGTGCAAGGGTAAAGAGTCTGCCGCCACCACGTAATCTGATGCCTGAATCAAGTCGATTAATTGCTCGAAATTGGAATACTCTGCACCGAACCGAGCTACTCGCCCATCAATCCGCGCCAAAATACCCTCTGGAATGATACGTTTAGGCAAACGTGCATCTGGCAAAATCAACACCTTGTCTCCTTGTTTTTTAAGCCCTTTAGACTTCAAACCATAAGCCGCATAAACCGGGGCTCCCGTTTCGAAAAACGCCTTAAACGAATGACCAGTGATGAAATTCAAGAGGCCCACTCGCGCGCTTTGTTCGACGAAATCAATATAGCCAGGATTCGCGCGCGTATATTTCTTGATTTTAGCTAATTGAAGGAATGTGTCAAAACTCAAAAATCCCCGATTTGTAAATAAGTTTAATTGTGAACCTGTAATTCCGAAATCCACAAATTCTATAGAACGAGGCGCAATACAGCCACGGGAAATAAGCGCATCATAAAGAGGTTTCAAATGCAAAGAAGCAACGATTACATCGGTCGCAGCTAGGGCTTGCACCGCTATCGCAAAATCTCCGTAAGCGCGCAACAGAAACACCCGACGCATTATTTATCCGTATAAAGGTAGAGGCAAAGGAATAATCCGACCAATAATCCGGCGAACATGCCGACGAAACCTAGAAATCCATAGGATTTACGATCGTCCATTAGTGGGAATTTAGGCACATCGAGTAGTTGAATGACCGGCGTCTGAGAAACAAGGGCAATACGACTCATCTCTAAGTTTTTCGTAACCTCCGCATAGATGCTAAACACAATCGATTTATCACGAGAACTCACTTCCGCGGGAACTGACATTGATTTAAATGCCACATTCGGATCTAGGATCTGGAAAGAAGCTGCATTGTATGATTTAGCATTTAAAACGCGCAATAAGGAATCCCCACGTGCCTGCAAACGCTTCACATTCGCTGCTGCATTACTCGTTTTTACATTCACGTAATACGTTGTCGTCTCTTTCAATAAACGCTCTGCGAAGTTCTTCGAGAACACTTGGTTTTGAGAAACCGTCACAATCTTAAAGATGGTTCCCTTTTTGTTCAAGCGATCTACTGAAACATTTTTCTTAGCGATTTGATCGTACATGACATAAAGAACAGAGTCCTGATAAACGGAATGAGCCGGCGCAACAACAGACGCTGCCGGAATAGCAAAGGAAACAGGAGCCGGTAAACGCTCCCCTAAACCCGTAAAATATAAATATAAATCGGCTAAGGTCTTTCCTGAATTCCCTGAAATAGGCGTCAACAAAACTTTCTCAATAATAACTCGGGACTTGATGATATCTAAGATATTGTCACCACTGAAAACACTTGAACCTCCGCCACCTAAGCTACCCAGATCCAATCCTACCTGCGAAGCAATCCCAGCTAAGCCTCCGCCACTCGCTGATTTCTCCTCGAGAATAAACGTGGTAGATGCCGCATAAGCAGGCTTCTGCATAGCTCGGTAAATCAGAGGAAGTACAAGACCTACGACCGCACAAAAAGTGATCAATATAAACTGAGAGCGCAAATAGCTAAGGAATCGCTTGATCGATTCAATAACATCCCCTAAAACGATGGTTTTCTTGTCTGCCATTATTTCACCGTGTTAATTAATGCTATAATTAAGCCTCCTAAAGAGGCTAAGCCCGTTCCCATGGCGATATACTCTGGCGTAGAAATAGGTCTTTTATCTTTTTTAGCAGGAACATATACCTCCGCACCTGGCTCTAAGCTAGGGTAGAAGCGGAAGAATAGGAATCGTTTCGTAGTTTTGATTTCACCATTAGGACGTACCATGTAGGCATAGCGGCGTGATGCGTTAGGAGCAAACCACCCGGATTCTGAGATTAAGCGGCGGAAGCCTAGGCCGCTGTGGTAGGCGATTTGGCGAGGTACATTGACTGCACCAAAAGTCTGCACCGTCTGCGTTAATTTAGGTACCTTAATCACGTCTCCCTCTTCTAAAATAATATCATAAAGCGATCCTGGCTTCTCCATCGCCTCCGCTAGGCGAATTCCTACGGGCTTTTGGTCCACTAATAAACCATTCACATTCGACGCAATTTTCGCCGTATCCGTGGCTGCAAAAGAATTACCAGAACTACGCTTCGATTGATTCGAAATTGTATTGATCTTCGACGAGAATAATGCCTCATCAGCAGATGTTTGGTTCACATGTGTCTTACGCAATAAGATCGCGCCTGTCGCATAACCTGTTTGTTTTAAACCACCTGAACGCGCAATGATATCGGAAAGACGCTCCTTGTTTCCAGACAATGTATAATTCCCTGGATAAAGCACTTCGCCCTCTACTGAAACCGTAATTTGTGTACGATAAGAAGGAGATTTACGCACGGAAACAATGTCAAAAGGCTGTAAAATGAAATTCAATTCCTCTGCCGAAGAAGAACCTAAATCAATCGAATGAATAATCGAATAAGCCGTCGTATCTGAAGTAGATGTAGATAACAAACGACGCGAAACCTCGATGCGAGAACGGGATGCCCCCTCTTTAAAGCCATCCGCTAGCAGAATCAGATCTTGCACGCGCATGTTATCAGCAAACGAGAAAGTCGCCGGACGATTTACCTCGCCATTTATTGTCACAGAATACGCTTCGCGCAAACTCATAATCGGATAAATATGAATCTTATCTTCGCGTTGTAAACGAATATCTGTTTTTCCTGAAAGCACGTCCTTTACATTAAAAGGCAACATTGAAGGCGTTAAATCAGGATTCAAGCGACTCAGTAGTGCGCGTTCTATAGAAGCATTCTCCTTCACACGAACTGCCGTTAATAAATCTTTTAGGTTAGTGAATTCGTTCAAGCCATATTCCCCGGGATAATATACCGCTCCGTCGATAAAGGCTCTATTAGTGAAAGTAGTAGGTAAAGTGTCCACGATCAAGGAATCCCCTGATTGCAACATAAATGAAGCAAGCGCCTCTGTCCTCACAGATTGTACTTCATAGCCCCCTGATCCCATCCGCTTCACGCGAATGCGCTCCTTGAATGCGTCATCTGCAAAACCGCCCGCATAGTGCAGGATATCGGCTGCACTTTCGCCTTTCTTCACATCAAATAAAGCCTTTTTCTTCACGGCACCACTCACTGCCACGCGTGACTCGTAAGTTCCTACGCGGATTACATCGTCGTCTTGCAGGAGTCTGTTTTTAGATAAATCACCTTTCAGTAGGAAGTCATATAAGTCTAAGGTTGTAATCGTTTTCCCGTTCCGCACTAATTCAATCTTGCGGAAAGACCCTAGATCTGACGGACCACCAGAGGCATACAGGGCATTCATCAAGGTAGATAGGGACGATACGGTATAGTTACCCGGCTTCTTCACTTCGCCCACTAAAGTAACCCGGATAGAACGTAATTGACCTAAAGAAACCATCACTTTCGTACTTCCGCCAGCGATGGTTGTGTAAATTTTCGAGGCAGCCTCCCGAATACGCACGTGCGCTTCTTCGATGGTTAAACCGCTTACTTTGATAGGCCCTAGATTAGGGAAACGTATAAAGCCTTCTGTGCTGACCTTAAGTTTTTTCGTACTTTCACTTAAACCATAGATATCCACAATTAACTCATCCCCCACGCCTATCACGTAATTCCGCGGGGTGGAAATGGTCAAATTAGGCTCGAAGCTCAGGTTTTGGTTTTCGAAAATTTCGGATCCAAAAACGCGTAGGCCCGAAGGTGCTGCAGAAGGTCCTGACATTTCAATCTTCTTGCGAGGAATAGTTACTTCATCCTTCGTTTTCGTCTTATAGGCATTAATGGAGGTCGCCGTTAAGGGATCCATCTCCGCGATACGACGATTTAAAATGATGATTTGATCAGCCGGAAGACCTTTAGCCTTCATAATCTGCTCGATCTCCTCCGGCGCTCTTCCCTGCAATTGGTAGCGAACCATAATCTGCGCTAATTGCTGATCGCTGATATTGTTAATATCTACCGGGATATCCTGAGCCAAAGCCGGAAGGGATAATAACACAAGTATAAATATTCTGAATGCTTTCATTTCGAACTGATTTTAGTTAAAACGTCAATTGTTCTAACCACACTAGTGTAAAAATACTATTTTAATAATAAAGGAATAAATTTTAGCCCATAAGTTTCTTATAATTAAAAAGCCAAGAAAAATTTCTTGGCTTTTTTTATTAAGTTAAAAACATATTTATTTACTCATAATTAGACCCATAAGTAGAAACCATATCCGCTGCTACTTTCTTAATCGATTGTTCCTCACTTTTCGGATAAATCAATAAAACGTTTTCGTCATCAACCACAATATAATCTTGCAAACCTTTAATTACAACTGCCTTTTTTGACTGAACATTGATAAGAGAATTATATGTATTTTCAAGAATTGTATGTGGAGAGTTAATACTATTCTCGTTTTCGTCTTTACTTAAAACTTCATGTAAAGATGCCCAAGTACCTAAATCTGACCAACCAATCTCTGATGGGATAGTATAAACATTATCCGCTTTTTCTAAAATAGCATAATCTATCGAAATATTAGGGCTTTGAGGATAGAACTTGTTGATAAACCCTTGCTCCTCATTAGTATTGTAAAATTCGATGCCCTTTTCGAATATAGTATGGATTTCCGGAGCAAAATTAATAAAGGCTCTTTTAATTGATTGCGCACTCCATACAAATATCCCTGCGTTCCATAAATAATCCCCACTATCAATATATTCTTTTGCTTTTTCCAAAGGGGGTTTCTCTAAAAATGCCTTGACAGGATATGCCCCATCACTTAAAACTTCACCTTTATAGTAATTTATATAACCATACCCCGTGTCTGGTCTTGTAGGACTTATGCCTAAAGTTAAAATAGAATCATTTTTAGAAGCAAAATTCAAAGCGTTTCTTACATTTTCTAAAAATTGCTCTTCTTTTAAAATTAAGTGGTCTGATGGAGCTACAACAATGGTTGCCTCTGTGTTTTTCTTAAGTATTTTATATGAAGCGTAAGCGAGACACGGCGCAGTATTATTTCTCGAAGGCTCAAGTAATATATTATCACTGGGTAAAATGGGTAATTGCTTAATTACTAAATCTTTGTAATCGGCATTAGTAAGAACATATATATTCTCACTAGGCACGAGATTTAAAAACCTATCAAAAGTATATTGCAATAAGGATTTTCCTGTTCCTAGAATATCTATAAACTGCTTGGGAAAACTATTTCTACTTTTAGGCCAAAAACGGCTACCTACGCCGCCTGCCATAATTAAAACATATGAGTTATTATTCATTTATTTTCAACAAATTATTAAAAAGCACTATCAACCATTGAACAAATTAAATGACCTACCATTATGTGCATTTCTTGTACCCTAGCCGTAATCGGACTATTAATGTTTATATTCAAACTAGATATTGATTTTAATCGACCTCCGTCTTTTCCTGTTAAAGAAACCGTAAAGCAACCTAATTCGTTAGCCTTCTCAATAGCAATACAAGCATTTTCACTATTCCCACTAGTTGAAATCCCTAATACAACATCACCTTCATTAGCCAATGCTTCTACTTGGCGCCCAAAAACTTGATCAAAACCGTAATCATTCCCTATTGCAGTCAAAGCTGATGTATCTGTCGTTAAAGCAATTGCAGGTAACCCTTTTCGCTCTTTAACAAACCTTCCTGTAAATTCAGCTGCAATATGTTGAGCATCTGCCGCACTCCCACCATTTCCAAATAAAATTATTTTATTCCCATTGTTAATCGCATGAATAATTTGATTTGATGCAATTGCAATTTGAGAGGGGAGATCAAGCTTCAAATTACTAACTACATTAATGTGGTCTTGAATCTCCGCTTTAATTAAATCTAAATTCATCTTTAATTTGTTTTAATACTACATCAATTGTCGTGACACAACTTCCTACCTGCTGAATAACTATTGAAGCTGCAGCATTAGCAAAAATACAAGATTTTTCTAAAGGTATTTTTTTTGCACAACAAATTGCCAAACTAGCCAAAACTGTATCCCCAGCTCCAGAAACATCATAAATCTGAGAACTAATGGTGGGAATAATTTTAAATTCTTCAGATAAACAAGCTATGCCGTCTTCCGCAAGTGTAATAACAATCTTTTCTGTGTTCAAAGTTTTTTTTAGCTCTTTACAAACTGATTCAATTTCAATTTGCTCCCTTTCAAGCATTGAAATTGCTTCTTTTTTATTAGGCTTAAATAAATAAGCATTTGAAAATTTCTTAAAATCTTTGTCCTTAGGATCAACTATAGTTTTTACGCCATTTGCATTTGCTATAGCAATAATTTCTTCACAAAGCCGATAAGTTAGCACCCCCTTAGCATAATCTGAAAGTACAATAATATCAATAGTGGAAATATGTAATTTTAGGTGATTTAAAAAGTGGTTTTCTATATCTTTTGAAATCGCAAAATTATCCTCTGTATCAATCCTTAATAACTGTTGACCAGAAACCAATACTCTTTTTTTCAATGTTGTTTTTCGTGTTACATCTTCATAAATATTAGATGTATTAATGTTAAGCTGATCTACTAATTCTAAAACTTTTTTTCCGGTTTCATCTTTTCCTACCACGCTCATTATTTCACACTTAACCCCAAACGAAACTAAATTTTTTAATACATTTCCAGCCCCACCTAGCATATGCTTCTCGTTTTTTAAATTCACAACAGGGACTGGAGCCTCTGGAGAAATCCTCGTAGATGTACCTATTTGATAGGTATCGAGCATCAAATCCCCAATTATAAGAATATTAATATCCTTTAATGATTCTAATTCTTTAAAGTCCACTGGAATTATTAATGTGCTACGTTCTTACTAAAAAGAACATTTGTAATGGTTTTAATCAATATAAGTGAATCGAACCAAAAAGATTTTCGCTCTAAATATTCCTTTTCCAATTGAACTTTTAAATCAATTGAAATTTCATCTCTTCCATTAATTTGTGCCCAACCTGTTATTCCAGGAATTAAAGAATCTACGCCTTCCGCAATTCTTAAGTCCATTAAATCATCTTGATTATACAACGCGGGTCTGGGTCCTACAAAAACCATTTCCCCATTTATTATATTTAACAAATTCGGCAATTCATCTAAACTATATTTTCTTAAAAACTTCCCGATTTTTAAAACATAGTGATCTGGATTTTCTAATAAATGTGTAGCTACATTGGGCGTATCTAACTTCATAGTTCTAAACTTTAGAATCATGAAGAAGGAGCAATTTTGACCAACTCTTTTTTGTTCAAAAAAAACTGGGAATCCATCTTCCAGATAGATTAACAATCCGATTATAAAAAAAAATGGAGACAATAAGATAAATAGAAATATGGCAATTAATCGATTAATCATTTAACAAGGTTTAAAATTCTTTCGGTTTTGCAAACCAATCATTTTCTGGCAAAGCCTTAAAATATTCGTACGTCTTCTTAAGCCCTTCTGCCCTTTCAATTTTCGGCTCCCAATTTAATATTTCTTTGGCCTTCGAAATATCAGGTTTTCGCTGTTTCGGGTCATCTGCAGGCAATGGCCTATATACAATTTGAACTTTTGATTCTGTTAATTTTAAGACTTCTTCCGCAAAATCTTTCAAACTTATTTCGTTTGGATTTCCAATGTTGACTGGATTAGAATAATCACTTAGAAGCAATCGATAAATTCCTTCAACTAGGTCATCTACGTAACAAAAACTTCTAGTTTGAGACCCATCTCCAAATACCGTAAGGTTCTCCCCCCGAAGGGCTTGGCCGATAAAGGCAGGTAGAGCTCTTCCATCATTCAACCGCATCCTCGGACCATACGTATTAAAAATTCTAATTATTCTAGTTTGAACTTGATGAAATGTATGATAGGCCATGGAGATACTTTCCATATACCTCTTAGCTTCATCATAAACACCCCTAGGACCTATGGTATTTACATTACCCCAATACTCCTCTGTTTGAGGGTGAACTAAAGGATCTCCATATATTTCGCTTGTGCTTGCCACTAAAATTCTTGCACCTTTGGCTTTTGCAAGGCCTAAACAATTGAGTGTTCCTAAAGCTCCAACTTTTAATGTTTCTATTGGAATTTTTAGGTAATCTATCGGACTGGCGGGCGAGGCAAAGTTTAATATGTAATCAATTTCGCCTTCTATTTCAATGTATTCAGTAATATCATGAAGTCTAAATTCAAATTCTGGATTTGATTTTAAATGGACTAAGTTATTTTCATTGCCTGTGATTAAATTATCCATAGCAATTACTTTACATCCCTCTTTCAAAAACCGGTCACACAAATGTGAACCTAAAAATCCTGCCCCACCGGTAATTAAAACTCTCTTCCCTTTCATTAATTATTCCATATTTGATTTTCTTCCGATACTCTCATAATGATACCCGAGTTCTTCCATTTTATTAACTTCAAATAAATTTCTACCATCGAAAACAATTTTATTGCCATCCATAAGTAAGTCCATCCGATCAAAGTCAGGAGTTCTGAATTCACTCCATTCAGTAGCAATAATTAGAGCATTGGCCCCCTTAAGCGCATCATACTGATTTTCAACAAATCGAATTTTATCTCCTAAGACCGACATAACATTAGGCATTGCTTCTGGGTCATACGCTGTAATGGTTGCTCCTACGCCTATTAATGCATCTATTATAACTAAGGCAGGAGCTTCTCTGATATCATCTGTATTAGGTTTAAAAGCTAAGCCCCACAAAGCAAAATGCGTCCCTCTTAAATCATTCTTAAAATAGGTCTTAATTTTGTTCACTAGGTGAAGCTTTTGATATTCATTTACTTTCTCAACAGCCTTCAAAATTTCAAAATCATATTCTACCTCATCCGAAGACATAATCAATGCCTGAACATCTTTAGGAAAACATGACCCACCGTAACCTATTCCTGGGAATAGAAATCTCTTTCCTATTCTATCATCACTTCCAATCCCTTTCCGAACAAAATCTACATCAGCGCCAAGTTTCTCACACAGCTGTGCAATTTCATTCATAAATGAAATTTTTGTAGCTAAGAATGAATTTGCAGCATACTTTGTTAACTCTGAGCTTCTTTCATCCATAAAGATGATTGGATTTCCTTGTCTAACAAATGGAGCATAAAGGTCACTCATTATTTTTTTTGCTCTTTCTGACTTAGTCCCAATAACCACTCGATCTGGTTTCATAAAATCATCAACAGCAACTCCCTCCCTTAAAAATTCGGGATTACTAACTACATCAAAATCACCTTTGAAATTTTGAGAAATCGCCAATTGAACTTTATCTACGGTCCCAACAGGAACAGTACTTTTATTAACAATTACTTTATAGCTTTTCAGAATTTTACCTAAATGATCTGCCACTCCCAGAATATACTTCAAGTCTGCACTTCCATCGGCTCCAGGAGGAGTCGGTAAAGCAAGAAAAACAATCTCCGCATGTTCTATTGCTTCTTCTAAATTAGTTGTAAAAGTTAAGCGATTTTCCTTTATGTTTCTTAGAAACAGTTTCTCTAATCCAGGCTCATAAATAGTGATTTGACCACTCTTAAGCTTTATTACTTTGTTTGCGTCAATATCAACACACGTAACACTGTTGCCTGTTTCAGCAAAACATGTACCAGTCACTAATCCTACGTAACCTGTTCCTACAACTGTAATTTTCATAATCTAATTATAAAAGTTCTATTAATTTGATGATTTTGCGGCCAATTCCTTTTTAAATAAAACTAAGTCAGAAGCAACCATATCTTTTACAAGTGCAGGTAAATCATACTTAGGCTTCCATCCTAATTTCGTCATTGCTTTTGTTGGATCACCTATTAATAAATCTACTTCTGTTGGTCTAAAATATTTAGGGTCTACACGTACTACAACACTTCCCGCTTCAATCGCGTATTCTCCGTTATTCTCAATTACAACTCCCTCTTCATTTTCATTCTCGCCTCTAAATTCCAATTTAACCCCGATTTCAGCAAATGACATTTTCACAAAATCGCGGATTGTAGTCGTTATACCTGTTGCCAAAACAAAGTCCTCTGGCTTTTCTTGTTGAAGAATTAAGTACATCCCTTCGATATAATCTTTTGCATGTCCCCAATCTCTTCGAGAATTTAAGTTTCCTAGATAAACACATTTGTCTAAACCTAGAGCAATTTGTGCAGTTGCTCTTGTAATTTTTCTCGTTACAAACGTTTCCCCGCGTTGAGGGGATTCATGGTTAAATAAGATTCCATTACATGCAAACATCCCGTATGCTTCCCTGTAATTAACGGTAATCCAATACGCATACATTTTAGCGACCGCATAGGGCGAGCGTGGATAAAATGGCGTTGTTTCAGATTGTGGTACTGCTTGCACAAGACCATACAATTCAGAAGTAGATGCTTGGTAAATTTTAGTTTTCTCAACTAAGCCTAAAATCCTTACAGCTTCTAAGATTCTTAAGGTGCCAATACCATCAGCATTTGCAGTATATTCAGGAGTTTCAAAGCTTACATGAACGTGGCTCATAGCCGCTAAATTGTAAATTTCATCAGGCTTTACTTCTTGAATAATTCGAATCAAGTTAGTACTGTCTGTTAAATCTCCATAATGCAAGTGAAGATGACGATCGGGGATATGTGAATCTTCATAAATATGATCAATCCGTTGAGTGTTAAATAAAGAGGATCTTCTTTTAATTCCATGAACTTCATACCCCTTTTTCAATAGAAATTCCGCTAAATATGCGCCGTCTTGACCTGTAATTCCCGTAATTAGTGCTTTTTTCATTTTATTTATTTATTATTTATCCAAATTATTGAACGTTAGGGATAATCCTTCCTCCGTACTATACGGCAAAGACTTCCCTAATTCTTTTACTATTTTATTATTATCAACTATGTAGCTTTGTGTCAATTTATCTAATATTTTTTTATTAAACGGTAGATTAAATAATGTCCCAATTTTTGCTAAAGTATTGACAATCATAACTGGAAAATTAATTTTCAGAAAATTGATATTATTAAAACGAGCAATAGAAGCAACTAAATCATTTGTTGAAATGGAACTATTGTCAGAAATATTATATACTCCAGAACGGAATGAATCATTTATTAAAATCTCATTCAATGTAAAACATAAGTTATCTATGTAACAAAACGACCTCGCATTTTTAAATGCATTTAGTGGCCAAAAGCGTGTAATTCTAATCAATTTAGATAAAATACTCAAATTGCCTTTATTATTCTTTCCATAAACTAGGGAAGGCCTTAATATCACAAAACGCTTGCCAATAGGTAATTCCTTAGAAATAATATATTCCTCCGCGAGTAACTTGCTTTCACCATAAGTTGATTGAGGATTAGGGAGAGAATATTCAGTTAAGGGCTCATCACATTTATCTGCAACAGCCTTAACTGAACTTAAAAAAATAAAAAGTGGGACGTCTGAAACTAAAAATTCATCATAAATCCGTTTCGTCAATTCAAGATTAACATGGAAGTAATCATCTTTCGAATAAATGCCTTCAACATCATGAGCAATCCCAGCAAAATGAAATATGGCATCAATATCATAAAGATCTATATTACAGCGATCAAAACGTCTGAAATTTTTAGTTTTAAAAAATTGGCTTTTTTGGATATGAGATCCGACAAAACCATTTGCACCCGTCAAAAATATTTTACTCATTTCGGGATTAAAAAACTCCAAATTTTAAAAATATATTTAGAATAAACCAATAAAATACTAGCAAACAACTTATTAGATTTTAAAGAAAAAATAATTTCCTGATTAAGCCTATGTACACTACGTATTCCACTGCTACTAATTCCTCCTATTCTCATATTTACCATTGTAAGAGGAAAATACTTGTACTTTAATTTATTAATTAACACAATTCTCAATAACAAATCAAAATCCCCTGCAATTTTTAGATCCTCTCTATAGATTCCAACAGTTTCAAAACAAGTCTTTCTTAGAAAAGAGGCTGTATGCGCGGGTTGAAAACCTAAATAAAACATAAAAGGTCTAAAAAACTTAGAGCTATAATGTCTTACAATTTTATTCTTTGAATTTACATAATCTGCATCTCCATATATAAGAGAAGTACTTAAATCAGAATTAAATGAATTTACAACATTAGAAATCACGGCATTGCTACTAAATATATCATCAGCATGTAATACCCCAATGATATCACCTTTAGCATGCTTTATTCCTTTATTTAGTGCTTCATAAATCGAATTATCATTCTCACTTAGAAAAAAATCAATTTTACTAGAAAACTTATTGATAACTTCAATTGTACCATCAGTAGAATTACCATCAATAATAAGATACTCTATATTAGAATAATCTTGCGATAATACAGATTGAATAGTACTTTGAATAGAATCTACTCGATTTCGAACAACGGTAATAATCGAGACTTTTAACATATTTCAATTGGATAACATTCTTGAAATATCTTATTCCTACAACTTAATTGATCACAAGAATTTTTACAACTAACAATATTTGAACTGATAATAACTGTTCTATTTGCTATCGGGCTAGCTACTGTTTCAAAAGTAGGTCCAAATATAACAGTAGAAGGAATGGATAGCGCAGATGCAATGTGTCCAGGAGCACTATCTAGGCAAAACAAATATTCGCATTTGGTGAGATAAACAATAAACTCTCTTAATCCTCCTTTCCATATTGAAGCTTCAATATTGAATTCTAATAATAATTCAATCAATTTATGACATAATTTTGGATCATCAGGTGTATCAAAAATGACAATAGGAATACTATGATACTGATTAGCTATTTGACTAATCCATGACCTAAGCAACTCCGCGTTTGGTCTTCGCATTGGCAATGATGCCCCAAAATGAATTCCAATATAACTATTAACTTCTTTAACACGTAAGATCTCATTGCCGGAAAGTTTAAGAAAAGGGGTAAACACAATATCATTAGATTTTCTGGTCAAAAACTTGATAATATTTCGATTAAAAGAAATAAGATGAATCAAATCCTTATGTATTGGCAAAATTTGATCCACAAAATACGGAAGATCAAAGAAAGAATAAGAAACAATATTCTTACTACCTGATAACCTCAAAAATAATTGACTACGAATGTCCCCCCTAACTTCAATACTCAAATCAAAATTCTTTTTTCTAAGGTTAAATCCTTTTTGAATTAAAGTAATGTATCGATGAAATTTATTGTCATACTTGACCCATGGGACTTCAATAAATTCCAAATGATTAATTTCATCAAAATTCTTAAAAATACTTCCTGCCCACGGTCCTCCTAAAAACGTAATTTCAGCACCAGGATATATATTTTTCAGATTCCTAAAAATTGGAGTTAACATCACTAAGTCCCCAATTAAATGTACATCCATTACTAAAATAGAACGAACATTATTTGAAACCTTTCTTTTAAAAAAGAAAAGTGAAATAAAATACAAAAATGGCTTAAAAAATTTAAGCCATTTGACAATGTTACTATTAAAGGGTTTCAAATAAATTCCTTCGTTTATATAAAAAAGCAAATACAATAACCCAAACTAAAAAATTTAACAAATTTCCAGACGAGAACATCCCTGCATCGAAAATGCAAAAAAATAAAAATGATATAAAAATTGCATTTATATATAAGCTGCCAATTTTAAACTTTGCTATTCCTACACAAATACGATAAAGTAAAAAAACTAAGATAGAAAAAAAGAAAATCCCATTCTCAACTAAATATTCTAGATAGTAATTGTCAAAATGAATTTTTGAAAGCACATTAGTCTTCGAATAATTAGCAATACTACTCCCTCCGCCTAAAAATGTAAATGAGAAATTTTCCACCCATACATCTAATCGATCACTCATTACTAAATTTATCTGATCATAAAATAGATAAACCAAAGTGCTTATAACAATTAAAGGCAAAACAAAATATAGAAATAGTATAGCGTTAATTGATACTCTTTTTAAGATACTCTGTAGAAATAAAAAATTGAAATAATAAATTAAAATATTTCTTGATTGCATAAAATACAATAAAGCAAAAAAAAACAAAATATGAAAAAATCTGCTTCTAAAGGAGTAATATTTTTTAAACAACAAATGATAAAATATAATAACCGTCAATAAACAAATCGCTCCCTCTTTAGGATGAAAATAACCAATTAACAATCTTGATCTTCCATAATACGTGTTATATATGAAATCGCCTGACTCAAAGACTAAATTTAAAACTAGAGGTATAAAAAAGATGCCTAATAATATATAGAAATCTGATTTATTAAATAGTATCATTATATTCTCAAAATATCTTGCAAAAAAGGTGCATGAAAATAGGAAAAGCGCTAGCTGAAAAAAAATAACTAGTTCAGAAATATCAAAGATTCCCCTTAAAAGAAAAGGCGACAAAATAAATGCAATTAATAAAACAAAAAAAACATTCCCCTTTAAAAGCTTCAAATTCTTAATAAAGCTCCATTCAAAGAAGATGATTAAAGCAGGTATAAAGATTACAGCATGCTTTAAAAAATAGAGTTTATTATCTAATTCAGCCACACAAAATCTACTTACCGATAGAACATATGCAAGTATAATTAAGTATAAATTAAATTTTAATAACTTAAATCGATTAATAATCATACATTATTTATTCTCAACCATTCTAAATTATAGGCATAAATTTGATTATTATAAATTTCCGTCTGATTCAAATTCTTGCAATTTTCTATTAAGTTATTTAAAAAATCAGGATTGTCTAATTCTATAATTTTTTCAATGAATGATGCCTTCGATCCTGAGTCAAATACTAATCCTACTTTATTATTTTCTACGAAATCTATATTTGATCCAACCTTACTTGAAACTAATACCGGCTTGTGAAAAATAACAGACTCCTCTACGACTAAACCCCATGGTTCAGATGAAGAAGGCAAAATTAAACATATAATGTCTTTAAATAAAGCAGGTAACTCATCATTAGATATGTGTGGAGTAAATCGAATATTAGAAGATGCAATAGCCTTGAGACTTCTTTCAAGAGGACCAGACCCAACAATATGCAGATTAATATTAGGTAATTCGTTAAAACACGAAATTAAGAAGTTTAAATTTTTCTCATTTACTAATCGCCCTAAAAACAAAAAAGAATCTCCTTTATTTGAATCGTTTATTTTTAGTTTGTTTACAAATACATTTGGAATACCAACACCTCCAACAACCTTATAAGGCTTATTGAAATTCAATTCATTTAAAATCTTAGAATGCGGAGTGCCTGAAGGCAATGCAAAGTCTACAAAACTTAAAAAGAATTTTTTAATACTTTTGGGAATAAAACTTAAATTGGTCTCATAAATTGAAGACTCTATTGCAACACCCTTTAGAGATCTTGTTGGAAGAATAATAGAAATCCAAAACTCTATCATATCCCATCCATTTACAATTATATGATTATATTTTCTTAGAAACAGAATTCTGATTAGTTTATATAAAGACCAAGGTTTAAATCTTTCTTCAAATCCTTTAAAATTTAATATTTCATACTCAAAATCAAAGTCCCTATTTATAAAATCTGGAGTTCTCCCCGTAGAATTAAGAGAAATAAATATGACAAATATTTTCTTTGTTTTAGCCATCTCGTTATATAGATTAACCTTATAAGAGCTAGGCACATGTGTGACAATAATAATGTCAATTATCTCTTTCACTTAGGAATTAATATGCTTATGCCAAAATTCTATTCCATACTTTGGCCAAGCATGGCATCCAAATGGTAATTTAAACTTATTTGCCACATAACATAAATCCGGGAATCTTTCAAATGAAAAACTTAAACTTTCGTTCAGGGGGGCTACATGATAGTTTGCAAAAAGCCTGGGGATATATTTTGTCCAAAAGATGTCTTCGTGGATACAAATTCCCGGCAAAAAAGCACTTATTATTCTGATTTTAGTAAAAAATCGATTTTTAAAATATTTTTCAAAATAGGCTATAATTTTAACAATTTTACACAGCCTGTATTTTGAAACTAAAGAGGCAGTATTCCTAACATTTTGAAGATCCTCAAGGCATTGTAGACTAGTTTGAATATTTCTAAGTGAAAATCCTGAATTACCAACAGATATAAGTGTTAGCTTTTGATCAATCAATTCGACAAATGGAGCTCCAACAAAATCAAATCCTTGGGATGTCCAATATTCTAAATGATCTTCAAACACATAAGCATCTAACTCATACGTAAGCAAAAATTCGTATTTCTTAAAAATTTGATAGAATTCAATATCTATCTTCATTTTATTATAATTTTCAATACTTGATAACCAATGATTAGGAACTAAATTTGTATTAAAATTAATACCCTCTTTTCTATAAGCACTCAAATTAACATTTGTTGTTGTCAAAACTACTATATCGAAATTACTTAACACATTGAAGCATTGTCTAAATGAGATTAATTCAGCCTCAGAGGGGCTTGAAGTGTGAACAGGAATAACAACGCACGCATTTATCACTTAGACGAAAGTATTTTTTTTAGAAAAAATTTAAGAAGTATAAAATAGTTAACAAAAAATAAGACACCCCAAGGTTTAATCCTGTGTCTTTGTTTGATTAAATTATACTCGCTAAATATTTTCAATTCGTTATTTTCCCCCAATCCATCTTGTCGCCAATTTGAAAAAATGATATTGGACGTATAAATACTAGGTTTATTTTTAAAAGACCTTAAAATATGTTCATAGTCCATACTGTACTTCAAATTTTCATCAAATTCGCCATACTGTTGAAAGTATGATTTGTGAGTAAACAAAGCTTGGTGATATAAGCTCATTCGCCAGACTAAAGTATTATAATTGAATTTTGGTTTATTCCTTTTTGAGGCCCATAATACTTTTTTCTCCGATGTATTAGTAACTCGATTGATCCTTGCAATAACAAAATCCTTTAAAAAATCCTGATTCGTAAAAATCTCAGATAATACTTCATTACCGGTTAGTGTATCCCCAGAACCTTGAAAATTTATATAATCACCATTTGCAACCTGAATCCCTTTATTAAAAGCATGGGCTATACCTCTATCTACTTCGCTAACCCAATAAGTTATTTTATCCCCATAGCTTTTCAATATATTAACTGTTTCATCAGAAGACCCTCCATCTATTACAATTATCTCAAACCTTGGATAAGTTTGAGATAAAATACTTTCTAATGTAGATACCAAAGAATGACCAGAATTAAAGGTTGCAATGATAAAAGAGATTAATGGCGGTTTCATCATTTACCAGATATTAAAAATGCAGCTTTTCTATATATTCTATTTATAGCAGAATATCCCTTTGCGAGAACAAACAAAAGAATTTTAATAACAGGTGTTGTCATTGAGGGAAGATGGAGTTTTGTAATAATTCTGGTAACAAAAAGATTACTTAACTTCTGATATCTTGTAGATAAAAAATCTGCGTAAAGAACAATTAGATATAATTTCGACTTTGGCGTTTCGTGAATATTCGAAATAAAAAAGCTGAAACCATATTTATCTACAAGTTCGAACAATATAGCCTCATATTCTACAACATTGACTTCCTGAACGTCACTCCTATTGAACGTATTATTATGTTCTCTTCTGAAACAACTGTAATCTTTGTTAAACTTTAACTTCGCAAAATGTAGAACGTGAAAGATAAACGAAACATCTTGGCTAATTCTAAACCTTTCCTCAAACTGATAATACTTTTCAAAAAAATCTTTCTTTACTAAAAATGCACAGGCATAATACCAATAATAAAAATGTGTAACGGGTATTGGTATTTTAGGAAAAATAGAATATTTATCTTTTCTAGTTAGCGTTAAATCAGAAAATTGAAAATATAAGAGTGAATTAGATATTACAACTTCAGTATCAATACCCAATAATCCTACTTGCTTCTCAATATGATCATTCGTATAAAGGTCGTCATGACTTAACCAGGAGAAATATTCTCCTTCCATTTTAGAAATACCATTATTTAATGCTGTTGATACCCCTCCATTCTCTTGTTCAAAGTACCTAATCTTATCCCCAAAACTTAATGCAACTTCTCTGCCGGCTCCATCATCTTTTGATCCGTCATTAATTACAATTATTTCAATATTAGAATAGTTTTGATTTAGAGCGCAATTTATAGCCTCAGATAAATAATTCGATCCATTATAAAGGGGAATAACAATGGATACTAAAGGTTTGATTTCAATCATTTAAATAAATTATATTGTTTATATCGTTTACTTTGATCTGACTTAACAAAATCAAAAATTTCTTTCATCATTTCGTCATAAGAGGGTACCTTCAATTTTAATAGCCCTCGAGTATCAACTAACGATTTATCAGTTATGATACCCTCCACTCTGTTAACATTGTATTGTTTTCCACTGTATTTTTTAAATAGACATAGTAAGTCGTATTTAGAAATAGGGGATAAACTCGTTACCTGGTAAAGCCCTCTAACTTTATTGTTTATTAAATTTTCAATTGCCCTAGGTAAAAATAGAGTACTTACACCTGACCAAATACTTTTTTCATATCCATTAACATCATTCTCTTGAAACATAAACCAATTAAAAAGTTCTTCACTTTCAATTTTTAATTCTGGCCCAACGACTGAAGTCCTAACAGTTAAGTGATTTTTATCAAAAATCTCACCTAATGATTTAGTTTTTGAATATACGCTTGCACCATCTTTAACGTCACTTTCTTCGTATTGACCTTTATTGCCTGAAAAAACACAGTCAGTGGAAATATGAGTTAACTGACCTCCATAACTATCAAGTAATTTTACTAATAAATGAGGAAGATATGCATTTAAAGCAATTGAAGATTTGACGTCTTTTTCTGAAGCGTGTATTAACAAACCAGCGCAATTAATTATATAATTGGGCTTTAAATTCAATACAAATTGAGAAATTAGTTCTTCATTTCTAAGATCAATAAGCTTCGTTTCACTTCTCGCTTTACGAGTTAGTGCAATATCATGAACCTCATAATGAGGTAATTGCTCGAAGTAACCCAGCATTTGGTGCCCTATTAGGCCACTTGAACCCAGAATTAATACCTTAGCTTTCAATGCGCGATTACGATTTGTGCCAAACAGTTCTGTTAACAAAATCAGTATAGGAAAGGATTATCCTAAGTACTTTTTTAGAGACATTATCAACATCATAGTCTTTAATTAATTTAAAACTACGTTTAGCTGAAAAATGCCTAGTTGCAACATTAATTGCTTCAATAACTCGATCTTTTTTCAATCCTGACATAATTATGGTGCCTTCATCCATTCCCTCTGGACGTTCATGAGCTTGTCTAATCGTAATGGCGGGTAAATTCAAAATTGAACTCTCTTCAGTGATAGTTCCACTATCAGAAATAACACAAAAGGCGTTTAATTGTAAATTATTATACTCATGAAATCCATACGGTTTCGAAAAGCGAATCAGCTTATTACTAAGTTCATAGTTTAATTCTTCTAATTTTTTTCGAGTTCTTGGGTGGGTTGAAATAATTACATCTAACTTGTATACTTTAGTTATTTCTTCAATTGTTTCAAGTAAATCTGAAAAGTTTTGAACGGAATCCACATTTTCCTCCCTATGAATACTCATCAAAAAATATTTCCCTTTTTCTAAGCCTTCTTTTGACAAAATATCTGAAGCTAATATTTTATCCATGTTAGCATTTAATACCTCTAACATAGGAGAACCTATCTTAATTATAGTATCAGACTTAATACCTTCTTTTATTAAATAATCACGCGCATGTTCAGAGAGGGGAAGATTAATATCACTCAAATGATCGACAATTTTTCTATTAATTTCTTCGGGAACTCTTTGATCAAAGCAACGATTGCCAGCCTCCATATGAAAAATAGGCACTTTTCTTTTTTTAGCTGGAATAACCGATAGACAACTATTTGTATCGCCATATACTAAAAGAGCATCCGGATTAATTTCTGCAATTATTTTATCTGCCTTCGCAATAATATCTCCAATTGTTTCAGAAACTGTTCCTTTAATTGCTTCCAAGAAATAGTTTGGTCTGCGAATACCTAATTGCTCAAAAAACAATTCATTTAATTCGTAATCGTAATTTTGCCCTGTATGAACGATAATATGCTCCGTGTTAGCATCTAACTCTTTAATTACTTCACTTAACTTGATGATTTCTGGGCGAGTGCCCACAATTGTCATAACTTTTATCATAATCCTAATTATTTAATTCGTTTTTAATGAAATCTAATCTGAGTAATAAATCGATCATTTCATTTTTAGTTAGTCTAGTTGTATTTTCTGATGTGTAATCAGAGACGTTAGCAATTTCCTTTTCTCCTTCCTCAAAATACTTAGCATAGTTAAGGTCTCTAGTGTCCGCTTGGATTCTATAATAACCACCCATATCTTCCGATTTTAAAAACTCTTCTCTGCTTAACAAAGCCTCATGCATTTTTTCTCCATGTCTGGTTCCTATTATTCTAATTTCGCTTTTTGAATTAAATATTTCAAGTAATGCCTCTGCTACGGTTAGTATGGTTGCCGCCGGCGCTTTTTGAACAAAAGTGTCCCCTTGTTGACCATTATTGAAAGCAAACAAAACAAGCTCCACTGCATCAGGAAGGGTCATCATAAACCTGGTCATAGCTGGATCTGTAATTGTCAAAGGTAAGTTCTTTTTTATTAGATCCGTAAACAAAGGAATTACTGAGCCTCTAGAAGCCATCACATTACCATAACGAGTTGCAGCAAGAAGTGTGTTTTCTGGTGGAAGATTCCGCGACTTCGCTACCATTACTTTTTCCATCATTGCCTTAGACATACCCATTGCATTGATAGGATAAACAGCCTTATCTGTACTTAATACAATTACACGCTCAACGCCATTATTTATAGCCGCATCGATTGTATTTGCCGTGCCAAACACATTCGTATTAACTGCTTCTAAGGGATAAAATTCACAAGAAGGTACTTGCTTTAATGCAGCTGCCGAAAAAACGTAATTAACGCCTCTCATTGCATAATTCAATGAGCCTACATCTCTAACGTCCCCAATATAAAATTTGATTTTATCATTATTGTAAAGATGTCGCATATCATCTTGCTTTTTTTCATCTCTACTGAAGATTCTAATTTCTTTAATTCCTGTATTAAGAAACCTATCCAATACAGCATTCCCAAAAGAACCTGTACCACCAGTGATTAATAATGTTTTGTCTTTAAAAATTTCACTCATCTTTTTTTGTATTAAACAGTTTAAGATAGGTTTGAACTGTTATTGACTGTAATTTTTCATAGTCAATATCTTCTCTAACCTTTTGGCAATTAATCTCTGCAGCTTTATCAACCAAATTATCATCTGAAATAGCTTTTCTAATTGCCATTTCTATAACTTCTGGATCCTCGGGTGGAACTATTATACCAGTTTTACCATCTATGATCCACTCATTCGCACATGATGTGTTTGATTGAATAGGGAAAGAACCAACTGACATTGCTTCAATAAGAGAAGTACTGATTGCATCACCTATACTTAATCCAATAGATATTCTGGCATTAGAATGGTATTGCAAAATGGAAGCATGATCACTATTCTCTTTTAATAATTCGATTGGTATATTTGTTTCTTCAAAAAAAAGGCTAGATGCAATTTTTATGTCTTCAGCTTGCGTATTTGTATATATTACTATCTTATATCCAGAAAGAATATCCTTGCATCTACTTAAAGCCCGAATTCCAACAAGCGCTCTACCAGCCCACCCTTGGTAGCCCTTAAGCATTATAATTCTTCTCTTAGAGGGAGCAATTGAATTAGAGGTTATTATATCGATTTGATCAAATCTCAAGCCACCTGAATTAGGATAAACAGGTAAAATGTGATTTTTGTATCCTAAATTTTGAGCTAAAAAAACATCTCTTTTACATTCACAAGAATAGTAATCGCAGTTTGCTAAAAGTTGCTGAATTTGATTTTTATGATGTGGAATTCTTCCGAAAATAAAGAAATCGCTTCCCCAGTTAGCATGCCACCAAATTGGAAAATTATGAGAATTGAAATAGTTAATTTTAACACTACTCACGAGATAACCCCCGCCTTGCGTCTCCATCGAATGGATAATATCAGGATTTATTTTACGAATAAACTTGTGTAATCTTTTCTCGTAATAATTATTATTTAGTTTGTAGTTCAATTTAACAAATACACGATAGAACAACCGATACACATCACCTAATCCAAGTTTTTCCATCAATTTAAATAAATTCCAAAAAGGAATTAAATATTTAACAGATTGAAAATCTTTATTTATCCACAAATTGTCATATGAAGGAAATAAATACAGCTTCCAACCTTGATCTTCTATCTGACTAATCCATCTTGAGGTATGAATACTTCCAGAAAGAGAAACAAATAAAATTTTCATTCTTACTTGGAAATTGGTTTCCAATGAATAATAGATTTCGCGAAATACTTTATAACATATAATCCTCCAATAGTATTGAATATTTGAAGTAGCAACGGCATTCTATCTATGAATAACATTAAACTAAAATTATCGTTCGACAATACATTTTGAAAATACTTCCTAGATCTATTTTTAAATATAATTGAGTCAGCATTAAGATTATTTTTAGTAAAATAATCCTTAATACTTAGTTCAACATCAAGATATTTCTTTAAATCTGATACATTTTTGATAGATCCATTTAAATAGTACTCCATATGTTCATTATTACCACTTAAAAAATTCAAGTGCTCTAATGAGATTTTTTTGGACATCTCCTGTTGCTGAATTGCGCCTCTACTTGACATCTGAGATTCATGAATCCTATACTCCAAAACAATATTTGGTAGGTTCGCCATTCTGCCAACATGGGAAATATCCGTCCAAATTTTATAATCCTCAGCATTAACATAAGATGAATTATAAGATATGTTGTGATTTTTTAAGAAATCGGCCCTCATTATAATTGTAGGGTGAGCAAAAGGACAAAAATCAATCAAATCCAATAATAGCTCACCATGTTGGCAAGAAGGTCTAAAAAAACTATTTGAATCAATTATTTGATAACCTGCACCACAAACAACTACATCAGGGTTTGCTTCCATAAAGTCCAATTGTACCTCAATCCTATTCTGAATTGAAATATCATCTTGATCCATTCGTAAAATATATTTCCCTTTTGCAACTTTTAATCCGAGATTCAAAGTATCAATCAAACCAGAATTAACAGGTTTAAATATTAACTGAATTCTAGGGTCAACTATTTCTTTTAATACTTCAATCGTCCCATCACTTGATGAATCATCAATAATTAATAACTCAAAATCAGTAATTGTTTGAGTCAAAATACTATGAACAGCTGGAATTACATAGTCTCCTCCATTGTATGTTGGCATCAAAACGGAGACTAGCGGTGTAGAATTTAAATTCTTAACCATTCGGAAGGAATTAAGTAATTGGTCTGGTCATTTAATTTATTATCATTAAACCAAACCTTAGGACATATCACAATTTTGCTAGTATAAGTATTTAGCCAAGCGCCCCACCAACTAAATGTGCTATTGGCAGTTATATTATGCTTACAAGTAGACATCAATCGTAAATCCTCATAATCAGATTTGGAATCATTAATATCTACGAATACAGTTGCAAAATTTAAATTTAGATTATTTTTTGCCCATAATATATCATCAGAAAATATATAGAAAACAGGGTCGACAACTTTAGTAGAGATAATTTTAACTGCCTCATTATAATATTCTAAGGAACTTGTACCGTGAGTTTCATTTACATGACTAACATTGACATAATTACCTCGTCTAATGTGAAGACTTACCGCATTTTCTTGCTGCATTTTTTCGATCAATACCTGATTTTTTTTACTTGGAGGTATTTTAAAACTAAAGTCATTTCTTAACTTCGATTCAATTTCTTTAAAATAATTTTCAGATTGCCAATATCCATTTAGATAAATTGGACTAGTCTGTAATTTATAGTTTGGATTAAATTGAAAATTGTGTTCCACTAACACATAGTTTAGTCCTATTACTTTACGGTAGAGTTTTTGAAAGATGTTTAAGCCAATCCCCTTATAGCAATTGCATTCTTCTGGTGTGGCGAAAATTTCATCAATACAAAAAGGAGAAAGACTGTAATCGTGCCATTCATAGTTTTCATAAGATGAAACATCTAGTTTTAATTTAGCATTGTTACTTATAGCTAAGTACTTCCCAAATGCATATTGAAATAACTGGTTACCTAACCCACCCGTCAAATTGACTATAATCATAACTAATATTTATAAAGGCAACTACTGATGGTTTCTAAATCATTTTCAGTTAATTCAGGATAATTTCCACAATAAAATCCATTGTCATGTAAAAAATCTGTCCCCGGCATTTCAAACTTTTCTGTTACATATTTATCATAAAAAGGCTGACGTTGCATATTACCAGCAATCATCGGCCTAATTTCAATTCCTGCTCCAGAGAACCGCGATAAATAAAGTTCACGCAATTCTGGGGTTTTACAAACTATAGGGAAAGCAAATGTTGACAACTTTTTAATGTGATCATGCTTTAACGTAATTAAGTCATCATTTTGAAGCATGATTTTTTCTAATCTTAAATAATTAGATTCCCTTGAGTTAATATTAGAGTCTAAAAATTGAAGCTGATATTGTCCTAAAAAACCGGTTATCTCCGTCGGTCTAAAATTAAACCCAAGATCATAAAAAGTATATTTAGCTTCAAATTCAGAATTGATATTGTACTTTTTCCTCCATTTAAACTGCTGCTTTGCCGTTAAATTTCTATCCCAACCATTCGCTCTGACAATTCGTAACATCTCTGCAAAATCTTCATCGTCAGTACAAATCATTCCCCCTTCAATTGTACTCATATGATGTGCAACAAAAAATGAAAATGACGCTCCTAAACCAAAATTGCCAGCTTTCCCCTCTGCCAGTTCAGTCCCAAGGGATTCACAATTATCCTCCAATAAAATAATATCATTTTCTTGGCAAATCTTTTTAATATTTTGAATATCCCCTAAAAAGCCCAAAACATTGGTTAAAAACAAAGCTTTTAAACCGGTAGTCTTTAGCCTTTCAATAAGATTTTCAGACTTAACATTTAGATAAGCAGGGTCGCAATCTAACGGCACAGGAATCATCCCCATTTGAATAATAGGCATTGTATTTGTACTCCAAGTTAAAGCAGAAAAACCCACCTTATCTCCATCTTTCAATTGTCCTAAATTTTTTAATGCTTGAAGCATTGCCAAATTTGCACTGCCACCACTGTTAAAAAGAACTGCTTCTTTTCGCCCTTGATACAAAGCAAATTTATGTTCAAATGCAAAACATTCACTATCCATACTTAAACGATCTGCTTTAAGTATAAAATTAGCTAGTGCTGTTTTAGTTTCATGCTCATTTAAAAAAGCATTTTTCATTAATGGAATCATAATAATTTATTTGGTTTTATTATATAAATCAATCATTTGAGTAACTCCTTTTTCAAGGCTAATTTTTGGATTAAAGCCCAAATTAGCCATCTTTGAAACGTCCATACATTTTTTTAACATCCCATCAGGTTTTGTGACATCCCAATTAATTAAACCTTTATAGCCCACTTTATTCGAAACAAGTTCCGCAAGTTCCTTAATACTAACATCAGTACCACAACCAATATTAATAAATTCATCCTCATTATAATTTAACATCATAAATAAAGATGCCTCTGCTAAATCATCAACGTGCATAAACTCTCTTCTAGCAATTCCTGTTCCCCATAATGTTATATTACTTAGATTCTCATCATATGCATCAACAAATCTTTTTACAAGAGCAGATAATACATGAGAATGAGCTAAATCAAAAGAATCATTCGGACCATATAAATTACAAGGCATTAAACTTATTCCATTAAACCCAAACTCCTTCCTTAGGCCTTCTATTAATTTCAATCCAGCAATTTTTGCGATTGCATACCCTTCATTGGTCGGCTCCAGTTTCCCTGACAATAAATATTCCTCCTTCATTGGCTGCTTACACTCTTTAGGATAAACACATGAGCTCCCCAGAAATAGTAATTTTTTAACTCCATATTTTAATGAGGATTGAATAATGTTATTTTGAATAACTAAATTATCTAATAAAAAAGTGGCAGGGTGAGAAATATTAGCCTGAATCCCTCCGACCTTGGCAGCACATAAAAATACATACTCAGGCTTATTATTATTAAAAAAATCATCTACCTGAGATTGATCCATTAAATCCAATTCTTGCCTATTTTTTACAATTATCGCATTATAATGATTTTTGGCTAATAAACGATAAATAGCTGACCCAACCATTCCATTATGACCAGCAATAAAAATTTTACTATTCTTATTCACAATTATTTATTTTTGAGAATTCTACTACTTATTAGTTAAAAATTTATCAAAAGATATTTTCCAATCAAAAAAATTATTCAGCCCCTCTTTTAATGAAATTAAAGGGTTATATCCAAGTAATTTCTTGGCTTTTGAGATATCAGCATAGGTTTTTCTAACATCTCCTAATTGTTCTGGATACCTATCTACAATTGCAGATTTTTTACAGATATTCTCTATTTCTTTGATAAGTGTGTTCAAAGTAACAAGATTATTATTTCCTAAATTAAAAATTTCGAAATTTGACTGATCATAATCAATTGCAGCGGAAATTCCACTAACTATATCATCTATATAGGTATAATCTCGAGATGTACTTCCATCACCAAAAACTGTTATCGGTTCATCATTCAAAATGGAATTAAAAAATTTATTTATCGCTAAATCAGGCCTTTGTCCAGGCCCATAAACCGTAAAAAAACGCAAAGCAATAAATCTAATACCATAAAGATGACTAAAAACATGACCCATTAACTCCCCCGACAATTTTGTCGATGCATAAGGGCTGATTGGAAATAAAATATCTTCTTCATTCCAAGGAAAATTCTGATTCACCCCATAAACACTACTTGATGACGCAAATACAAAATGCTTAATATTTTTCTTTCTAGCATATTCAAGCAAGATCTGTGTTCCTCTGACATTAACATCATTATATACCAAAGGATTTAAAATACTAGGGCGTACTCCAGCCTTACCTGCTAAATGTATAATAGCAGAAATATCATTAATATCATCTATCAATTCAATATCAGAAATATCAGATTCAATAAACTTGAAACTATCATTAGCAATAAATGAACTCATATTAAATAACTTTTGAGACTTTGAATAAAAGTCATCAAAATTATCTAATCCATATATTATAAAATTTCCAGTTTTCAACAAACTAGATATTAAGTTACTTCCTATAAACCCGGCGGAACCAGTAACTAAAATGTGTCTTTTAGTATCAATTGATTTCATTAATTATTGTTAAAAAGATAAAGAACTTAATTAAAGTAAAGAATCAAATAGAATAACTTCAGATTCTAATCTAGCGCCAAAATCAATATACTGTTTACTTTGCTCATAATTAATATTTACAAACTCTTGCATACTAACATAAGTATCAAAATTGATATTTTTTAACACATTAATAATATCTAAATAATCTTTAACAACAATAATTCCATTTAAGTTAAAATAATCACCAATATTAGGGCAACCCAAATATATAGGAACAGTCTTACTTTGAAAACAATCTATTATTTTTTCAGTAAACCAATTTTCTGAGATAACATTCTCAATGACAATATGGAATTGCCAAAGGAATAATTCGTTTTTGCTATTTTTTGATTGCATCTTTAGCAACCTAGAATCTGAAGAGGAAAAATTTTCATTTATACTATTAAAAAAAAACAAATTAACATTAAAGTCCAATTCCAACAAATCGATTAGCTGATGTCTAAGTCTATGCAATGGTGTAATTGTTTTACCTCCAATTAATGTCGATACACCAAACAATTTTTTATTAAACTTATAGTCCTTTATCCAAGAAGTTCCAAAAACAAATTTTTTTGCATTTGAAAAATGTTTTAAAATAATTGGGTCGTGAGTTAATATTAAATCGAAGTAATTTTGACTTAAATTTAAAACATCTTTTCTTAGTCCCGAAATTTCATTTGGCTCCAATAAAACCAAAACCCGATTATATTTATTAGTCGATGACGGAATAATATCGATAAAAACATCAATAGGATTTTTGAGATCTAATTTGCGTTTAAATCCAAAAGTGTTATGAAAATCTACTCGAAAGTATAGCGGATTATTTCTTCGAAATAAATAGTTAAAAAGCCTTATTAGAAATATATTTATGCATCTCATAAAACTAATTAATTCGTAATGAAATTAAATGTTTAACCATTTGAGCAAATGTACTATGTTTATTATATACAACTAAATTAGTGTATGATAGTAAATAAATATCGACAATACCTTCAATTACACTGGCTTCTGATCTATGAGTATTATTTGACCAGCCTCGAAAAAAATTAGATTTTTTTGAATACCCATTTTTTTTACGGACAATAACATTATTTGGAAATGTATCTTTTACCTTAACTTCCCAAGTTCGACTATCTGAACAAAACAATATTCTACAATTATTATCTGCTTTGATATAATCATTGATAATAGATAAATAATCATCTAATTTATCATCAACAAAATCAGTACCACGAGCATGAATACCTAATACATTGTAATTAATATTATTTAAAGAGACAAAATCGTTAATAACATTTTTAATTTTATTAACGGGTTCAAGAAATTTTAAAAAACTTTGAATATCTGTAAAATCTAAAAATAAATTATTATCATAAATTATAATGTATTTTTTTTGATCTTCAAAGACCTCATTTAACTGAGATAAATTTTTAATTCCTGCCTTATTATATAAATTAAATAACGAGGGATCCTTATACATATTCATATCACCAACGATATAATCTACATTTGAATATATACTAACCTCTGAAGGATCTAAATCAATAAGTCTAAAATTTTTTATTTCATTACTATACAAATTATTAAATTCTGCATGACAAATATCTGTTTTATTCCAAACCAACCCCAAATTTCGTGATAACTTATGTGACAATTCAAAACATGAAGATAAGGGCAGTAATCGATTCCCAATTCCCCCAGAACAATAAGAAATTATATATTTCATAAAAACTTTTTTAGTTTAGCCTTTATAATTTTAATTAAAGAACGTGATTCAGCAATTTGGCTATTATCATTAAAAAAAGAAAGTAAAATTTCTCTTTTGCTAAAAACTTCATCCCAATTATTAACATTATTACGAAAATCAAAATTATCTTTTTTATAAACTATTGTCATCCCTAAATCAGCATAATTGGTGTAAACATCAATAAAATTGTCTGAATAATTTTCGACAAATACACTTTTGTGTATATCTCTATCTTGTGTGTTAATCTTTAAACCAAAAAATTTCTCAACAGCTTTATCAGGTGTTTCCCAATCAATCCCGCCGAATGAATCATAACCCTTACCTGTATTACCAGTTAATTTACCTTCACAACTATGACCTTTTTTATGAATATAGCCCTCCCAACTTGTATCATGAAAAATAGCATAGCCTCCAACTTTAATAATATCCCACCAATAATACAATTCGCACAAAACTTGTTCTTTTGCATGAACAGAATCAAAAAAAACCAAATTTACTTTCTCTTTATCCCACTTACTACCAACTGAAACCGAATCATCTTTTATAAAATTATAATTTGGATTATCACTATAAAAGCATGGAATGGGATCTATTGCATAGATAACATTATTATTTTCAATTGCCCTATTAATCATCATTTTTGAACTGGCCCCTTCAAAAACACCTATGTCTACTAAAATACCACCATTAATAGATTTAATAATTTCATTAAATCTATTAAACGATTCCTCCCCAAATTCATTAACTAATTGAGCCCTTTCTTCCATATTGTAATTAAATTAATTAAAAGATTTAAAATCCAATTTTCTCATCCTCAACGAATGGATAATTATTTTTCGTTAAATAATAATAAATAACAGACTTATAATGAGAGTTTTTAACCTCTGGCTTTAAATAAAGGAACTCTTGAACAACATTTTTGTCCAAAAAAGGATATCTAGCTTCAATACCATAAGCTCCTGCTACATATTCTTCTTTAGCAAGGTAAGATTCCATCGAACTATTGAAAAAACTTGCCCATGGAAAAATATCTTCAAGTTCATTAGGGAAAAACCCTCCGAAATTACTATGAGGATATTTTTTAACTCCGCTAAAACCGTAATCAGAAAAAATTTCATCCGCACCTTGCCCGGATAAAAATATTTTATTCCCGTCTTTTATAGCCTTAGAACAAACATGGGAAAGGTGATTAGCTCCATTGTCATCAACCAGATTTAAATAAAATTCATTATAATCTGAAGTACTTGAATATGTTACAAATTTAAAAGGCTCAGTATTTTTGCAAATAAAGTCATGAGCAATTTTAATTTCATCAGGCTTTTTAGTCAACCTATTTACGGTTATATTACTAGACATCTCTTTAAATCGAGCTTCAAGTACATTTTCATTTTCAGTTCCAAGAACTGTATATGTAGTGAAATTTTTATTTTGTTTTAATAATTCACAACAAATTGCGCCACTGTCATAACCACTACTTAGTCCTAAAAATAATTTTTCGCGAATATTATTCGTCCGTTTTTTGATTGATTCTTCAAAAGCATGAATCCAATCATTCACATTCTCTTTGTACTGATTTAAAACAAATTCTGTAACAAGGAAACTCTCTATTATACTAGAATCTTTTAAATCAATAACTAAAGTCGTATTCGGTTTCGCACTAACTACATCAATATATCCTAATTTAATTAATGGGTCACTATATGTTGAACAACTTAAATTACCTTTACCTAAAGAATAAAATATAGGTTTTGTCTTGAACGTATCAGTACTAATTATTAAAATATCTTTCTTTAAATCAATTAATACAAGTGCAAATTCTCCATCTAATACCTTCGTAAATCTTGGTCCAAATTTTTCGTATAATGGTATTAAACATTCCCCATCTGATTTATAATTACCAAATTTCTCAAATTCATAAATTTCTCCATTATAAAGACAAATAATATCATCTTTTACAAATGGCTGCCTAGTAAAATCACCTGTTATACTTAATAAGTTATGAACAAAAGAATAGCCAGAGCAATTAAATAAATTAGTATAGTCCGGACCTCTGAACTTATTGAAAAAGTTAACTTCTTCTAAGTTGTTAATGTTTTTATCTGAAAATATAAAGCTGCACATATTAATAAAATTTATTTCTTACTTGAGGCATAATTTTGTTTGAATAAAAACCATTGTTTGCAAACCCATCTAAGATAAATGGTTCTATACTTAGTTTGTGCATAGCAAAAGGCAAACTTATTTGATCTCTAGAGGAATACTTACAAATTAACTCCCACCACATTAGGTTAAGGGTATTTATTTGGGGGGTATTTTTCCTAATACTACAAGGTAATTCAAATAGACCGACGTTCTTTGGAAAATTTTTAGATTTGTAAAAATCAATCTGGCTATTAATTAAATTAACGTGATCATAATTAAGCTTAATCAACTCATCAGCTTCATCATAAACACAATTTCTTTGGGAATGCCTAAATAAAGCGATATCAGCTTCAGAAATTATATTCTTAATCACATAATAGGGATCTAAAATTAACTCATGAGTAGAATCAACCCAAAAGAAATAATCATACTCTGGTAAAAATAAGTGAGGTAATACCTTAAATATTTTGGCATTTCTACGACCCTGATATTTATCATCAATAGTAAAATCTGATATTAGCCGCTGATTCCAAATAGAATTATGTTGTATTTCATCCACAAAAGCGAAATAATCAACATTATCAAATATAATTTTAGGATTTTTCAACTTATTAGACATCCCACTAATAGAAGTTATTACTGCTATTTTTAATGGTGATTCTTTATTAGTTAGTTTTTTTTTTCCTCTAAAAAAATTTGTAAATAGCATTTAAAAAAAATTATAAAGTTTATCAAAAATTGAAGAATTAGATGAGTACGCATAAAATTTATCCCTCATATATAATTCTTCTCTTTTTTTTATTGTTTCCGGTATTGTATCACTTAATCTATTTCCCCAAATTCGATTAACAATACATATGTTATTATGAATTACTGGCAAGCCATATTTAATATATAATTGCATATAAAAATCGCAGTCCATCAACCATATCAAGTTTTCGTCGAACCTTTCCTTAACACTTTTCCGTATAGTTAAAACGCTTGGAGAACTAATAGTATTCATCCCGCCAACTATATTACTATTCCATTTAGGATAAAAATTATTGTAATAATCAATGCCGTTGTTTGAATGAGTACATGCACATACTAGCCAAAACTGATTTGATTTAAATGAATTAACAATATCATAAATTACATTACTTTCAATTAAAAAATCATCTTGAAAAAGAATTTTAATTAATTCGCCGTCGCAATTATTTATTGCATTGTTAATGTTACTTGAAGAATTTCCTCTATTATTTTCATTCCTCAAATAGAGAATATTTAGCCTATCTGTCCAACTATTACAAAGTTCTTGGATATCATTTGAAATACTATGATCAGATATAACAACTTGTATATTATTATATGTCTGACTTATAATTTTAGTGAAGCTAAATTCTAAAAAAGTAACACCATACCCATGCATTTCATACACTGGTATCGCTAAAGAAATCAAAGGACTACTTTCAGCAACTTCATTCATAAAATTACACCCAATTAAACATATAAAAATTAGACATAAGTTATCTTGAAAACTGCCATTCAGGAGTTAAAAAAAGCATTCCCATTTCTCGCGGCAATTCTCTATTAGTTCTAGTTCCTGCACCACTAATTTCAAAGGATAATGCACCTTCTACATAATCACAAGCTTCAGACTTTTCTCCAATAAAAAAATTCACATAATACAAATCTGGATAAAAAGACAAATTAGACATTTTAACACTTGCCATCATTGTTCCACTTAGAGTAGGAGTCAAGACATCAGAGTCTTTATTATACATATAACATAACTTCACACCATCACTTGAAACTATTTGAATTGCTAGATCAATTTCCCCACTCTTATAAATATTATCTGTGTTAAACTCAATATGAAATATAATCGATTCGTCCATTAAAAATTTTCTTCTGACTTCATTATCAATGCCTGTCATCCATACTCTCTTGAATTTCACATTATTATTAAAGCCTGCCTTGAAGTTATCATTTATTTCAACATATGATTTATGCATCAAATCAGAGCCTAAATAATCCTTAATTACACTATTTGTATCACCATTAGACGCAATCATCCCATCATTTAGCAATATTGCTTTATTACACAATTGTTTAATTGCCATCATATTGTGACTAACAAACAAAATAGTTCTACCTTCGCCCGTGCTGATTTCACCCATCTTTCCTAAACATTTTTGTTGAAATTCAGCATCTCCCACGGCAAGAACTTCATCAACAATTAGAATTTCCGACTCCAAATGCGCTGCTACAGCAAATGCAAGTCTTACATACATACCCGAAGAGTACCTTTTAACTGGGGTGTCAACGTAACGTTCAACGCCTGCAAAATCTACAATTTCATCGAATTTGCGCTCAATTTCTTTTTTGCGCATACCTAGAATTGCTCCATTTAAAAATATATTTTCTCTTCCACTTAATTCAGGATGAAATCCTGTTCCCACCTCTAGCAACGATGCAATTCTCCCTTTTATCTTGACTTTTCCAGTAGTTGGAGATGTTATTTGAGACAAGACTTTGAGCAAAGTACTTTTACCCGCACCATTTTTGCCTATAATTCCAACTGCATTCCCTTTTTCAAACTCGAAATTTATATCTTTTAAACTCCAAACTATATCACTCGTCCCTTTAATTTTTCGATTATTGGCTTCTCCGATTTTTAAAAAAGGATCTTCTTTCCCACGCTTAATAGCCCACCATCTTTCAATGTCACGAGAAATGGTACCCGTACTAAACTGCCCTAAATGATATAATTTAGAAAGATTCTCAACTTTAATAACAGGTTCAATCATACTGTATCTATAAATGTTTTTTCTACTTTATTAAAAATTATGATTCCGCTTAAAAGTATTGTGATGGACATAAGTATTGTATATATGAACGTAGGCAACGAAAACTCCCCCTTACCCAGCAATCCAAGCCGTGAAATTTCAACTATTTGTGTCATTGGATTTAATGTCACAATCCACTTATATTTATTAGTTACAACTGATAGAGGATAAATCACAGGTGTGGCATACATCAATAATTGTACACCAAAAACAACGAGAAAAGATAGGTCTCTATATTTATTTGTCAAAGCAGTAATAATCATACCCATACCAAGGCCTAAAGCTGCCATTAAAATAATTTGAATTGGGAATAGAAATAAAAATATAGTTGGAGAAAAGTTCGCTCCCCTGTACAAATAGAAAAGCATCATAATAAAAAGCAACAAAATTTGTACTGCGAATTTTAACAAATTCGATAAGATAATGCTAATTGGTATGATTAATCTGGGAAAGTATACCTTTCCAAAAATACCTGCATTATCTCTAAATACCGTTGACGTTTTGTTAAGAGATTCTGAGAAGTAATTCCAAATGGTTATGCCTGTCATATAAAATAATGGCTGCGGTAAGCCATCCGTAGAAATTTCAGCTAATTGCCCAAAAATAAAAGTAAACGTAATTGTTGTAAATAATGGCTGAATAAAAAACCACAATGGTCCCAATATTGTCTGTTTATAGAATGATACAAGATCTCTTCTAACCAGTAATAACAGCAAATCTCTATATTTCCATACTTTCCCAAGACCTAAATTAAGAGAGGTAGATTTAGGCTCTATAATTGTATCCCAACTTTCAGATTTTTCTAATTCCATTTAAGACTATAATCTAATTAATGTTCGTAAAACTAAAATGCCTGAAATAAACATACCTACTAGTACATAAATAGCTATATTCCTTAAGTAACCGTTAGAAGCAGGGCCTTCTGGAATATTTATTGGCTTTAAGAATGAGAAGACAGGCGTTTCTTTTTTTAATTCAATCTTAGCCTGTTCTAATTGAGTTGCTATTTGATTAAATAAAGTAAACGTTAATGTCACATCATTATTCAATACTTGTTCTCTAGCTTGAAAAGTTTGAAAAATTGCTCCTAAACTATTATCCTTAAATCCAGCTAAACGTTGCTGAGCTTGTTTATAATTTGATTGTGCTTCTGTATATCTAGACTCTAAAAATAGAATATTATTTTGTTGCTTATGAGTCTTTTGAAATGTGATATAATCAATCAACTTTTTTAGAACAAGCTGACATGTAATGGCACTTATAAATCCATTAGGCATTCGTACTGTTACTTTGCATTCCTTCTCTTCAAAATTTACAACAATTCTACTCTTCAAATTTGAAATACTTCCTAGCTTATTATTCCCTAATTTAACAATAGGAGGAACTTTAACCGAAAACAACATCCCTGGAGTAATAACTGAGTCTACGACAGAACTACGATTTGTGCCTTGTGTTACTTTATTAAAAACAACTGGTTTCATAATAGAACCAGTACCGCCATCTAAAAGGCCAAGAGACTTGTAAAAAGGTACAGGTTGATGATTATTTAAATATGTCTCAATAGTCGTCGAATCCTTACCTAACTCATTCAATGGAATTTTTTCTGCTAATAAATCACTTAGAAAAGCATCTGATAAAACAATGTCTTCATATAATTCAGGACTAAAATCACTAGTAACTGATACCTGTGGAATATTTACCCCTAACAATCCTCCCATACCTGCTAAGGCATTATTATCGGGGCCCTTTTGAGAAATCAATACTTCAGCCTTAGACTCATATTCTACATTTGTAAATAAGTATAGGACATTGCAAATAGCTAATAGTGAAACATTAATTATAATAATTTTTAAAAGATTACGCTTTATTGCTTTCCCAAATAATCTCAAAAGGTCGTTTATATTAATTTCTTCTTTTGATAATATTTCCTTTAAACCAAGTGTCTTTGGCTCCATATTATTTAGTTAAATTAAATATCAATAAGTAGGTAGTAACTAAGCTAGAGGTTAATCCTAATAACCGATCAATACTAAAGTTGCCCTTAGGCTTCATATCCTTAGGTACAAAAACATGTGAACCAGGACTTACCCGAGGATAAATACGAATACCCATAAAGCTTTTAGTACGTAATACTGAACCATTTGCTGCTACCACATAAGAGCGTTTTCTAAGAGCAGTATTATTAAATCCCCCCGCTTGATCCACAAAATATTTTAAAGAAGCGGATTGATTGAATTTAACCGAAACAGGATATAACACATCGCCTGATATAGAAACGGTCTCATCAAAAGTAGGGATATACAAAATATCTCCTTCGCTCAATTGTAAATCTGCAGATCCACCTGGTGATTTGAGAATTTCGTCTAAATCAATAGATACAAATTGGTATTCACTTTCACTGATACTAACATCCTTTAAGTTTTTTAGTACTGACTTTTGAATAGACGATTTTATGTTCTCAATGTCACCTAAATCAATCTCTTCATTATTTTCCAATTTTGAAAGGGAATCCAATTTATTCTGCTTCTCTATATTGGTAATTTGTGTCTTAATTTGAGAGGCTAAAATACGATTCGATTCCGACATTCCACTATTTGTAGTTTCTTGATTGCGCTGGTTTAATTCCTTTAAACGATTAAGGTATTCATCTATATTACGCTTTGGCTTAAAGAATAATGATTTCCTGATCAATAATGCTCCCTTTAAATTTGCAGATGGCAAAACTCCGCCAGCACGGTACAAGAGATCTCCTACCTTCAAATCAAACTTATCAAATACATACTTCCCAGTATAACTTGCTTCTCCTTGTACATAAATATATTTAAATTCTTTGTAACCAATAGAAGGGCGAACAAATACTTGATCAAAGGGTTCTAAAGCAATTTTCTTTTCAATTTCGTTAATACTTAAATCAGAATTAATCTCCGCTTTAATTACCTTAGCTAATTCTGTTGGACTATCCTTAACGCGGCGTACCACTTCTATGTAAGAACTAGAGGCTGATTGCTTTAAACCCTTCGCTTTTATAATAAGATCCCCAATCGTCATTCCAGCCGCATAAGGAAAGGCTCCCTTTTGATTTACCTCACCATCAATGGAAACAGAATAAATCTCCTTCATATCAAAATTACTGGCTATAACCAATACATCCTCTTTCTGGACTAAAATATTATGTTCTAAATCACCAGCCACAACTTTTTTAAGGTCTATATCTAAAGCTTGCTGACTTAAATCTGCGCTAGAGCGATAGAGAATAGCGCGCCCTAAGAATGCATCAGGTTTCAGTCCCCCAGCCTTCTTCAATACATCAGCTATTCGTTCAGTTTTGTTAGATTCATAGTCCCCTGGACGAACCACAGCTCCGATTAATTGGACTCTGTTTTGAAAGGTAGTCAATGCCTTGGAAACGGAAACTGCATCTCCATCTTCTAGGCTAGTTTTAGAGAAATTAGCAGATTCTACATGCAAAATAATTTTATCTACACCTGTGTAACGCTGTATAGTAACATGGTCTTTAAAGGCTGTTTCTTTAAATCCATTTGCCATTTGAATCAAATCATTGACATTTTCTTTTGCCTTTGTCTCAAAATACAATGGACGTCTAACCTCTCCTATAATTTCAACTCGATTCACATACTTAGGCACTAATAGCACATCGCCATCCTCTAATCGAACATTGTGATCAGTTTTCCCTTTTAATAAAAAATCGTACAAATCAACTTCAGTCACTAAACGGCCTGCTCTGAATAATTGAATATTTCTGAAGCTACCTTTAGTAGTGGGTCCTCCTGCTGAATACAAGGCATTAAACGCTGTGGTATAAGAAGGCAATTGAAAAGTCCCTGGAGTTTTAACATCTCCCACAATATTGACTTTAATCGTTCTAACATTCGCTAGTGTAATTTGTAAATAACTACTAGGATTTGCTCCACCTAAACCCGCATAGCGTGTTCCTATCTTCTGGGTTAAAAGTGATTTAACGGCCTCTATTGTTAATCCCCCTACATGTGACAATCCCACATTGGGAATAACCACTTTACCCTCATTGCTAACTTTTAAATTAATAGTTGCTTGAGCTATACCATAAATTTGGACTATTAAATCGTCCCCAGGTCCTACCACATAATTTCGTGGAGTAGCCATACTCAAATTAGGAGCAAAACTCATCGTTTTGTTAGCAAACACTTCAAAGCCGAAGATTTTTTTCTCCTCGTCTGTTAAAGAGACACTATCTTTTTGTGATGTTTGGTTCGTATTATTTTGAGCCTGAGATAACGTTCCAGCCTGTTTGATATTACCTAATGTGTTTGCATTAGCCTTATTACCTCCCAAACCGTTCGCTTTCATCATTAAAGCACTTATCTGTGCATCAGAATAACCTTTTGACTTAGCCAAGGCTTGCAATTCAGCTGGACTCATTCCACGTTGCTCTGCCTGTATAATGATCTGATTTAACTGATCATCTGAAGGCATGGTAGTAGCCTGAGAATTAGCTTTATAGCTCAATAAACTAATAAACAGGACAAGCGATAATTTAAAACAATTCTTCATAAGGTAAATATAAGAATATTCGAAGAGATTCGATTCTCCATGGCTTCGCCATTCTAAGTCACAAATATAAGGTGCTCAGAAAATAGAATTCAAGAAACAAATATACCCCCATTTTGGTTTAGCGCCAAAGACAATTTATTTAAAGGGAATATTTGGCATTATATCCATCGAATTATGCGAAAAGTCTTATTTTAGTCACTTAAAGCCCTGCCTTTGGTTTCAGGTAAATAAATCACGCCCACGATGACCGTTAGGGCCGCTAGGGCAATGGGATAGAACAATCCGGCAAAATTCGAATGAGTGACGGCTCCCAGCCATGTGGCAACAAAAGGGGCACATCCGCCGAACACCCCATTAGCAAAGTGATAAGGGATGGAGAGGGAGGTGTAGCGGATTTTGGTAGGGAAAAGTTCAACTAGGAACGCGGCGATCGGGCCGTAGGCCATCGCCGCGAAAGTCACCAATAAGCTGCAAATGAAGGCCAATTCGAGCTTTCCGGTCCAAGTCAGGAAGATCGCGCCTTTGACCATCGTGCCCTCCTGGGCTACGATCGTGGACATCCACGAGAAAAGGGGGTAGTACCCGAGCGCAGCGAGGGCCATACCGCCCAGCATAATTTTCTTGCGACCCACCCGGTCAGACAGGCTTCCGAAATACACGAAGAGGGGAGTGCCCACCACCAGACTCGCGGCGATAATGAGGTTCGTCGTAATGAAATCGACCTGGAGGATTTTGTTGATGAAGATTTGGGCATAAAATTGTCCTGTATGCCAAACAACTCCCTGCCCCACAATCGCCCCAAACATCGCAATCAGCATTAAGCGGCGATTCGCCTTACTCGCAAAAGCCTCTTTTAAAGGGTTTTCGGAGAGTCGCCCTTCGGCCTTGAGTTTAGAGAAAAGCGGCGACTCGTCCATATTTCGTCTAATGAAATAGGACACAATCACTAGAATACCAGAAAGCGCAAAAGGCACCCGCCATCCCCAGTCCTTAAAGGCCGCATCGCCTAAAAGCTGCTGTGTCGCTAAGATGACCAGGATGGAGACGAAGAAACCGAGCGTCGCGGTCGTTTGGATGTAGGACGTGTACTTCCCGCGTTCGGCGTCTGGTGCATATTCCGCGACGTAAGTCGCGGCGCCCCCATACTCGCCCCCTAAGGCTAATCCCTGAATGATTCTCAATAGTAGAAGTATAGCTGGAGCTACTAACCCGATCTTCTCATAACTCGGTATAAACGCAATCGCAAACGTCGACCCACCCATCAGCATCAGCGTCAACAAAAACGTATACTTCCTCCCTATCAAATCCCCTAGCCTCCCAAAAATCAACCCACCAAAAGGCCTCGCCACAAACCCAGCCCCAAAAGCCGCTAACGTCGAAATGAACGCCGCTGTCGGATCCTCTTTTGGAAAGAAACTCAACGAAATAATCGCACTCAAACTCCCAAAAATATAGAAGTCATACCACTCAATCACCGTCCCCACACTTGACGCCACAATCACCTGCCACAACTTCTTAACCGGCACCTTATTATTATCAAACTCTTGCATAGCGTATTCTCAATTTCTTCCTAAAAATACAGAAAATATCACAATCGCCGCCATTTCCATAGACATTCTGGCTCAATTAACTCCATTGCCGGTTTTGATTGAATATCGACGCATTTCTATAAATGGTTTTTTGAGCTATTGACACAAACTGTCAATACCTCAAAATGGCTTATACAGTACAGCGCGTAGATTATCAATAACCTGTTAGCTACCTCTAATTGAACTATCTACATTTATATCGCTAATTAAAGTTGTCCGTTCGGATAACTATGTATACCTTTATAACGCTAAACAAATGAAGCATCGCCAATTAGTATTCCACGGGGATTACTATAAAAACTATTTTGACAGACAAAGACCTAAGATTAGAGAAAAGATTACCTGGACCTTGAAAATTATCCAGGAGCTAGAACAAATTCCCATTGATTTCTTTAAACACATTACAGGAGAAAAAGGGCTATATGAAATCAGAACAGAATATTCAGGCACAATTTGTAGAATATTCTGTTTTTTTGATAAAGACAATTCTATTGTTCTGATCAATGGATTCACTAAAAAAACGCAAAAAACACCAAGAGCAGAAATTGAAAGGGCTCTTAAAATCAAATATGCATATGAAAACGACAAATAAAACACTTGAAGAGTTTATTGACGAAAACTACGGAAAGGAGGGCTCACCCTCAAGGAAAGAATTTGACAAAGGATACGAAGCCTTTAAAATTGGATATCTAATCCAAAAAGCACGTCTAGAACGAGGCTTAACGCAAGAGGAATTAGCGGAAAAATGTGGAACAAATAAAGGATACATCTCAAAAGTCGAGAACAATTTGAAAGAAATCCGGATTTCAACTTTACAAAAAATTGTTGAATTAGGCCTTGGAGGCCGATTAGTAATAAATATCAAGCTCTGATTTCACATTATCAGTAAGCTGTTAGGTTAGGGGGAATGGAGGGAATACATTTGGAACACCAAACCACTAATCAATATGTTTAACCACTTCTCTAGATACCTGAAGCTCATCCGTGCCGTTCCGCTGCACGTGATGGCGCAGGATCTCGAGATCGACGCCGGGCTTTTGAGCAAATACGAAAACGGCAGTCGCATCCCAGATCTTGACCTCGTCATCATTTTTGCCCATTACCACGACGTAAACGCGCGCGAACTTTGTGTTTTCTAGATGCGGGAACGCATTAAGCGCTCCATCGCGGGCTACGAATTACTAGCTTTAGAAGCTTTGCCCTTTTGTTCCAAAGACCTAGATGCCTACCTCATCGGCAGAAAAACCGGCCTCGAACATAAATTAATCCGAAAACTACACATCCAAGCCCCCCTCACCTACGACCCCACCCAGGTCGTAAACCTCTTACGCTTTCAATACCGCCGCCATGGCACCATTAACCACTAAACAAAAAAACTATGAATTTCTTCAGACCAAAAGACCCCCTCCTTTTCTACAACGGCCACATGGGACCTTACAAATTCACCAAAGTGACCATTACCATCACCGAAAAAGAGCATGAAATCTATTGCGAATCAGTCATAGTAGCCCCCGTTTCAACTAAAAATCTAATTTTTGACGCGAGGAAGTTCCTGAATGATTTGAGGAATAGATGAAAAATTGTTGCACTATAGTGAAACTTAACTACCTTTGATGTGAGCAAGAATCAGAAATGCAGGAAAATAACATTTTATAAGAACTACTTTCCGGACTTCGTAATTAAGCAATCGGTAGACATTCAATATAAAATATATTGGACCTTTGATGTAATAGAAGACCTTTGGCGTGTTCCTGAAACATATTTAAAGCATATCGTTAATACTGATGGACTTTATGAAATTAGAGTTCAGGTAGGGAACGATATCATTCGAATATTTTGCTTTTTCGAGACTGGCAAACTGGTTATTTTAATCAATGGATTCCAGAAAAAAACTCAAAAAACACCTAAAAAAGAGATAAAATTAGCTTTAAAACTTAAATCAGAATATGAAAAACAAAAATCTGACAACCTTCGAGGAACATAAAGACAGACACATCGGCAAAGTAGGGACAAAAGAAAGAGATGAATATGAAGCAGGATATCAAATCTTTAAGGCAGGTGTTTTGATCCAGGTCAAGCGCTTAGAATTAGGTATGACTCAAGAAGAGCTTGCCACTAAAGTAGGCACCTCCAAGTCCTATATTTCTAAAATTGAAAACAACATTAAAGAAGCCCGCATTTCAACACTAGAAAAGATTGTTGAATTAGGTTTTGGGGGACGATTAGAAGTGTCGATTAAAATCTAAAATGGCAATTTTGCCTATTGACAGAATGTGTCAATTCCTGAAAAAGCTAGCTACACGCGTCGCCAAAATATCACAAAAACAGGCATTAAAGCCTCCTAACGGGTAAACAGCCCCACAAAAGAAGTGGACAGCGACACAAGAAAGCTAAAAATCAACGGAGCAATAAACCCTGTCACCGCAAAACCTGGCACATAAGCAGCGACTAGATAAACTAGACCTACCGAAATTACTAAAGAGAACAAGCCTAACGTCAAAAACGTAATAGGGAAGCTAATGATCTTCAGCACCGGCTTGATGAACGAATTCACAAAGCCCATCGCTAATGCGACTATAAGGGCAGTCGTAAAACCATCCACAGTGATGCCTTTTAAATAACGCGGGATAACTAATACGACCCCAGCGATAATGATGTAACGAATGATGAATCCTATCATAATAAATTATTTAGCAGCGTGACGAGATTGAAGAACGGCGATGATTTCGCTCAAATCGATTCCGCGGTCCTCTAATAAGACTAATAAGTGGAAAATTAAATCCGCCGCTTCTCCTTTGAAGAGCTCATCGTTTTGCATTAAAGCTTCGATAACGAGTTCGACGGCTTCTTCGCCTACTTTTTGGGCAATCTTATGAGTACCTAATTGAAATAGGGAGGCCGTATAAGACGAAGAAGCAGATGCGTCTTTGCGGCTACGGATGACGTGCTTTAGCTGATCTAACCAGGCGGCGTTGTCCGCGTTTGACTCATCGAAACAGGTGTCTGCGCCGGTGTGGCAAGTGGGACCAGCCGGTTTGGCCTGAATTAAAATGGTGTCTGCGTCGCAATCAATCGAAAGACTAACTACGTCTAGGAAGTTGCCTGATTCTTCGCCTTTGGTCCAAAGACGGTTCTTTGAGCGGCTGAAAAAGGTCACACGAGACTCAGCAACGGTCTTCGTATAGGCTTCCTCATTCATGTAGCCTAACATCAATACGGTACGGGTGCTGGCATCTTGGATGATGGCGGGCACGAGGCCTTTGGAAAAATCGGGTTGCTTGGACATATTTCTGTTAAATGCGCATCGGAATGCCTTGGGTAGCAAGGTAATTCTTCAATGCCAAAATTTCAATTTCTTTAAAGTGAAATATACTCGCGGCGAGGCCTGCGTCTGCTTTGCCGGTCGTAAATACTTCCGTAAAATGTTCCATCGTTCCCGCTCCGCCAGAGGCAATAATGGGAATGGAAGCTGCTGAGGATATGCGAGCGGTCAAATCACAGGCGAAGCCTGCTTTCGTTCCGTCCGCGTCCATCGAAGTTAATAATATTTCGCCAGCACCACGGTTTTCTACTTCGCGGGCCCATTCGAGAGTTTTTAGTTCGGTTATGCGTCTGCCGCCGTGGGTGTGGACGAAGTCCAGGCCCGCGGCGGGTTCAAAGCGTGTGTCGATCGCGACAATGATGCATTGAGAGCCAAAAGCCAAAGCCAGTTCATCAATCAGCTCTGGCCGGCGCACCGCAGACGAGTTGATGGACACTTTGTCCGCGCCGGCGTTCAGCAACGCCGATACATCAGCTATGGAAGAAATTCCGCCGCCCACGGTAAAAGGAATATTCACGTGCCGCGCGACTTCGCGGACTAAGTTCACCAAAGTCTTCCGGTCATCAACCGTAGCCGTAATATCTAAAAATACCAACTCATCCGCCCCCTGCTTCGCATAAAGTGCACCCAGCTCCACCGGATCACCGGCATCGCGCAGATCCACAAAGTTCGTCCCTTTCACGGTACGCCCTTCTTTAATATCCAAACAAGGTATGATGCGCTTTGTTAACATGCTGATGTTGAAAATTGTGCCAAATCCGCTAAACTAATCCGACCCTCATAAAACGCTTTCCCCACAATCACCCCAAACAAATTCATCTCCCGCAAGCGCACTAAATCATCCATACAGGCCACCCCACCGCTCGCAATCACACTCAGTGACGGGCTCGAAGCCTGAATTTTTTCATATAAATCGAAGCTGGGACCTTGCAATAAACCATCTTTGGCAACATCCGTCGAAATCACATACTTCGCGCCTTTCGAGGTATAATCCTGCAAAAAATCGAAAATCGAAATATTCGAATTCTCTTGCCAGCCCGAAACCGCAATCATCTCATTCTGCGCATCCGCCCCCAAAATAATCTTCTCCGACCCATACTTCTGCAACCATTCGCAGACCAGCGCAGGATTACGCACGGCAATACTGCCGGCGGTAATCTGCGCGGCACCCGCAGAAAAAGCCGTATCAATCATCTCATCGGACTGAACTCCTCCACCAAAATCAATATGCAGTTTTGTGTTTGATGCAATTCGTTCTAATACGTCTAGGTTCACAATCGTCTTCGCCTTCGCCCCATCCAAATCCACTAAGTGCAAACGCTGAATTCCGGCCCCCTCAAAGGCTTTGGCGATTTCCAAAGGGTCTTCTGAATAGACCGTCTTTTGGCCATAATCCCCCTGAGTCAAACGCACGCATTGCCCATTTATCAGATCGATCGCTGGAATTAGTTGAAACATATTAGAGTGCTAAGAAATTTTTCAAAATCTGTTCGCCAGCCTTTCCGCTGATTTCCGCGTGAAACTGCGCGGCATAAAAATTATCCTTTTGTAACATCGCCGAAAACGGCTGCACATACTCACAAACCGCTGTCGTATACTGATTTACGGGCGCATAAAAAGAGTGTACGAAATAGACGAACTCTTCTTTTTTCAGTCCTTGCATCAAAGGGTTGTCGCCTTTTTGCTCGATCGAATTCCACCCCACGTGTGGAATTTTCAAATCTTTACTAATGAACTTCTTCACCACCACGTCAAACACCCCGATGCAATTTGTGTTTCCCTCTTCCGAGTGCTTGCACAACAATTGCATTCCGATGCAGGTCGCCAAAACAGGCTGCTTCAACCCCTTTATCAATGCGTCTAGGCCCTTTTCTTTCAAATAAGCCATCGCCGTACTCGCCTCGCCCACCCCCGGAAAAATCACTTTGTCGGCCTTTTTAATCTGCTCATGGTCATCTGTCAGTTGGTATTTTTGACCAATACGATCCAACGCGTACATCACCGACGCCACATTCCCCGCATTGTATTTTATGATCGCAATTTCCATAAGCGTACAAAGGTATTAACTTTGGGGGATAATTGCCCCCTTTGCGGGGCCCTTTTATGAACAAAAAACTCGTTTACGAATCGCTCTACCTCGTTTGGATGGGCCTATTGCCCTTGCTGGCGTCTGGCTTTTTGGGCTATTTTGCGCTTTCGAATCCTTCGTTTTTTACGTCGTTTTCTCTGCTGGGGTCGGTGGTTTTTTGGATTTGCGCTGCTTTGATTATGGGCCTGGCCCTCTGTCCCACGACATTTTTTGCCTTGTTTACAGGCTATGTATATGGATTTTCGGGGTTGTTGCCGTTGATTTTGGCTTACTCGGCGGCTTCGGCTTTGGGTTATTTTCTTGCCAAAAAGTTCGGCGCGACAGCTTTGCTGTCGCGCGTACCTTCTAGTTTCCTAGCAAACGTGCGTTCATCCTCCTTTTCCTGGGTGTTCCTCGCACGGCTTTCTCCTATTTTCCCTTTCGCCATCACAAACGCCATCATGGCCTTCGTGGGCGTTCCCTTCCGCTCATTTATTACGGCTGGAACTTTGGGGATGTTGCCGCGGACATTTTTGGCGGTCTTTACAGGGATTTCTGCGTCATCGTGGGCTTTGCTTTTCGCGCGCCCAGAGTTATTGCGCTGGCAAGATGTGGTTTCTGTGGTATTGTTGCTTGTTTCCGCTGTAGGGATGTATGTTTTAGGACGCCGTTCTATGCGATAAGTGCGTTTTTGGCCTTATATGGCACTATTGTGATGAAATGCGTTGAAAAGTATAAATGGTTTTTTGAGGTATTGACAGTTTTTGTCAAAATTCAAAGTCCAAAGTTCAAAGTCCAAATCCGCAGGGTGACTAAGCTGCAAAGCAGCGACTAAGAAGTAGGCGACCAAGTCACGAAGTGACGACTAAGCGACAGAGTCGCGACTAAATTATCAGTTTTTAAAGTTGCTTTACAGCCAATAAAGCCTACATTTATCCATGCAACCACTAAACATCAAACTTTACGATTTAGCTCGTGCTAAATTGCACCTGAAAGATTCTGACGCCATGGAATTTGTATCCACCATTCACGAAATGCACGATCACATAGATCAGAATCTGGCCACAAAGGAATTTGTAAGCAAAGAACTTTCTGAAACGAAATTTGAAATTCTAAAATGGCTATTTATTTTCTGGGTAGGTCAATTATCCATCACAATAGGCATCGTTCTGATGTTAATCAAAAAATAGCCCACTGACTAAGTCCGCAGGACGACTAAACGACAAAGTCGTGACTAAATCGCAAAGCGATGACTAAGCCAAAGGCGACTAAGTCACGAAGTGACGACTAAGCGACAGCGTCGCGACTAAGCCGCAGGCTCCTGCGAATCTATCACCTGAACTTTCCCCCAAAGGTGCTTGTTCTCATCAATGAACTTCTTGTGAAGTGGATGGTAGAGGTATTCTTTCTCTTTTTCGGCGCTGTCGAAAACAAGGACTACCGAAAAGGTGTAACTTGCTTCTGTTACGGGTTTGTCAAAATCCGTGACGATGGGCTTGCCTACGTGGGCTGAAGTGATCATCGGAAGGGTTCCTAAAGCTTTAAGGGCGCGGTAGAGTTGATCGGTTTCGGTGGTGGAGCTTGGGTTTTTGGCCCAAAAAAGAACATGATGTATAAAGGTCATTTTCGTAGTTGATTCAGAAGAAGCCACAAAGGGCAAGGTCGAGGCTAGGGCGATAAAATCGCGGCGGGAGGTAGACATAGGTTTAATATTTTTTCAATTCTACGATGGAAAATCCACAAATCAAAGTGATTGTGACCGGGGTAACCGGGATGGTGGGCGAGGGCGTGATGCTGGAAGCGTTGCGTTCGCCGTTTGTGAGTGAGGTTTTGGCGATTAGTCGCAAGCCGTCCGAACATGCGCACCCTAAATTAAAGGAGTATTTTTTGGCCGATTTTTATCATCCGGAGGAGATCAAGGAGGTGGTGAAAGACTACGATGCGTGCTTGTTCTGCCTGGGGGTTTCGTCCGTGGGGATGAAGGAAGAAGAGTTTAGGCGCAAGACCTACGATTTGACTTTGGGTTTTGCGGCCCAAATGCCCAAAAATATAAGCTTCAGCTATATTTCCGGGATGTCCACGGACAGCTCCGAAAAGGGTTCCATCATGTGGGCGCGGGTGAAGGGGAAGACGGAAAATGATTTGAAAAAGATGGGTTTTCGGGATTCTTATTCGTTTAGGCCGGGGTATTTGGAGCCGATGAAGGGGAATAAATTCACCTTGAAATACTATAAATATGTCAATTGGATCTATCCGATACTATTATTGGTGGCGGGGAAGACGGCGTCGACTTTGGAAGAATTAGCCAAAGCGATGATCGAGGTGGCTGCCTTTCCGACCGAAAAGAAGACGATTGAGGTGGTGGATATTAAGGTTTTGGCAGAACAAATGAGCCATAGAATCTAGGCAAATTGCCTAGAAATGGGTATTTTTGCAGCGAAATGTAATACAATAAAAGATGGATAAGAAAGTAGTTTTAATGATCTTAGATGGCTGGGGCATCGCCACAAATCCCAAAGTTTCCGCGATCGACGCGGCCAAAACGCCATTTATTTCTTCACTATACGGCAAATATGCGCACTCAAAATTAGAGGCGTCCGGCCTAGCAGTGGGCTTACCAGAGGGCCAAATGGGCAACTCCGAAGTAGGCCACATGAACTTAGGTGCCGGCCGCGTGGTCTACCAAAACCTCGTTCGCATCAACAAAGCAGTCACCGAAAATACCTTGGGCCAAGAGCCTGAATTAGCCAAAGCATTCGACTATGCTAAAGCCAACAACAAGTCCGTTCACTTCATGGGCCTCGTGTCCGACGGCGGCGTTCACGCCCACATCGAGCACTTGAAATCCTTGCTTTCGACGGCGTCAGAGGCTGGTTTGGGTAACGTTTTCGTCCACGCTTTCACAGATGGTCGCGATACGGATCCCAAATCAGGTCTAAAATTCATGACCGATTTATACCAACATACGCTTAAAACCAACACGCAAATCGCCTCAGTAACGGGTCGTTACTATGCGATGGACCGCGATAATCGCTGGGAGCGGGTGGCTTTGGCCTACAAAGCAATGGTCCACGGCGAAGGAAATCCGTCAACTGATGTGCTGAAATCAATCGAAGCGAGCTACGCAACTGGTGTGACGGACGAGTTCATCCACCCGATTATTATGACGGATGCCGCTGGTTTGCCGCTGGGCAACATTCAAGAGGGCGACGTGGTGATCTGCTTCAACTTCCGCACCGACCGCGGCCGCGAAATCACACAGGCTTTAACGCAGCGTGATTTCCACGAGGAGAATATGCACAAAATGAATTTGTACTACTTGACGATGACGGAATACGATAAAGAGTTCCAAAACGTCCACGTCATCTTCAACGACTCCAACCTTCCCATGACCATGGGCGAGGTCCTAGAGGGCGCCGGCAAAAAACAAATTCGCATCGCCGAAACCGAAAAATACCCACACGTTACGTTCTTCTTCTCTGGCGGTCGTGAGGCCCTTTTTACAGGACAACAAAACATCCTACGCAACTCCCCCAAAGTCGCAACCTACGATCTTCAACCCGAAATGTCTGCCGCAGATCTTCGCGATGCGTTGATCCCCGAATTAGAAAAAGAAGAGGTAGACTTCGTCTGCTTAAACTTCGCTAATCCTGACATGGTAGGCCACACGGGCGTTTTCTCAGCTGTAGTTAAGGCAGTCGAAACCGTTGACGCTTGCGCCGAGGCAGTCGTAACAGCGGGTCTAGCTCACGGTTATTCCTTTATCATCATCGCTGACCACGGTAACGCGGACGTAATGATGAATGAAGATGGTTCTCCAAACACCGCTCACTCAACAAACCTTGTTCCTTGTATTTTAGTAGACAACGACTTCAAACCTACGCTTCGCGATGGAAAACTGGGTGACATTTCTCCTACGATCTTGAAGATGATGGGCGTGGCTCAACCGAAAGAGATGACGGGGGTGGCGTTATTTTAATTTTCGCGTTGCGAAAATTAAAATAAGTCGACTAGAAGTCATTCCGACTGCGTCGGAGTTATCGCTACGCGATTTAGTCGTCCCTGCGGGACTTAGTCGCGACTCCGTCGCTTAGTCCGGAGGGGATAAGTCCGATATGGCCTTTAGGTACTCCAGGGGCACAAATAGATTAAAATACTTTCAAAGTACTAAATGGTTTTTTGGCGTATTGACAACATCTGTCAATTCCTCAAAAAACTATTTATACTTTACGACGCCATTTCACACATTATTGGGTTTAGGGCACGGAGAGGCGGATTCGACAAAATCCACTATACGATTCGCCGCAGGCGATGCGATCTTTATTCTTTATGCTTTGTGCTCTATGCTTTAAGCCGAAGGCTCTAAATAAAAGAAGCCCAGCAAACATGCCGGGCTTCTTTTATTTCTCAATCGGTTGATTCTCTTGATCGACGATCACGAAGACATCCTCTGACGGACGCTTCATGAAATATTTCTCGCGAGCGTATTTTTCTAATAACGCTGGATTTCCCATCACAGCAGCACGCTCCTGTTTCAGCTCTTTTAACTTGTGCCGATAGTATTCGTGTTCCGCCTTCAAGTCTGCCAGTTCGGTAGAAAGTCTATATTGAACCGTTAAATCATTATTGTCTAGTACAAACATCCACACAAACAAAACGCAGGTGGAGATGTAGTAGAAACGATTTGGCCCTAAAAATAAACTCTTAACGCGATCGAGCATAGAATTAGAAATTCAAACCTGGGAAATATGCGTTAGCACCCAATTCCTCCTCAATGCGAAGCAATTGGTTGTATTTAGCCATACGGTCAGAGCGAGATGCAGAACCAGTTTTGATTTGGCCTGTGTTCAATGCTACCGCTAAGTCAGCGATCGTAGCATCTTCAGTCTCTCCAGAACGGTGTGACATGATGTTTTTATAAGAGTTGCGTTTTGCTAGGTTAACGGTGTCGATGGTTTCAGTTAATGAACCGATTTGGTTTACTTTTACTAAAACTGCGTTTGCTACGCCTTTGTCGATACCTTGTTGTAAACGCTTCACGTTTGTAACGAATAAATCGTCCCCTACTAATTGGCATTTAGAACCGATTAATTTCGTTTGCTCAGCCCAACCTGCCCAATCGTCTTCCGCCATACCGTCTTCGATCGAGATGATTGGGTATTTGTCAGCCCAAGTCTTCCAGTAAGCAGCCATCTCCATTGAGTTTAATTGCTTACCGTCAGATTTTTTGAATGTGTAAAGACCTGTTTTCTCATCGTAGAATTCAGATGCAGCAGCGTCCATCGCGATGAAGATTTCTTCGCCTGGCTTATAACCTGCTTTTTCGATCGATTGCAATACGATTTCGATGGCTTCTTCGTTCGACTTGATGTTAGGTGCAAAACCACCTTCATCACCTACGTTAGTAGAATATCCTTTGGACTTCAACACACCTTTCAATGCGTGGAAAACTTCCGTACCCATACGTAATGCATGCGAGAAAGATTCAGCTTTCGCTGGCATTACCATGAATTCTTGGAAGTCAATCGAGTTATCCGCGTGAGAACCTCCGTTTAAGATGTTCATCATCGGAACTGGTAACGTGTTTGCGTTTACGCCACCGATATAACGGTATAAAGATAAGCCTGCTTCTTGCGCTGCTGCTTTTGCTACTGCCAAAGAAACGCCTAGAATCGCGTTTGCGCCTAATTTACTCTTGTTTGGCGTTCCGTCTAATTCAATCATGATGTTATCGATCATGTTTTGTTCAGACACTTCTAAACCCCAAAGTTCTTCTGCAATCGCCGTATTTACGTTCTCAACTGCTTTTAAAACACCTTTTCCTACGTAAACTGATTTGTCTTCATCACGAAGTTCTACTGCCTCGTGGATACCTGTAGAAGCTCCAGATGGAACTGCTGCACGTCCAAAAGCACCGTCTTCGGTCTTAATGTCCACCTCAATTGTTGGGTTTCCGCGTGAATCTAAAATTTGTCTTGCGTGTACATACTGTATTGCACTCATCGTATTATATTTATTTTGATTAAAGAATTAAGATTATTGCCTAAATTGAACTGCAAATTAACGCTTTTTTGCCTAATTCCGTATTATCAGATGATAAAATGTATTTCGAGTTGCCTTATGATGGCCTTCGTATTTCTACTGAGCCTCAGTACTTTCGCCCAAAATATCGACGTTGATGCCTTCGAAAAGAAGATCAAAGAGACGCCGAACGCTTATTTGCTGGACGTTCGGACTACGGGGGAATTTGGAGGAGGACATTTGCCAAAGGCGATGAACATCGATTTTCGCTCCCCAGATTTCAGCGCCAAAGTCGCGCAACTTTCGAAAGATAAACCGGTCCTTATCTATTGTCTATCTGGCGGTCGTTCCGCTCAGGCTGCTGAGCAAATGCGCGCGGCTGGTTTTCAAGTGACCGAAATGAAAGGCGGTTATTTGAAATGGACAACACGTCTAAAGCCTTTGGAGGGAGTACCCGATGTCAAGCATGATGCGGCCTGGAATTTGGCCGACTTTAAAAAAGAAGTCGCTTCATCAGATGCCGTAGTAGTCGATTTTTATGCCAAATGGTGTGCGCCCTGTCTTAAAATGATGCCCATCGTCGATAAACTAGCCGAAGAATTTAAAGGAAAGGTGACAGTCCTTAAGGTCGAAGCAGACGGCAACCAGGCCATCATGCAGGCCTACGGAATAGACGAAATCCCGAGTTTCATCGTCTTCTCTAAAGGAGAAATGAAAACCAAAACATCGGGGTTCCGGGAAGAGGCCGCTTTAAAGGAACTCTTTACTGCGACCAAGAAGTAGGCTGACGCTCCCATCGGTGCGCCCGCAACTCCTCTACTAATGCTGTTGCTAATCCACGGCCATCTGAGGTCGCGGTATTACTTTCTACGTGTTTAATCTTACGCATACCAGGAATGATCGTACCCACATCCGGGTTCGAAAGAATGAAACGCAAGGCCATTTCAGGCAAATCCATTCCTTCTGGAACCAAAGGTTTCAAAGCATTCGCGTGATCCACACTCGATATCAAATTCTCCGGAACGAAATAAGTCGAACGCCAATCATTCGCTGGGAAAGTCGTGTCATAGGTCATCAAACCCGTCAAACTTCCCTCATCAAAAGGAACACGCGCAATCACGCCCACATCTAATTTCTTACAAAGAGGGAATAATTGGTCTTCGGGGTTTTGGTCAAAAATATTATATATCACCTGCACAGAAGAAATCAATCCGGTTTCCAAGGTCTGCAAGCAATTGTTTGGCTCCCAACGGTTCACCGAAACTCCCCAATGAGCGACTTTCCCCTCTTTCGTTAATTTCTCAATAGCCATCTTCCACTCATCGCGATCCGCCCACGCATCTTCCCACACATGGAACTGCTGCAAATCAATTTGTTCCACTTTCATGTTGCGCAAACTTTTCTCCGTGTACTCCACGATGTGATCAGCCGGGAAACAGTCTTCTATTTTGAAATGAGGCTTAGATGGCCAGGTAAAGTTTTTGGGCGGAATCTTCGTCGCAGCATATAAAGTAGTCTCCTTATGACGTCTCACAAGACCTCCCAAGATTTCTTCACTCTTACCTTCTGCATATCCCCAAGCGGTGTCAAAAAAATTACATCCCAGCTCGACCGAACGGTCCAAAGACTTATTGACTTCCTCCATATCAGAGCCCGTCCATCCAGCTAATCCCCACATGCCATATCCAACTTCTCTTAATGCCCAGCCAGTCCGGCCAAATCGTCTTGTCTTCATAGTTCTATTTAAGTATTCGAAAATTAAGTAAAAAATCCCTTACCTCTATACCGTATAATATGTGAAGGACTAGTTAATGTATCTACTTTAGTTACCTTATTTAGCTATTTATCCCCAAAAAGTATATGTAACCTATTATATATTAACCGGTTAATGGTCGATTGAGAAACAATAATCGTCAATAACGCAAATAACCTAATTATTTTCCATATCTGTGGTGATGCGCCGTAGATTTGTCTTACTAACTGCTCTACTGTTATGACGGGAACCATTAAGAAAGAACAAAACTGCATGCTTGCATTAGGCGATCAGATTATCTGCATCAAAGATGTCCTTCACATCGAGGGAGAAGGTAATTATTCTAAGTTTCACATGAATGATGGTAGCAGAATTATATCGTGTAGAACGCTAAAATACTTTGAGGAATTTCTCCTGGCTAACAGCTTCATACGTCCTTCTAAATCTGCCATTGTCAACATGAATGCCATTCTGGCCATTGATTATAATATTCACAAAATTATTAAATTAATCAATGATCATCAAGTGACTATCTCGCGTAGGCAGATCAAGCCGCTGAAGGAGTTGTTTAGAGCCGCGGAGCGGCAGGTCGTCACTTCGTGACTTAGTCGCGACTGCGTCGCTTAGTCAAAATGTCGCCTACGGCGAATCGTATAGTGGGATTTAAGAAATGTATCTCTCAGAGCTTCAGACCCAATAATGTGTGAAATGAGGTCGCAAAGTATAAATGGTTTTTTCAGGAATTGACAGATTGTGTCAAGATTCAAATATCAAAGACCTGATTCAAAGTTCAAAGAGCAAAGTTCAAAGCAAAAAATCAACCTCCGGACTAAATCGCGCAGCGATGACTAAGTCCGAAGGACGACTAAGCGACACAGTCGCGACTAAGGCGCAAAGCGCCGACTAAGACGGAGTCGACTAAGTCCGAAGGACGACTAAGCGACACAGTCGCGACTAAGGCGCAAAGCGCCGACTAAGACGGAGTCGACTAAGTCCGAAGGACGACTAAGCGACACAGTCGCGACTAAGGCGCAAAGCGCCGACTAAGACGGAGTCGACTAAGTCCGAAGGACGACTAAGCGACACAGTCGCGACTGCGCCTACGGCGCAACATGCACTAACTTCTTCGTCTCAAAGAACTCCTCCTTAAAGTTTTTGGAAAGATGAAACACCTTATGCTTTCGCTCCAGTTCTTTCAATTCCTCACTCAAATCCCCGCCTTTCAGGCAAAGAAGGCCATTCTTTAAATCGTGGTAACTATTTGGGCTGATTTTCTTTCTCACCCAATTAAAGAAAGGTAACAGGCGAGTAACCGCTCTAGAAATAATAAATTCGAATTCGCCGTCGATGTCCTCGGCGCGACCGTGTGTGGCTTGCACGTTTTTCAATCCCAAAGCCTCGGCAACGCCTTGAACGACTTTGATCTTCTTTCCGATGCTGTCCACTAAATGAAAATTCACTTCGGGGAATAGAATCGCCAAAGGAATTCCAGGGAATCCGCCGCCGGTGCCGACGTCTAATATCTCTGTGCCGGGTTTAAAATCGATAAATTTCGCGATCGCCAAAGAGTGTAACACGTGGTGTAGCATCAAATTATCAATATCCTTGCGAGAGATGACATTAATTTTCTCATTCCACTCTGCATACAAAGGAAACAATTGCTCGAATTGAGCGAGTTGCTGAGCTGTAATGGTGGGGAAATACTTCTTAATGATATCTGCTTTCATATTAACGTTTTTTTCTTCTGGCTTTCTTGGATTCGGAAAGTAATTTTTTGGCCTCTGTATACTGAGCGGACTTCTTTTCTGCGTTTTCTAATACTTCCTTGCAGAAGTCTACGGCCTCGTCATAATGTTGTTGTTGGAAGGAGATGCGTGCTAATCCTAGGACAGATGCCCAATAATAGCCGGAATCGGTGGCGTCGGTTTCTTTAGAGAAGGCCATGCACTGTTTGAAATAGGTCATGGCTTCGGCCTGATTTCGGTAAACATAGAGGGCGTAATAGCCTAAAATATAGCTAGCATAGCGGCCTGAGGTGGCTTCGTAGCCTACTTGGTGTTGTTCGATGCGGCGTAGTATTTCTTTAGAAAGAGACGACGCTTCAGTAATATTGCCATTCATGTAGGCTGAGCGAGCATAGGCTCGGTGGAAATAGGGATTATCTGGGAATGTTTCGTAAGTGTATTTCGCCATTCCGTAGGCCTTTTCGTTCATGTTTTCCATGCCGTAAATCTGCAAAAGGAAATAACGAGCTTCGGTACGGGTATAGAAGGCTTGGTAAGAAACCTTTTCTAATTGGGCGATTCCTTGGGTTTTGTTGGCCTTAGGAAAAAGCCATAAAACGGGTCTTAAAAGGGGGAAGTTCTGCTTGATGAAGAAATAATAGTAATTATAAAGTCCATCACCGAACATCAATTCGGGGCTGAAATCAGCAAAATTACGGGAATATTCGAGGTATTTTAGGGCGTTTTTGGCGGCCAAAGTCGCGCGTGTCCAATGCTTGCGTTCTGCGTGGAGGCGGCCTTTGAAGGCGTAGGCGGCGGCCATGAAAAAGGCGGCTTCGGGGTTTTCGGTTTCGTCGTAGATTTTTTCGGCCTTGGAGATACTTTGGTCCATATATTCAATCAAACGATCGTCATAAACCTCACTCCTCGTATTAGGCACAATCTTCCACCACTGCATTAAACCTAATAAGAAATCAGGCAGCGGGTGCTGTGGGTACTTAATCTTCAAGTAATTGAATTCGCGTTCAGCTTCCGGAAAGTGGAAGTTATACATCTGGTTGATGGCCAAAGTGGCCTCCGTCTGAACTTCGGTAGTGAGCAAAAGCATTCCCTTCGAACGCTCCTTCTCCGCCTCATCCGCCTTCTTCCACCATTGTGCATTCGAATCGAATGAAGGTAGAAGAAGGCCGAAAATACAGGCTAAAAATCTAAGATGATATTTCAATTTGATCTCCATTTTGGTTTAAGAATTTAAATTCTGTTATGCCAAATGAGGAATCTTCCATAATCGTAATCCAGGTCTTATATTTCATAAACCAGTTCATGCGAATGGAAGGGAAGCCTTTGGTGAAATAAGCACTTAAAAAAGGATGCACTAAAAGTGTCAATTTCTTCTCGTTTTGCTTCGTCAACAAATGTTCCAAATGCTGTTCAACAATGTCTGAAACCGCTATACTCGCCGTAATGCTACCCGTTCCGCCGCAACTAGGACAGGTTTCATGCGTGGCTACGTTCATCTCTGGACGCACACGCTGACGGGTGATTTGCATCAAGCCAAACTTCGTCAAAGGTAAAATGGTGTACTTCGAACGATCCCCACGCATTTCATCGCGCATGATGTCCTGAATTAACTTACGGTTATCAGCCTTCTTCATATCAATGAAGTCGATCACGATAATACCGCCCATATCACGTAGACGTAATTGGCGAGCTACTTCTTTCGCAGCTTCCCGGTTCACACTTAAGGCAGTCGCTTCTTGATCATCCTCTGCATTCGATTTATTCCCCGAATTCACGTCGATCACGTGCAATGCTTCCGTGTGTTCCACGATTAAATATCCTCCACCTGGCAAGGAAACCGAACGGCCAAAAAGCATTTTCAATTGCTTTTCAATACCTAATTGCTCGAATAACTTGGTTTTGCTTTGGTGTAGCTTAACAATCTTCTCCTTTTCAGGAGCGACATTGTGTACATAGCCTTTTGCCTCATTGTACAATTCTGGTGTATCAACGATGACATTATCAAAATCATTGTTCAAGAGGTCGCGTAACATCGAAGTCGCGCGGCTCATTTCGCCAATAATACGGTCGCCCGCTTTAGCATCCACTAATTTAACTAGACCTTCCTCCCACTTAGCGATCGAATCCTTCAGGTCACGCTCCATTTCTTCCACCGCTTTACCTTCTGCCACTGTACGCACGATTACACCGTAATTTTTCGGCTTAATCGACGTCATTAGCTTTTGCAAGCGATTGCGTTCCGCTTTCGACGTGATCTTTTTCGAGATGTTCACACCGTTCGCAAAAGGAACTAAAACAAGGAAACGACCTGCGATGGAAATATCGCAAGATAAACGAGGGCCTTTGGTTGAAATAGGCTCTTTAACGACTTGAACTAAAGCCAAATGTCCTTTTTGAACCGCTTTCTCGATCTTCCCTAATTTATCAATTTCGGGCTCAAGCTTGAAGTTCTCTAAACGAATGACTTTATTTTTCTTCGTCATTGCCTCCCGCGTAAACTTCTGCAGGGTAGGTAAATTAGGGCCTAGGTCATGGTAATGCAAGAATGCATCCTTTTCATAACCAATGTCAATAAAAGCGGCGTTCAGTCCTGAAACCAACTTTTTAACCGTTCCGAGGTAAATATCCCCTACGGAAAACTGTGGTTCAGACTGTTCAATATGGTACTCTACTATCCTTTTGTCATGCAAAAGGGCTATTCGATCCCCCTTGGGAGTCGAATTAATGATTAATTCATTGCTCACAATTTATGTCGAGAAGAATGGTACAGGGCCATTAGGCCCATATAGTCTAAAGATAATTAAAATAAACGCCAAAAACAGGCCATTTCGAAAAATGCCTGTTCCTGCGTTACCTAAATACATTTCCCATCTGGAAAGTGGATTTACGAAGACTATTTCTTCTTATGACGATTCTTACGAAGACGTTTCTTTCTTTTGTGAGTGGAAATCTTGTGACGTTTTCTTTTTTTACCGCAAGGCATAATGTTAAATATTAATGTGTAAATACTTTACGAGATTGACTTTCAACCTCAATGCTCCTGCATTTCTGCAAGCAACTCTTTAGCGGCTATCTGCTCCTGTTCATCTTTAGATTGCTCTAAAACACGCTTCAGGACTTTCTGAGCCTCTTCTTTTTTATCTAACTGGGCTAAACAAAAACCGAGATTTAACGCGGCTTTATGGTTATTCGGCTCCAGCTTCAATATCTGGGTGAATCGTTCTTGGCCTTTGCCAAACTGATTCGATTTAATCGATAATATCCCTAAATTAAACAAGGCTGGCACAAACGTGGGCTCCTGTTCAATCACTTCGCGAAGCAGCGTAATGCCCTTCATCGGAGTGGGTGTATCTACGTACGTCATCGCCATGTTCGATTTTACCAGCAGATTGCTCGGGTCGATGGCCATAGCCTTCGAGAAGTACATTCTTGCCTTTTCGCCCATTTTACCGCCTTTCTGTCCATTCAAAGCATACGTTTGTGCTTCGAAATACAGCTGACCGGCACGCAAAACGTTCGTCAAACTGGGATGCTGATCCGCATAATTCGCTGCAAAAACCGCAGCAGAATCATAGTGACTCGCACTCATAAAAGCCCGCATCAAATTTTCCAAGGCTTTCACCTGAGAAGCATCTGTCTTAGCAGCAGCAAAAGCGGACTTCAAAGTAGAAATCTCCTTTAACTGAGCTGAGGTTAAGGGAGCAGCATGCTCTTCCTTTTCAGCGACTTTTTCTGTCTTTTCGCTCCCCGCATCTCGGTTAGCGCCCCCCGAAGGAGTATTTTGTGTCTTACCCGCCACATTACCTTTCGGTAAAGAATACAATAGGGCAGTTATCCCTAGACCTACAAGAAGAATGATCAAAAAGTTTTTTTTCATTTTTCTAGACCCTTTCTAAGCTCTAAAGCCTATTTAGTGGGGTCAGTACTAGTTTTTATTTGCTCCACGAACACTTTAGCCGGTTTAAAGCTAGGCACATAATGTGCCTCGATCGTGATCGCTGTATTTTTAGAAATGTTGCGAGCAATCTTCTGAGCTCTTTTTTTGTTAATGAAGCTACCAAAACCGCGAACATAAATGTTCTCCTGATTCGCTAAATTATTTTTTACTACTTCGAAAAATGACTCTAACGTTTCCGATACATCTTTCTTATCAATTCCTGTTTTGCTGGCAATCTCAGCAATTACATCTGCCTTTGTCACGTTTCTTTAATTTATTAAATGATGATTCTTAGGTAATTACAAACCCCGTCTTTAAATAGGGACACAAAAGTAACGTTTTTCTGCCAATTCTCTAAAAATTCTTTCAAATTCAAGGTGATTTTTTTCGTAAATTTGATTTAATCCATGCAGAAAAGCTCCATTCACCCCTTTGCGTCTACCATTATGGCTTGGTATGCTGAACATCAGCGAGAACTGCCCTGGCGTCAAACGAAGGATCCGTATGCGATTTGGCTTTCTGAAATCATCTTACAGCAGACCCGCGTAGCACAGGGTTTACCTTATTATCAACGATTACTAGCCGCATTCCCTAGCGTTCGCGATTTAGCGGAGGCTGAGGAGGCCACGTTGCTTCGCTTGTGGCAGGGTTTAGGCTATTACTCCCGAGCTCGAAATCTGCAGAAGGCCGCCCAGATGGTTATGCGGGATTTTAAGGGCTCGTTTCCGCAAACTTACGATGAGATCATTTTGCTTCCGGGTGTAGGACCCTATACCGCCGCGGCGATTGCGTCTTTTGCTTTTGATGAGGCAAAAGCCGTAGTGGATGGTAATGTTTTCCGAGTTTTGTCGCGTGTGTTCGCGGTGGAAACGGATATTACGTCTTCAGCTGCTCGTAGTGTTTTTACTTCCCTCGCTCAATCGTTAATCCCTGCTCAGGATCCAGCTGGGTTCAATCAGGCAATCATGGAATTTGGGGCTTTGCAATGTACACCGGCTCCGGATTGTTCGGTATGTCCGTTGGCTGTTTTTTGTCAGTCAAATAAGGAGCATCGGGTCGCTGATTTCCCGGTGAAATCGAAGAAGACGAAGGTCAAAGAGATACAGATGGACTACTTGGTCATCGAACAAAATGGACTGCTTTTAGTGCGAGAACGTGCCGAAAATAGCATTTGGAAGGGTTTGTGGGAGTTCTATTTAATCGAAGATGAGACCGAATGGCCCGCCTTTCCGCGCAAGGCACTGAAGTCCCCGCCGGTGCATCTTTTAAGTCACCGAAAAATCAAATGCGATGCTTGGCATGTTCAAGTTCCTGATAATTTTGCCCTGGCGATACCGGAAGGATACGTCTGGATGAGCCCCTCAGACTTCGAGAGCAAAGGAAAATCAGTTTTGCTTTTGAACCTAATAACTGATAATTTAGATTGTCCTATTTTACAAGACATTTCGCCCACGTACCTTTAGGCAATGCAAGGAGCCTTGCTGAGCTAACCATTTAAAAAACAAATCATTATGGCTGGAGTAAACAAAGTTATTTTACTAGGAAATTTAGGTGCTGACCCAGAAGTTCGCGCACTACCTAGCGGCGTGAAAGTGGCGAATATTAACATCGCTACCTCAGAATCCTATACGGGTAAAGATGGACAACGAGTAGATCAAACAGAATGGCATCGCGTGGAGCTTTGGGATAACCTAGCGAACATCGCGGAACAATACCTGAAAAAAGGAAATCAAGTCTACATCGAAGGAAAAATTCGTTCCGAAGAGTGGCAAGACAAAAATGGCGCAACCGTACGGGGTTATAAAGTACGAGCTACCTCTATTAATTTAATCGGCGGGCGTAATGAAGGAAGCCCTGCAGCAGCTCCGGCGGCCGAAAGGCCTAAGCCAGAAGCCGTTCTAGCTGGGGAGGCGAAAAGCGATCCATTCCCACCGATGATGGAAGAAGGGGACGATCTGCCATTTTAAATTTTTGATACAAAAAAGGGGATATCGCATTTCGTATTCCCTTTTTTGTAAATTTGCATTGATAAGTTCACCCCCTATATGGACCCAGACCCCTTACCCAATCTTTTATTACTCGCTTTGGAGCCTTCCATTAACGTGAGTTCAATTGCGCTTATTTCCTTCATTTTAGTAGCCCTATTGTTTCTGTCAGCTGTTTTAGCGGGTTCAGAGGTAGCCTTCTTTTCGCTCAATGCAGACCAACGTATTAACCTTAGAGAGAGTGAAATAAGTAGTGAGAAAGCGGTGAGTCATTTACTCGATAAACCACAACAACTACTAGCTACTTTGTTGATTTCCATCAACTTTGTCAATATTATTTTCATTACGCTGGCTAATTATTTAACCTCCATGATACTGGGACAACAGTCCATGGAGACTTTAGTGGTGACTTTGTTTTTGTTATTTGGGGTGACGTTTATCATTACGTTTTTTGGAGAATTAATTCCCAAAGTATGGGCCCAGCAAAACAATGTCAATTTCGCGCGTTACTCTGCCCCTTTAATTAGTTTCCTAAGTTTTGTGTTTTCGCCATTATCGAAAGCATTGCTGGGTATTTCGGGTTTGATCGAGAAGCGGGTAAAGAAAAAATCCTATACCTTAACGTCTGAAGAATTACAACAAGCACTAGAGATTACGACGGATGAAACGACGACGGATCAGGAAAAAGATATTCTTCGGGGGATTCTGAATTTTGGGAATATTTCCGTTAAATCGGTGATGCAGGCAAGGCGAGAGATCGTGGCCTTCGATACTAGCATGAACTTTCACGAATTAATGGACCTCATTAATAAGAATGGCTATTCTCGTGTACCTGTTTACAAGGAGACGATCGATAAGATCGAGGGAATTCTGTATATTAAAGACTTATTGAAACACATCGATCAAGATGAGAGTTTCGACTGGATGCCCCTTTTGCATAGCCCTTTCTTTGTTCCTGAAAACAAGAAAATCGATGATTTGCTCTATGATTTCCAAGAGAAAAGGGTGCACATGGCCATCATTGTGAATGAATACGGTGAGACCGAAGGCTTGGTAACCATGGAGGACATCATCGAGGAGATCGTGGGTGAAATCAATGACGAGTTCGATGAGGTGGAAGCAGATTACAAGAAGATTTCAGAAAATGTCTATCTCTTCGAGGCGAAGACTTCCTTGAACGATTTCTGCCGTGTATTCGAGGTAGAGGCGGCTTTTTTCGAGAAGGCCAAAGGGGAAAGTGAATCGCTAGCAGGTTTAATTATCGAACTTTTTGGTCGAATTCCGAGTGCTGGGGAAGATATCGAATTCGAAGACTTCAACTTCAAGGTGCAATCGGTGGATACGCGCCGTATCAAGAAAGTGCGCGTGACGCATCGGCCTGTGGCTGATCAAGACGATTCACAAAACTAAGCCGAATTAGGTAACGATCATCAGTTTCGCGAAGCTCAACAAGAGCGTTTTTTCGCCTACCCCCTTTTCAAAATCAATCACTGCTTTGCGCTCGGCGCCATTCACATCAATGCGTTTGATGAGACCGAAACCGAATTTAGCGTGCTCGACTTTTTGGCCGGCAGCTAAAGCTAAGGCATCTGTCGCCTGGAAATTCGTGGAAACGACGTGCTGGTAATTCGTGTTCGTCGTTGGTTTTTGAATCAATTGTGCCGCGGATGGAGCTGGCTTTGCAGAGAAACCCGTTTTTTGGACGGGGCGGAAGCTGGAAACTTCCTTGCGCGCGCCTGCTGGCTTCGCCATCTTCACAAAATTAGGGTCTAATTCATTCAAGAAGCGACTCGGCTCGCAAGCCTTCAAGCGACCAAACTGGTAACGCGATTCCGCATAGGATATCATCAATTTTTTCTCTGCCCGAGTGACCGCCACATAAAACAAGCGACGCTCCTCTTCGAGGTCCTGCTGGGATTGCAACATCATTTGGGACGGAAATAAATCCTCCTCTAACCCCACTAAAAAGACCCGATTGAATTCCAAACCCTTCGCCGAGTGAATCGTCATCAAAGTCACCTTATCGCGATCCGCTGGATCTTCATCCGCATCGGCGTTTGTCAATAAAGAAACGGATTGCAAGAAAGTCGAAAGGGATTTATCTTCATTCTCCGGATTATCCACGAAGGATTTAATGGCATTGAGTAATTCTTGTAAGTTTTGGTAACGCGCTAATCCTTCTACGGTCTTATCCTCATATAATTCGCGCATCAATCCAGATGCTTTTGCCACGTGGTTCGCCACCTCGTAGGCATCTTTTTGCTCTACTTCGACCATCAACTTAAAGGACTTGATCAAATCTGAGAATGCCTCGATTCCCGCGCTTCCGCGAGCCGCATTAAATTGCCCGATGTTAGAAACAATGTCCCAAACCGGCACCTTATTCTCCGCCGCCGTCACCACAATTTTCGCAATGGTTGTATCACCGATCCCGCGTTTAGGCAAATTGATGATGCGCTTGAAGGCCTCCTCATCGTTTTGATTGACCGTAAAACGCAAATAGCCGAGCACGTCCTTGATCTCCTTGCGTTGGTAGAAAGAAACGCCTCCAATGATGCGGTATTTGATATTTAAACGGCGCAAGGCCTCCTCAAAAGAGCGTGATTGGGCATTTGTGCGGTATAAAATGGCGAAGTCCGTCCACTTTAAATTCTCTTTTTGAGCTGCCTCAAAAATCGTCGACGCAATCATGCGTCCTTCCTCGTTATCGCTCGATGCACGAATGATTTCGATATCATCTCCATCCTCGTTCGAGGTGAAAACGTCTTTCTTTAATTGATTTTTATTGCGAGAAATAATCGAATTCGCCACCGCGACAATCGCCTTCGTGGAACGGTAATTCTCCTCTAATTTAATGGTCATTAAATCTGAGTAGTCGCGCTCGAAGTTCAGGATATTTTGGATATCCGCACCGCGGAAGGCATAAATCGACTGCGCATCATCGCCCACTACGCAGATATTGCGATTTACGGCGGATAATTTCTTCGTGATTAAATACTGGGAGACGTTAGTATCTTGAAACTCATCGACCATCACGTGCTTGAACTTGTGTTGGTATTTATTTAAAACGTCTAAATGATCTCGGAAGAGGATGTTTGTTTGGAACAATAAATCATCAAAATCCATCGCATTCGCTGCGAAACAACGGGCACAATATAACTGATATAATTCCCCCAGCGCCGGAATGCGGGCTAGGCGATCTTCTTCCGATAAAATCGAAGATCCCATGTATTGCGCCGGACCGATCAAGCGGTTCTTCGCATTCGAGATGCGGTTCAAAACTAAATTAACCTTGTAGATTTTATCGTCTAAATTCTTCTCCTTAATGAGTGCGCGGATCAGGGATTTCGAATCGTCTGTATCATAAATAGAAAAGTTCGAGGTATAGCCGAGACGGGTGCCTTCGAAACGAAGAATTTTGGCAAAAATCGAGTGAAAAGTCCCCATCCAAATATTCTTAGCCGCAGAACCGATCACCGTTTCAATCCGGTGACGCATCTCGCCCGCTGCTTTATTCGTAAAAGTCAAAAGTAGGATGGCAAATGGATCCACGCCTGTCTCAATCAAATGCGCCGTGCGATACGTCAGCACGCGGGTCTTTCCAGAACCGGCGCCGGCGATGATCATCAAAGGACCATCAATATATTCGACTGCTTTTCGTTGAGGCTCGTTCAGGCCAGCTAGGTAATCCATTGGTTTTGGGCTAATCAATTAGGGTCTCAAAAATACGAAATTACCACCGGATTTTAGTGGTGCCCTGCGTTTTTCTCCCCAGCTAGAATAGCGATTATCAATTTATTTTCCTTCGTAGGCAGCGGACAAGTCGCGAATGGAGTGAAGGCACAAGGCGGATTATAGGCCTTATTGAAATCTAGTGTGACCGTTCCGTCCGGATTGAAACCTTTCGTGTCCATAAAACGGCCTCCACCATAGGTAGATGTTTTGTTCGTAGCATCGCCAAAAACGACAAAGAAATCCTCCTTCGTCTCCCCCGGCCCTGCCTCTAAGCGATACGTTTTGCCGTCGATCGTAAATTCCAATAAACCGGGTGAATCTTCTTGGTAGGAGCGACCCGTAATATCGATGATGGTTACTTTTTTACCCACCGTGGGAATGAATTTTGCGTTTATCTTCCATTTCGGATCTGCGGGAAAATGTTCAATCCCCTGAAATGCCTTCAGGTATTCCCCCTCTAAATCCCGTAAGCGAATCGCATATTTATCCCCGCGTTGAATGATAAACCAGCGTAGCGATTGATGCGAAATAACCGTAGGCTTCGCTCCTGAGTAAGGGTAGACTACCTGGCCATTATAAATGACTTGATTATTTTGTAGTATCACTTTGCCGAGAGATGCCTCCGCGTGTGGAAAGACAAAGTCGTTCGATTCCGCCCCGCCGATGGTGTTTTCTCCCTCTTTAAGCCAAAAAGTCCCGCTAAATTCAACCAGCCGGTTTCGGACTTGAGGCTTGCCTCTCTTTTGGCATAAAAATCAGCATAATCCTCCTGAGAACGCGCCGTGAACGCTACGAGAGTGAGGAGGAAAAATAGGATCTTATTCATAGGGGGATATTTGCCTAAAAATACTAAATTACTTTGGAATTAAACCGCATGAAAAACCAAATCTACGAACTAGGCGACACAGCGATCACGATCGAATTCGGGAACGAAATCAGCATGGAATTCCATGAAGAGGTGATTCGGCGTTTCTACCAATTCCAAACAAATCCATTGCCGGGCACGTTGGACTTGATCCCCGCCTATACGAGCCTAACCATCGTCTTTGATTTAGGCTATGTGGCGAGTCGTTTTCAAGGTTTGGCTGGAATGAAAACGCTGGTCGAGGAAAAATTAGCCGAGCCTTTTTCAGCGGTGACTCCAGAAGGTCGCATCCACAAAATTCCTTGCCTATATGAAGGTCCCGATTTAGCTGCCGTAGCTGTGGCTTGCGGACTTAGCGAGTCGGAAATCATCCACATTCACAGTGAAAAAGAATACCAGGTCTATTTTCTGGGCTTCTTACCCGGCTTCGCCTATATGGGCACCACCGATGAGCGCATCACCGTGGCGCGCAAAGAAACGCCGGTAACTATCCAGCCGGGAGATATCGGTCTTGCGGGGAATCAAACGGGCATTTATCCGAGCACTTCGCCGGGTGGCTGGCAAATTATAGGCCGCACGACTACCGATCTGCTTCCCGATGGTTTGCCGCTTTTCCAGGTAGGTGATCGCGTCCGTTTTATCCCACAGCGCTCATGAAAAACATAAAAAAAGGCTTATTTGATTCGCTGCAGAGTCTTCCCATCTTTGGCCTGCAACATCAGGGAATCCCACCTGGAGGCGGAATGGACACGTTTTCACTACAATTAGCCAATGCCCTTGTGGGCAATGATTTATACGACAAGGTGCTGGAAATGCACTTCCCGGCGGGTGTTTATGAATTCGAGACGAGCACATTAGTAGCCATTTGTGGAGCGGATTTTAGCGCCCACTTAAATGAGGTTTCGGTCCCCCTGAATCAGCCGATTAAAGTGCCTCCTGGCACTATTTTGAGCTGTAAGAAACCCGTAACTGGCATGCGCGTCTACGTCGCCACCCGAGAACTGAAAGATGAACAAGTGTCGCGCATTAAAATCATGCCTTGGTCGATGGCGCCAGAAAATGTATTAAGTAACGACCCTATTCGGATTCTGTGCGGACGGGAATGGGATCACCTGAAAGCCTGTTCACAACAAACCTTATTAAGTAAGGATTTTGCCATCTCGGCGATCTCGAATCGAATGGGTTATCAGCTCATTCAAGCTCCTTTAAAAACAGCGTCTGCCACGCCCCTGTTATCCTCTGCGGTCACTGCGGGAACCATTCAGTTGCTTCCCTCCGGTCAGCTCGTGGTATTAATGGCGGCGCATCAAACCACGGGTGGCTATCCCCGCGTGGCGCATGTGATATCCGCAGATCTTCCTCGTTTGGCCCAAATGGGTCCTAAGGAAAGCCTCCGCTTCACGCTAACTGATCCGATGACAGCGGAATATGAATGGATTTTCCAACAAAATTATTTGCAACAAGTCCGGAATGTGTGTGCGCTGAAACTAAGCCAGCATCGATTCGATCACCACTAATTCGTCGCGCAATCTGGCCGCTAGTGGGAAATCGAGATCCCGCGCCGCTTTCTCCATCTCTTTTCGAATGGTTTCGGATTGCTTTTTCAGCTCTGCCGGTTTCATATAGGCCAAAAGAGGATCGGCAGCGACCGGCGCTTGATCCGGATAAATAGTATAGTTTTTTGTAGGCTTTGCCAAACGATCTGCGATGGAAGTTTGCTCCATGATTTCGTCATGTGAACGCCAAATCGTTTTAGGCGTAATTCCGTGCTTCTCATTATAGGCCATTTGAATGGCGCGGCGGCGGTTAGTTTCCGAGATCGCCAGTTCCATCGAACCCGTGATCTTATCTCCATACATTAATACCTTGCCATTTTCATTACGCGCGGCACGACCGATGGTCTGGATCAAGGAACGAATGTCGCGCAGGAATCCTTCTTTATCCGCATCCATAATGGCTACCAAGGAAACTTCCGGTAAGTCCAAGCCTTCCCTTAATAAGTTCACCCCCACTAAGACGTCGATGACACCTAAACGTAAATTTCGAAGAATCTCGACGCGTTCAAGAGTCTTCACTTCGGAGTGAATGTACTGGCATTTGACGCCTACGCGGTCGAGGTATTTCGATAGCTCTTCCGCCATCCGTTTGGTCAAAGTCGTGATTAAAACCCGCTCGTTTTTCTTAATGCGGTCGTAGACCTCTTCGAGTAAATTATCGATTTGGTTTTTCGTAGGACGCACTTCGATCAAGGGGTCCAAAAGACCCGTAGGTCGAATGATTTGCTCGACCACAACTCCTTCCGAACGGCGTAATTCGTAATCGGATGGGGTGGCGGAGACGAAGATGGTTTGGCCGATGACATCTTCGAATTCTTCAAATTTAAGTGGTCGATTATCCATCGCCGATGGCAAGCGGAAACCATATTCCACTAAGGATTCTTTGCGGGAGCGGTCGCCGCCGTACATCGCCCGGATTTGGGGCATGGAGGCGTGGCTTTCGTCTACCACCATTAAGAAATCGTCAGGGAAGAAGTCCAAAAGACAGAAGGGGCGCTGGCCGGATTTTCTTTGGTCAAAATACCGGGAATAATTCTCAATGCCCGAGCAGTAACCGAGTTCGCGCATCATTTCTAAGTCAAACTCCGTCCGCTGCTTAATGCGTTCCGCCTCCGTCAGACGTCCTTCGCGGCCGAAATACGAGATCTGGTTCACTAAATCTTCCTGAATATGGGAGATCGCGTTGTTCAAGGTGTCGCGACCGGTCACGAATAAATTCGCGGGGAAAACGGCCACCATCGTCTCCGAAGAAATCTTCTTGCCCGTCCAGGGGTCGATGCGGTGGATCTCCTCGATCTCATCGCCAAAAAACACAAAGCGATATCCGAAGTCCGCATAGGCTAAGAAAATATCGACCGTATCCCCTTTAACACGGAACGTTCCACGCAGAAATTCGCCTTCGGTCCGAGCGTAGAGAATCTCCACCAAACGGAACAAAAACTGGTTCCGAGAAATCGTATCTCCCACCGCAATGCGCATAATGGAATTTCGGTATTCCTCCGGATTTCCCATACCATAAATGCAGGAAACCGAGGCAATCACAATGATGTCGCGGCGGCCAGACATCAAGGACGAGGTCGTCGCCAAACGCAACTTTTCAATCTCCTGATTAATCGAGAGATCTTTTTCTATATAGGTTCCCGTAGAGGCGATGAAGGCCTCGGGCTGGTAATAATCGTAATAAGAGATAAAATATTCGACCGCATTTTCTGGGAAGAAATGCTTGAACTCCCCGTATAATTGGGCGGCGAGGGTCTTATTATGGCTCAAAATCAGCGTAGGCCGATTCGTCTGCTGGATTACATTCGCAATCGTAAACGTCTTTCCGGAACCGGTTACGCCTAATAGGGTTTGGGCTTGTTCTTCTTTCCTAATTCCCTCGACTAATTGCCGAATCGCTTCGGGTTGATCACCGGTGGGCTGGTAAGAAGAGGTCAATTTGAAATCCATCTCGAAATATACGAATAATGGAGAGGAAAATTCGGAGGGAAATACTATTTTTGGAAAAAATCAACCCCCTACTATGTTACGACTAGCACTCATCATCTTCAGCCTAAGCACCCTCTCTTGTAAATCGGACGAGCCCGCCGCTCCGAAGATTAATGTTCTTGATTTACCCATCGTTCCCCCTAAGGAATATACGTTTGCGACGACGCCTTTTTGGGCAGATGAATTCGAAAAAGACGGTTTACCAGATCCTGCAAAATGGGGTTATGATGTAGGAAATAGTGGCTGGGGAAATAATGAGCTTCAGAACTATACGAATGCAAATATCAAAAATGCGCATATCGAGAATGGTATTTTAACCATCGAAGCGATCAAGGAAACGGCTGGTTCGAGTGCTTATACGTCCGCTCGTATCGTGACGAAAGGCAAAAATGACTTCTTATATGGTCGCATAGAGGCCAAAGCAAAAATCCCTGCGGGCCGTGGAAACTGGCCAGCGATTTGGATGCTTGCAAGCCAATCCGATTATGGAACACAATATTGGCCAGACAATGGTGAGATCGATATCTTAGAACACGTAGGTTACGATCCTGGTGTTTTTCATGCTAGTGTTCATACCAAAGCATTCAATCATATAATAGGGACTCAGAAGACAGCGACGACAACGGTGGATAAATGGAATACGGAATACCATACGTTCCGTGTGGATTGGACGCCAGATTATGTTCGCGCTTTCGTAGATGATAAGCAATATTTTGAGTTTAAAAACCCGAAGGGTGGTTGGGAACAATGGCCTTTTGACAAGAAACAACATATCTTAATGAACCTAGCAATCGGTGGAAACTGGGGTGGACAAAAAGGGGTGGATGACACGATTTTCCCTAATAAATTCCAAATCGACTACATTCGCGTATACGCTCTGAACCCGTAAGAATGAAATACCCGAAGGCCGCGGAGGCATTTGACCGATTACTAGTGATGATGGATGACCTGCGGGAGAAATGCCCTTGGGACAAGAAGCAGACACTGGAGTCTTTACGCCACTTAACCATCGAGGAAACTTACGAGCTTTCGGATGCGATCATGGAAAACGATCTGACCGAGATTCGCAAAGAAATAGGGGACCTTTTCCTTCATTTAGTATTTTACAGTAAAATCGGTTCTGAAAAAGGGGCTTTCGATGTGACCGACGTTTTGAACGGGCTATGCGAAAAACTCATCGGCCGCCATCCGCATATTTACGGCGACGTCGTGGCCGAAACCGAGGAGCAGGTAAAGCAGAATTGGGAGGCCTTAAAATTAAAGGAAGGTAATAAATCCGTTTTAGGCGGAGTTCCAGGTTCATTGCCAGCGCTCGTGAAGGCGATGCGCATTCAGGAAAAGGCGCGCGGAGCGGGTTTTGACTGGGAAGAAAAAGAACAGGTGTGGGAGAAAGTGGAGGAGGAGCTGGGTGAATTCAAAGAGACTTTTGTGGGCAAAGAATTAGACGAAGCCGGGAAGGCGGAGGCGGAAGGCGAGTTAGGGGATTTGATCTTTAGCTTGGTCAACTTTGCCCGATTCATCGATATTAATCCGGAAACCGCCGTAGAGCGGACGAATAGAAAGTTCATCAAACGCTTTCAGCACCTCGAAAAGCGCGCGGCAGAGAATGGCCAGGCGCTTTCCGAAATGACTTTGGCAGAAATGGATATCTACTGGAACGAAGCGAAAAGGCTTTAGTTCACCCCAAACTGATAGGCTGTCTTTGTTTTATACACCTCTCCTGGACGCAAAACCGTGCTAGGAAATGAAGGCTGATTAGGCGAATCTGGGAAATGTTCCGTCTCTAAACATAGGCCGTGGCGCTTCGTAATCTGCACCCCGTATTTTCCCGTCAAATGTCCATCCAAGAAATTCCCTGTATAAAACTGAACCCCGGGCTGATCCGTAGAAACCACCATCTTGCGTCCTGATATAGGTTCAACGACCGTCGCGATTTTTGCATAAGATCCCAAAGACTTATCCAAAGCCCAGCAATGATCATAGCCTCCGCCTAAGGCAATCTGCTCGGAAGAGGTATCATTAATGCGTTCTCCTACGACATGCGGTTTCGTGAAATCGAATGGCGTTCCTGCCACTGGTGTAAGCGCGCCCGTCGGAATTAATACTTTATTCACCGCCACTAATCGAGAGGCATTAATCTGCATTTCTTGATTCAAAATATCGCGTTTCGCGTTCCCGCTCAAATTAAAGTAGGAGTGATTACTCAAGTTCAAGACCGTTGCCTTATCCGTGGTCGCTTCATAAGCGATACTTATTTCATTGTCTTCCGATAAGGTATAGGTCATTTTTACGCTTAGGTTTCCAGGGAATCCCTCTTCCAGGTCTTTCGAAACATACGTAAGCGCGAGCTTGCTTTCCGTCGCTTCGACCACTTTCCACACCTTCTTATCGAATCCGATCAGGCCGCCGTGCAGGTGTTGGCCGTTGTTTTGGGAAGCTAAGGTATATTCCTTGCCCTCTAAGGTAAATTTTCCGTTTGCGATGCGGTTTCCGAATCGGCCCACGATCGCTCCGAAATAGGGAGTGTCTTTAATGTATTCTGCCAAAGTCTCAAATCCCAACACCACGTCTTCGATTTTTCCACTGCGGTCCGGTGTTAAGATTTTTTGGATGATGCCCCCGTAATTCATGATTCGAACTTCCATTCCTTGGGAGTTCTTTAAAGTATATAAGGTAACAGACTCGCCCGCAGGCGTTTGGCCGAATGGTGTTCCTGGATTATTCATGGCTACTAGGTTTTGGGACAAGAAAAAAAGGGCTAAAAAGCAATATTTCATAGGTTAAACAGGTTTGTGGATTCAATTTACCACAAAAGATGTAAAATAAAATAATTCTTCGTAGCTTTGCACCCCAAATTAAAAATTGTTTCAAACTTAATTTCAGCAAGTTAGCCCAGCTTGTTGATGTAGGCGAAAGTCAAAAGGGCACTCATTTATGTCAAAAGTAAAAAAAGATTTCGACTGGGATTTAGTTGAAGGAAAAGGTTTCGGCGGTAGTTATACAGCGGATCAAAAAGAAAAAATGGAGGCTGCTATCGAAGCAACCTTGAATTCGGTCACGGAGAAGGAAGTGGTGAAAGGTATTGTGGTAAGCAAGACTGACCGAGAAGTAATCATTAACATTGGATTCAAATCTGATGGTTTAGTATCTGCTTCTGAATTCCGCGATATGCCGGATTTAAAGGCTGGTGACGAGGTTGAAGTATACATCGAGAACCAAGAAGACGCAAACGGACAATTAACGTTGTCACGTAAGTTAGCTAAGGTGATGGGTGCATGGACGAACATCGAGAAAGCATTAGAAGAAGATACGATCATCAATGGTTTCGTTAAGCGCCGTACTAAAGGTGGTTTAATCGTAGACATCTTTGGAATCGAGGCGTTCTTACCTGGTTCTCAAATTGATGTGAAGCCTATCCGTGACTTCGATATTTTCGTAGGCAAAAACATGGAGGTTAAGGTGGTTAAAATCAACCACACAAATGACAACGTAGTTGTATCTCACAAAGTATTAATCGAGAAGGATCTAGAGGCTCAACGTCAAACAATCTTAACGAACTTAGATAAAGGTCAAGTACTAGAAGGTGTGATCAAAAACATGACTAATTTCGGTGTGTTCATCGATTTAGGTGGTGTAGATGGTTTACTTCACATCACAGATATCTCATGGGGTCGCATCAGCCACCCACAAGAGGTGTTGAAATTGGATCAAAAAATCCAAGTAGTGGTATTAGACTTCGACGAAAACAAAAAACGTATCTCTTTAGGTATGAAGCAATTACAAGCGCACCCTTGGGAAGCTTTAGCTGTTACAACTGAAGTAGGAACGAAAGTGAAAGGTAAAATCGTTAACGTAGCTGATTACGGTGCTTTCTTAGAAGTATTGCCAGGCGTAGAAGGTTTAATCCACGTGTCAGAGATGTCATGGTCTCAACACTTACGTAACCCACAAGATTTCTTGAAAGTAGGCGATGAAATGGAAGCAGTTGTGTTAACATTAGATCGTTCTGAGCGCAAGATGTCTTTAGGTATCAAGCAATTAACAGAAGATCCTTGGACTAAGACTGATTTATTAGCGAAATACGCGATCGGTACGAAGCACAAAGGAACGGTTCGTAACTTAACTAACTTCGGTTTATTCTTAGAATTAGAAGAAGGAATCGACGGTTTAGTTCACGTTTCTGATTTGTCTTGGACGAAGAAAATCAAGCACCCATCTGAATTCGTTAAAGTAGGTGATGCTTTAGATGTTATTGTTATCGAACTAGACGCGAATAGCCGTCGTTTAGCTTTAGGTCACAAGCAATTAGAGGAAAACCCTTGGGATACATTTGAAAGTGTGTTCACTTTAGGTTCTACACAAAAAGCAACGATCATTTCTAAGAACGACAAGTTCGGTGTATTAGAATTGCCTTACGGTATCGAAGGACTAGCTCCTTTGAAGCAGTTAACCAAGGCAGATGAGTCAGTGGCTGAGGTAGGTGAGGCGTTAGACTTCGTGGTAACAGAATTCCACAAAGAAGAGCGTAAGATCATCTTATCTCACACACGTACCTTCACAGTAGCTACGGCTGAAGAAGTAGCGGCTGATGCTGCTGCTGCGAAACCAGAGAAGAAAAAAGCAACGAAGTCGGCGGAAAATAAGCCAGCGACTGCAACAGCTGAGAAATCGACTATGGGCGATATCGGTGCATTATCTGCTTTAAAAGAGCAAATGGAAGGCGCTGAGAGAGAACAAGCGATTAAAAAATTAGAGAAGAAATCCTCTAAAAAGGCTGAATAGTAACATTCTCCTGTTCTATACGGAATGGGGTTAGCGAAAGCTGACCCCTTTTTTTGTTTTCTACATTTTTTTTACAAACTTACATCCAATCTTTAAAACCTATCTAACATGAGTAATAATTCAAGACGGAACTTCCTGCAAAAAGCCGGATTAGCCGCAGCCAGTTTCTACATTGTACCTCGCCATGTATTAGGCAAAGGTTACACTGCTCCTTCAGACAAATTAAACATCATGGGTATCGGTGGTGGCGGAAAAGGCTACAGCGATATCATGAATTCGTATAATAAAGGGGCTGAAAACATCGTCGCCATCGTCGATGTAGATGATCGCCAAATCGTTCGAATCAAAAACGATTTACCTAAAGCAAACATTTACCGCGACTTCCGTGCTGCCTTAGATAAAGAAGGTAGTAACGTAGACGCAGTTATCGTGTCTACGCCAGACCATACCCACGCAACGATTGCGATGGAAGCGATGCGTCGTAAGAAACACGTATATGTTCAAAAGCCATTAACGCATGATATCTACGAGGCTCGTATCCTAGGAGAGAAAGCGCGCGAGATGCAAGTGGTGACTCAAATGGGTAACCAGGGTTCATCAGGAGACGGCGTTCGTAAGATGATGGAATGGTTCGATGGCGGTGCGATCGGAAAAGTAAAAGAAGTATATGTTTGGACAAACCGTCCCGTATGGCCACAAGGAATCGCCTACCCTGCTGCTGGATCTCCAGCGCCGGCAGAGTTAGATTGGGATCTTTGGTTAGGACCTGCGAAATACAGAGAATATAACCCAGCTTTACTTCCATTCAAATGGAGAGGTTGGTGGGATTATGGTACAGGTGCCTTAGGCGATATGGGATGTCACTTATTAGACCCTCCTTTCAAAGTGTTAGGTATCCGTGACGCGATCGACGTAGAATGTTCGGTAGGTTCTGTCTTCTTGCAAGATTGGACGCCGGAATACATTCCACAAGGATGTCCTCCTAGCTCGATGGTAACTTTACACTATGGTCCTTCGAAGAAGAATAATTCACCGGTGAAATTAACTTGGTTTGACGGAGGTCTTCGGGCGCCACATCCAGATGGAATCCCAGCTACCGAAATGATCGGGGATGCAGATGGATCAAACGGGGTAATCTTAATCGGTTCTAAAGGAATCATGACTTGCGGTACCTATGGTTTGAATCCTAAAGTATATAAAAACGGTGCACGTGTGGATGAGTCTGAACTTCCTAAAGCAAGCTTAGCGCGTGTGAAAGGTGCGGACAACGGTCACAATACACAGTGGGTAGAGGCTTGTAAGGCTGGTTTCGGCAAGATGGAAGTAAGTTCTCCATTCGATTATGCTGCGCCATTTACGGAATCTGTTTTAATGGGTAACATCGCGATTCGTACGTATATGTTACGCGAAGGTGAAGGACGCAATGCGAAATATGTGGGTCGCCAAAAACTGGAGTGGGATGCAGCTAACATGCGCATCACGAACTTCGATGCGGCGAACCAATTCGTTAGACGCGAATACCGCAACGGCTGGACCTTATAATAAGTTTTAACTTGATTTTATTGAAAAGACGGGATGCTCTCCCGTCTTTTTTTTATTTTTGTAAATGAATTTAACCGCAACCACACCTGCTTCAGAAGTCTTCGCTCAAGTCGAAGCCTATATCATCTCTCAAGGCTATACGATTATTGACAAAGATCACAACCGCCCCTGGGGAGGTTTCTTTGTATTAGATGAAACACAGGCGGCGAAGTTTGCTGCACAATTCTTTCCTCAGCTTTCCATGGATGCGATTCAAATTACGCAAAAACTGAGCCCTAAGTTCTTAGTGGTGGCGCCTGAGAAGCGTTTGTCTTGGCAATACCATTTCCGCAGAGCGGAAGTTTGGACGGTGAATTCGGGTCCGGTGGGGGTTGTCATTTCAGGCACGGATGAGCAATCTGCTCCAGGCGTTTATCAAGAGGGTGATTTAATCACGTTGCCTACGGGCATGCGCCACCGTTTAGTCGGTTTAGATAACTGGGGCGTGGTGACTGAGATTTGGCAACATACGGATGTGGAGCATCCGTCGGATGAATCGGATATCGTCCGCTTGCAGGATGATTTTGGCCGTTAATCAGATTTAACCATTCGGTTATCTAAAAATAATACAAGAAAACTTTGTAATCTCTGAAAGTTTCCATAGTTTTGCTTCCCGATAAATCAAGGGGTTAAGCAAATGAAATCGCGTATTCTAGAAAAAGGAACTGAATTATTCTTCCGCTACGGTGTCAAGACCGTAACGATGGATGCGATTGCGAGCGAATTAGGCATTTCCAAAAAAACGATTTATCAACATTTTCCGGATAAAGATTCCATGGTTTACGAGGTCGTTAAAACCTTCATTGAACTGGACGATGTGAAATGGGAAGAGCTCGATAGGCTATATCCGAATGTAATCGAAAAGATATTTAAGTCTTTCGAGATGACAAAGGATTTATTCACGCAGATGAACCCGCGTCTGTTATACGAAATTCAAAAATACTTCCCGAATCCTTATCAACTTTTCGCCGAGCATGGCGAAAAATGCATTCATAAAAACTTAATCGCTGACTTTAAAAAGGGAGCGCAATTCGGGTACTTCAGAAATGATATTGACTTCGAATTATTAGCGCGCTTACGGATGGCCGAAGTGGATTTAGCCTTCAACCCAAATTTTTATCCCAACAATAAATTATCCTTGTATGACACCCAGCTAACGCTGATGGACATTTTCATGCGAGGCATTTTGACCGAAAAAGGTTTAACACTTTACACATCTTACCAAAACAATTTAAACGAATGATCCGCCTAAGAAAAATTTATGCCGGTCTATTTTTACTAGCCTCCTTGGCCGTAAATGCGCAAACCTTCAGCCTAAAGCAGGCCGTGGACTATGCCATTACGCATCAGGTGCAGATAAAAAATAGCCAAATCGACTTGCAGAACGCAAGTGCGAAGATCAACGAGATCAAAGCAATCGGCTTACCACAAGTCAATGGTTCACTCGCTCTAACAAACAACCTGATCTTGCAACGTGTATTCATCCCAGCCAGAATCTTCAATCCTGCTGCGGCAGAGGGAGAATTGATCGCGGCGAAATTTGGGGTAGATAATTCGGGTTTTGCGAACGTGGGTTTGAGCCAATTAGTGTTTGATGGTTCTTATTTATTAGGCTTGAAGGCTTCCTCCGTATACAAAGATTTAGCCGTGAAGTCAGTGACGCAGTCGAAGCAACAAGTGGCGGAGAATGTGACGAAGGCTTATTTTGGGATTATGGTGAATGAGAAACGCATCGGTTTATTGCGTTTGAATGTAGCCCGCCTGGATACGCTTTTAAAAGAGACGCGCGCTTTAAATCAACAAGGTTTCGTGGAGAAAATCGATGTGCAGCGTTTGGATGTACAAGCGAATAATTTACGTACGGAAGTAGAGAACGTGAATCGCCTGCAAGAATTGAGCTATTCCTTATTGAAATTCCAAATGGGTTATCCAATGGAAGAGCCGATTGTTATCAGTGAAACTTTGGAAAAAGTGGAATTAACGACGTTTAATAAGAATGCCGTAGGTGAGTTTAGCTACGCGAATCGCATCGAATATTCCATCTTGCAAACGCAAGAAAACCTAGCGGAATTAGATCTAAAGAGCATCAAGGCTGGTTATATGCCCCGTTTACTATTGAATGCAAACTATGGTTATAACGCGGGAGCGAACGCATTCAGCGATTTGGTCAACAAACCTTGGTTCGATAATGCCGCCATCACGATATCTTTGCAGATCCCTATTTTTGACGGATTCTCTAAGAAATACAAGGCGGTACAATCGGCTAACAACTTGCAAAAGGTGCGTCAGTCCTATGGCTTGCTAAAGTCGTCCATCGACATGCAACGCACACAGGCGAGCATTACGATGAAGAACGCTTTAGAATCCATGAAAGAACAAAAAGCGAACCTAGATTTAGCGAATGAGATTTCACGTGTGACACGGGTGAAATACCAACAAGGGGTAGGATCGAACCTAGAGGTATTGAACGCAGAGTCATCAATCAAAGAATCACAAGCGAATTATTTTACCGCATTATACAATGCGTTGATTGCCAAAGTAGAAGTAGAAAAAGCAAACGGTACACTATACATAGACTAACAGAAACATGAAAAAAATAGCCATCCTCCTAAGTGGAATCATTTTATTCGCGGCCTGCGGATCAAAAGACAAGAAGCAAGAATTAGCTGACTTAAAAAGTCAGGAAAAAGAAATACAGTCGAAAATCGCTGCTTTAGAAAAAGAAGTCGGTACGCCTGCAGATAAAGCGGCTGCCAAAGTAATCGCCGTAAGCGTGAGCCCTTTAGTAGCTCAAAACTTCCAGCACTTCGTAGAAGCACAAGGAAATGTGGTAGCTGAAAACACGGTTTTAATAAGCCCACAAACGGGTGGTGTGATTTTGACTTTGCCAGTTGTAGCGGGGCAATCGGTATCGAAAGGGCAGTTGATTGCCACTTTAGATAATAATATCTTAAAAGAATCAGTAGAAGAGGTTCGCCAACAATTGTCTTTAGCTAAGACCATCTTTACTAAGCAGAAAGCGCTTTGGGATCAACAGATCGGAACGGAAGTTCAGTTTTTGAGCGCGAAGTCGAACATGGAGTCTTTAGAGAAAAGAATCGTCACCTTGAAAGCGCAATTAGGTCTTTCTCGCGTAACGGCTCCGATCTCAGGAACGATTGAATTAGTTCGCCAAAAAGCGGGTGAAATGGGCGCTCCTGGCGTGCCTATCGTTCAAATCGTGAACTTAGGCAACTTGAAAATCTCTGCTAAAATCGCTGATTCCTATGTAGGAACGGTGAAACAAGGCGACGAAATCAGCATCAAATTCCCGGATTTAAACAAAGAATTGAAGGCGCGCATCTCGTTGGTTTCTAAAATTGTCAACCCTTTAACGCGTACGTTTGACATCGAAGCACGCATCCCGAACACAGGTGGCGAATTAAAGCCGAACTTGTTAGCGGTGATCAACATCAACGATACTTCGAAGAAGAACGCGATCGTGATCAGCGAAAACATCATCCAAAAAACCGAAAAAGGAGATTTAGTGTATGTGGCGGTAGAAGAGAATGGCAAAAAAGTAGCCCGCGCACGTCAAGTGACCATCGGTTTAACGTATAACGGTCAGGCAGAGATCACAAGCGGTCTTAAAGCAGGCGAATCAATCATTGTTCAAGGATTTCAAGATTTAGTGGATGGTACAGCCATCTCGTTCTAAGTAGAAAATGGAAAAAAATAGCAAAAATGAGCAATTGCCAGAAGGCAAAGGCTTAATATATAACATGGTGGGCTGGTTAGCCCAAAACCGTACGACGGTTTACATCTTCACCTTCATCATTTTTGTGGCGGGGATGGGAATCTATTCGAAACTTCCTAAGGAGCAATTCCCGGACATCGTGGTGCCTCAAATGGTCATCCAAACGGTCTACGCTGGAACGACTCCATCAGACATCGAGAACACGATCAATAAACCGATCGAAAAGCAAATCAAATCCATCACAGGTGTAAAGCGCGTCAAATCAAACGCTTTACAAGATATTTCCGTGATCATTGTCGAATTTAATACCGATGTCACTGTGCCCGTCGCTAAACAGCGGACGCAAGATGCGGTGGATAAAGCGATCGCCGATTTGCCCAAAGATTTAACCCGCGAACCTTCCGTAGCCGAGGTCAACTTCTCGGAATTCCCCATCATGAACATCAACATCGCCGGCGATTATCCGCTCGATAAGTTGAAGAAATATGCAGAGGATTTACAAGATGAGATCGAGGGGATGCCGGAAATTAACCGCGTGGACATCATCGGAGCTTTGAAAAGAGAAATCCAAATCAACCTGGATTTGTACAAAATGCAAAGCTATGGTTTAACCTTCTATGATATTCAATCAGCCGTTCAAGGCGAAAACGTGAATATCTCGGGTGGTGATTTAGCCGTAGATGGTGTGCGTCGTTCACTTCGTGTGACGGGAGAATTCAAGAATATCGATCAATTAGCGAACCTGATGGTCGGTTCTTCAACAGGCGCGCGCGTTCGTTTAAAAGACGTGGCTGAAGTAAAAGACAGCTACGAGGAGAAGCAAGACTTTGCGCGTTTAAACAACAAATCGGTTATTACGCTAAACGTGATCAAACGAAGTGGTGCTAACTTAATCGAGGCGGCAGATCGTATCGAAAAGACGATCGATGAGTTCAAAGAAACGCGCTTTCCTGCTGGTTTAACGGTAACTACGACGGCCGATCAATCGGAGCGTACGCGAGGCGAATTAGCGGATTTAATTAATACAGTAGTCCTAGGTTTCCTCTTTGTGGTAATCGTATTAATGTTCTTTATGGGCGTTAGAGACGCCGTGTTTGTGGGTCTTTCCGTGCCATTATCGGCCTTGTTGACCTTCTTATTCATGCCTTCGCTGGACTTCAGCTTAAATACTATCGTTCTTTTCGGTTTCCTTTTAGGCTTAGGTATTGTGGTGGATGATGCGATTGTGGTCATCGAGAACGCGCACCGTTTGTTCAATAATTTCAAAAAATTGACGATTACGGAGTCGGTAAAATTAGCCGCTTCGGAAGTATTTATTCCCGTATTGTCCGGAACATTAACGACGATTTCGCCTTTCTTGCCTTTATTATTCTGGCCAGGAATTGTGGGGGAGTTCATGAAATACTTGCCTATCACGTTGATCATCACGCTTTTTGCGTCACTTTTTGTGGCCTATGTGATGAACCCGGTATTCGCGATTACGTTTATGAAGCGGCACGACGAAGAGGCAAATGATGTGAAGAATCCGACGTTCTCGGACATACGTCGCACCGTTTTCATCTTGTTGAGTTTAGCCGTTTTCGGGTATGTGATGGGCTTCGGCTTGGGTCACTTTGGCTTTGGAAACTTCTTAGTTTTATGTCTACTCTTGTATGTATTAAATCACTTTGTGATCACTCCGAAGTTAATCGTGCCATTCCAGGAGACTACCTTACCTAATTTTAAGACGAATTACCGCAAGTTAATTTCTTGGGTTTTAACGGGCATGCGTCCGATTTATGCGACTATTGCCGCCTTCTTTTTGTTGGTTTTTACGATTGCTTTAATGGGTATCGTGAAGCCTAAGGTGGTTTTCTTCCCTTTTGGAGATCCTGATTACATTTATATTTATGCCAAAAACCCGATCGGAACGGATGCGGTCGTAACGGATTCCGTGACTAAGGTGATCGAAAAGCGGGTTTCTGCCTTTATTCAAAAACAAGGTTATGGTAAAATTGTCAATTCGATCATTTCGAACGTAGGAAAAAACGCCGGCGATCCAATGCAACCAGACCGTGGCGCCACTCCGCACAAGAGTAAAGTGACGATCGCGTTTGAGAAATTACAATTACGCGAGGGTATTAAAACCGGGGATGTTTTAACGGAGATTCAGGCAGATTTTGCCAAAAATCCGCTACCAGGTGTCGAGCTTGCCATCGAACGCGAGCGCAACGGGCCCCCTACCGGTAAGCCTATTTCGATTGAGATCGCAGGGGACGAATTCTCTGTTTTGCAAGATCTAGAGAAGAAGGTGCGAGCTTCAATCACGAAAGCAGGCATCCAAGGTATTCAAGAATTGAAATCTGACCTGGTAACAAACAAGCCCGAAATCATCATCGATGTGAACCGCGAAAAAGCGTCTCGCGAGGGTATCTCCTCAGCGCAGGTAGCAATGGCAGTACGTACCGGTTTATTCGGTGCAGAAATCTCCAAATTCCGCGATGTAAAAGATGAATACCCGATACAATTGCGATTGAAAGGGGATTCTCGCAACCAAACAGAGAAGCTTTTGCAAATGAATATTACCTACCGCGATATGAATTTGGGCGGTGCCTTGCGCCAAGTTCCTTTGAATTCGATCGCAGATATTCACTACGCTACTTCCTTCAGCCAAATCAATCGTAAAGACCAAGAGCGCATCATCACCCTAGGTTCTGATGTGATTCAAGGCTATAATGCGAATGAAATCGTGGGCGAATTAACCACGCTTTTTGAAGAAATCGACGTTCCTCAGGGATATAAGATTCGCATGGGCGGTGAGCAAGAGGACCAAAAAGAATCCGGCGCCTTCTTAGCCGTAGCTTTCTTAGCGGCTTTAATTTTAATCTACTTAATTCTGGCAACGCAGTTTAACTCTGCGGTGAAACCTTTAATCATCTTCGCAACGATCTTGTTATCGCTAATCGGGGTATTATTAGGCTTCATGGCGTTCGGGATGACTTTCTCCGTGATTATGTCCGGTGTAGGTATCATCGCACTGGCGGGCATCGTCGTGAAAAATGGTATTCTTTTGATCGAATTCATTGAGGAACTTCGCTTTAAGCGCGGTTATGACTTGAAGGAGGCGATCATTGAAGGTGGTGGAATTCGCTTAACTCCGGTATTGTTGACGGCTTCGGCGGCGGTATTGGGATTGATTCCTTTGGCGTTAGGCTTAAGCATCGACTTCGTCACGCTGTTCACCGAATTAGATCCGCATATTTTCATCGGTTCTGATTCCGCGGCTTTCTGGGGAATTTTAGCTTGGACAATCATCTTCGGATTAACGTTCTCTACCGTTTTAACGCTTGTAATCGTTCCATGTATGTACTACATCTCGGAGCGCATCAAGCAAAAATGGTTTACTAAGACAGTGTAATTTATATTGGGTTCAAGAATGCAGAAACCCCTGGGCGTAGGTCTAGGGGTTTTTTGTTTTAACTAAATGCGTTGCATCCTACCTAATTCTGTGTAAATTGGCGAAGGAGGCAATCGCTTCTACTGTTCTATTATTTTGATTAATACGTCAATAACGACATCATCATTCAAAATTTTAGCACATGAAAAATCTTTCCTTTGCCGTATTTGCGCTTATTAGCTTTGCTCTATTTTTCCTCTCTTGTAGCAAAGAGCCTGAGTTAGACCCAATGAAACCCTATGAATTATTACGAGAATGGTACCAAAATAATAGCACTACACCTATTCAAGAAAATATCATATGGACCAAAGGCAAAATTATTACGCTGAAAGATTGTAGTACAGTAACGGCGTTTCCTGCAATATCTAAAGTAGGAATTAAAGAATTAATCATATTTGAACATAATGGGAAAAGAGAAGCTGTATTTAAACAATATACTTTTCTAGGGCATAATCAAGAAATGAAAGGGTTTTCAATTAATGGGGAATTACTTAAAGTGCTGAATGTTCAGAAGGAGAACAAAATTATGGCCCCAAAATCAAAAGCGCTAATTAAGAGGTTTCTTAACTCAGAATTACCTGTTGAGGACCCCAATTACATTTGGGACCAAGGAATGGCATTTAGTTTTTATTTTATTTACTACGGAGGAGGTTCAACCTATTATGTTTCAAATTCGGGCCAAGGAAGTAGTTATTTTAACACAATTTATAATGACTTTCTGTTGGGCAGGGGCGGGGGTAATTTTGATTCCTATTACGCATACAATAATTACAATTTTAGCCAAATTGATGACAAACTAACTAATCCATGTTTTATATCGGTATTAAATGAGCTTAGAAATAATAACATTTATGGTGAAATGTCAGATGTTATAGAATCCCTAGATCAGTCAAAAAACGGGCAAAAATATAAATTTGATATACGTGAAATGAGCCTACTTGAAGAACAAAAATACAGTGCTGACAATGCTATCGTAAATTTTAAAAATGAGATTTGCTTGAATACAAATAAGTTAAAAAATACTTCCAAAGAATACATTGCTCGAGTTATCTTGCACGAATTTTTGCACCTACATATTAACAAATCGAATTACCTAGATCATACAGAGATTGCAACAAAATATATTAAACCAATGGCTGATTTTTTACATAAATTATATGATACAAACTATGAAGACGCACTTGCTCTATCACTATCAGGGTTACAAAAAATACCTAATTACAGTACGCTTTTAATGTAATATAAAAAGAACTCTACAACAATTTATGAGGTCAAACTTAAATATACGACAAATGGATATGGCAAATATTGCAACTAAAACAAATAGAATTTTCGCCCTAGGGCTGATTTTATTCTTAACTAACTTTAAATCTTTTAGCCAAAGCTACAGCGAGAAACCCTTTAATTTCAATGGATGCGGAGAGAGTGACCTGCAATCTTTTTTTTCAAATCACTTAGTTGAATGGGGAAACCAACCTACACTGAATTTCTTTGTTTTCAAGTTAAAAGGGACGGGCGAAATAACAGATGTAAAGCATTTTGGAGAAATGAATAAAGGGTCCGTAAAAAAAGTCATTGAATTAATCCAAGCTTCAAGAGGATGTTGGAATCTGCCCAAAGATTCAACTGAATTTCAATGGAAAGTTATCCCATTCGTAGCAAGTAAAAAGCCTGAAAAAATGAATAAAAAAATGGCTATGGACTACTTTTGGACATCACAATCAACGTTTTTAGAACTTTTTTACGCTCAGGAAGAAAATGTATATCTAGAAGATTTTCATTTCACTCGCCTAATTAGATATATAGATCCTGGTATTAAAATTGACTAACATAAAACCCCTGGACGTAGGTCTAGGGGTTTTTTGTTTTTGCAGTGAACTTCGGACTCTCTCCCTCCGGACTCTCTCCCTCCGGACTCTTTCCCTTCGGACTCTTTCCCTTCGGACTCTTTCCCTTCGGACTCCCTCCCTCCGGACTTCGGACTAGCTTCCCCTACAGCCACTCTTGTTTTTCCCCTCTCTATCCACTAATTTACCCTTTCAAAATCAACACTATGAAAAAATTATTCCTTCTTCTCATTCTTCCGTTTCTAACAAATGCGCAAGATCGTCCGTATGGTAAAGTTTGGGCGACTCGCTCACAGGCCATTGCCCAAAACGGGATGGCCGCTACCTCTCATCCTTTGTCTACCCAGGCCGCACTTGATGTGCTGAAGGCTGGTGGAAATGCGATCGACGCTGCCATTGCAGCGAATGCCATGGAAGGGGTGGTCGAACCACATGTGAACGGAATTGGAGGGGATTTGTTTGCGATTGTTTGGGATGCGAAAACGAAGAAATTATATGGGATAAATGGATCGGGGAGATCGCCGAAATCTTTGACTTTGGCAGAGTTTAAAAAACGGGGTCTAACGCACATCCCGTCGCTGGGTCCTTTGCCGATTAGCGTGCCGGGTTGCGTGGATGCGTGGTTTGAATTGCACAAGAAGTTCGGTTCGATGCCGATGAATAAGGTATTAGAAAAAGCCGTTTCGTATGCGCGCAATGGCTTTCCAGTGCACGGCGAGTTGGCGTCAGCAATGGCTCGTGTGCCGGCGAATTATGGCAAGTTTCCGAACGTCGCGAACCACTATTATCCCAATGGAAAGCCACCGGTGGAGGGGGATATTTTCAAGAATCCGAACCTAGCGAATACACTAGAGAAAATTGGAAAAGAGGGACGCGATGCCTTTTATAAGGGGGATATGGCGCGGACGATGGACGCGTTTTTGAAGAAGAACGGTGGGTTTTTGAGCTATGATGATTTAGCGACTCACACCTCGACTTGGGTGGAGCCCGTTTCAGTAAATTACCGTGGGTATGATGTGTGGGAATTGCCGCCGAATAGCCAGGGGATCGCGGCTTTGCAGATGTTAACGATTTTAGAGGGCTATGATTTCTCTAAAATAAAACTAGGTTCAGCGGAGCATGTGCACCTGTTTACGGAGGCCAAAAAACTAGCTTTCGAAGACCGCGCGAAATACTACGCGGACCCTGAGTTTGCTAAAATTCCCGTAGCGGAATTAATATCGGAAGCGTACGGCGCGAAGCGCCGGGCGTTGATTAATCCGAATCGCGCAGGTCGCCATTACGAGGCGGGAAATCCTGCTTTGAAAGAAGGGGACACGATTTACTTAACCGTGGCAGACAAGGACGGCAATATGGTTTCGTTAATTCAGAGTAATTACCGAGGTTTTGGGTCAGGCATGATGCCGGATGGTTTGGGATTTATGTTCCAAGATCGCGGTGAATTATATAACTTGAAAGAGGGAGAAAACAATACCTATGCACCTGGTAAAAGACCATTCCAAACAATCATTCCTGCGTTTATGACGAAGGATGGCCAACCGGTAATGAGTTTTGGCGTAATGGGTGGCGCGTACCAACCAATGGGTCATGTGCAGATAGTGATGAACGTGGTGGATTTTGGCATGAATGTACAAGAAGCAGGTGATTACCCCCGGATGAATCACGAGGGATCGTCTGAGCCGACAGGGGAAACGATGGAAACAACCGGTGGTACGATAACTTTAGAACACGGCTATCCGTATGAGGTCATTCGCGAATTATTGCAAAAAGGGCATCAAGTAGGCTACATGAATGGCATTTATGGTGGCTACCAATGTATTATGTACGACCCAGTTCGGAAGGTGTATTTTGGTGCAACTGAATCTAGAAAAGACGGACAGGCGACTGGATATTAAGGATGTTTGCAAGCCGCATTTTCACGGGCCACGAGTGGCTAGAAAACAAAGAAATTTCCATAGAAAATGGTCGCATTTCGGCTATTTCGGAAGGCCAAGGTGCGGCGTCTGAAAACTTCCTCGTTCCCGGTTTCATCGATTTGCAAATTTACGGTGGTGGCGGGATTCTATTCTCAAATCACCAAACGACAGAATCGATTCAGGCGACCTTCGACGAACACCATAAAACGGGAACGGTAGCTTTCCAAATCACCTTGAACTGCTCGCCGGCTGCCTCCATGTGGAAAGCAATCGAGGCCTATAAAAACTATTCAGGTCCCGGACTGGTGGGTTTACATCTAGAAGGGCCCTTTTTCAACCCTATAAAAAAAGGGGCTCATAACGAGGCGTTTGTACAAAAACCAAGTCTTGCCTTTCTCGAAGAACTTATAGCTCGAACAGCAGGCGTACCGACTTACCTGACCATTGCACCTGAAATGTTTAGCGCTGCGGAACTTTCTTTATTGATACGCAGTCCCATTATGTGCTCCCTGGGGCACAGCGACGCGACTTTTGAACAGGCGATGAACGCCATCGAAAAAGGCGTTTCTCGCATCACGCACCTATTTAATGCGATGTCCCAGTGGCAATCGCGCGCGCTAGGATTAGTGGGTGCTAGCTTTAATTCCGATGCTTGGACGAGCATCATTGCGGATGGGTTGCACTGCGATTATAAATCGCTACAGCTGGCTTATCGACTGAAAAAAGGGCGTTTATTTCTGATCACCGATGCGGTGACGGATGATGTGTCTGGCCCCTATTCTTTTCAGGCCAAAGACGGGCGCTTCACTAACGAGGCGGGTGTGCTTTCAGGCTCCTCTTTAACGATGATCGAGGCCATTCAAAACTGCGTTCAGCAAGCGGGTATCCCTTTAGAAGAGGCCTTACGGATGGCGACGGTTTATCCAGCAGAGGTAGCAAATTTAGACGAATTAGGTAGTATTGAGGTGGGTAAAAGGGCTTGTTTTATCGAGTTGAATTCGGCTTTCGAGGTTCAGCAGGTTTGGTACGATGGAAAAGCCTTGTTAAATTAGGCTATGATTTCATTTCCTTCTAAGCAGCCACAAGTCCAAACGACTATTTTTACCAAAATGTCCGCCATGGCCCTAGAACACGGGGCCTTAAACCTGTCCCAAGGTTTTCCGGGTTTCGATTGTGCGCCTGCTTTGCAAGAACTTCTTCAACATTATTCTAAAGGCTTTAACCAATATGCCCCTATGGCCGGTGTTCCGGCTTTACGTCAGTCACTCGCCACGAAAACCTCGTCTTTTTATGACATTTCCGTCGATGCAGATTCCGAAGTAACCATTGTTTCTGGTGCGACTGAAGCTATTTTTGCGGCCATCCATTGCTGTGTTTCGCCTGGCGATGAGGTCATCATGTTCGACCCTAGCTACGACGCGTATGATCCGATTGTTCGCTTAGCAGGTGGAATTCCCATTCATATTCCTTTGAAAGCATCGCAAAATTTTGCCATCGATTGGTCAGAATTAGCAAAGAAAATTACCTCTCGAACACGCGCGATTATGGTGAATAGTCCGCATAATCCGACGGGGGCTGTGTGGTCGATGGCGGATCTAGATGCCTTTGCTGAAGTGGTCAAAGGGACCCATATCTTACTCGTTTCAGACGAGGTATACGAGCATATCGTTTTTGATGGTGCGCAGCATGCGAGCGTTTTATTGCATCCTGAATTACGCAAACGCAGTTTTGTATGTGGGTCTTTTGGCAAAACGTATCATATCACCGGCTGGAAAATAGGCTATTGCCTTGCTCCGGCTTTCCTTACTTCAGAATTCCGTAAACTACACCAGTGGGTCACTTTTTCGAGTGCGACACCACTGCAATATGCTTTAGCTGACTACCTAAAAGAGCCGTCGCATTACCTCGGTTTATCTAATTTTTACCAAAAAAAGCGGGATCTTTTCGCCTCCCAATTCAGCGGAACCAAATGGAAAGTTCTTCCAAGTGCCGGAAGTTTCTTCCAATGCTTTGATTATTCCGCGATTTCAACCGAAAAAGATGTGGATTTAGCCGATCGACTCACGCGCGAAATAAAAGTAGCATCTATCCCCGTATCGGTCTTTTATGAAACAGATCCAGGCGATAAAATCCTGCGTTTCTGCTTCGCAAAAGAAGATGATATGCTGGTGGAAGCGGCGAAGCGATTAGTGAAACTTAGTTAAAAATTTTAATCAGTTATTTTCCCCATTTACGTTGTTTCTCCAAAAACAATCCTACATTTACCTCGGCCTAAGCGATCGATTAGGCACGCCTGTTCCTCCCAACATACTTTTTATTAATCTTATTTATTGCGATTTTTTCGCAACAAGTGAATGGTGAACCAGTACATCCTGTTTCTATGAATCCATCGGATGTGTTACTATTTCTACATTTAAATGTACTTCAAACGACTAATATGAACCTAATATCCCCTTTAAATTCAATATTATTTAGAATAATAATTGGAGCAATTATACTACTTTACATCATTCTACTTGGTAGAATAATTAGACAAATTAGTATTAATAGCCCATTTTCGCACTTACAAAAAATAGTATTAGCACTCATTGTTATACTCTTTCCAATTATTGGACCCGTATTATATTATTCGATTCTGAGAAAAAAATATTGCGCCTAGTTCAAATACTTTAACGCAATTTCCTCCCCGATCTGCTCTAATATCTCTGCGGCATGCGAGATGGAATCATCGGAGTCCTTAGCACGAGAGGAGATCGTAAATACGTCATTTTCATCCAGGAAAATGGGGAAGTTTGAAGAGCTTTCGAAGGCTCCGGAGACTAGAATCGTTTGTTTGAATACCTTGTCGCAGCGTTTGATGACTTCTGAAACAACTTTGCCACCCCAAGTGGAGGAGTCAATCTTACCTTCGCCAGTGATAATAAAGTCTGCCTTTAAAAGGGCACGGTTGAAGTGAACTTTATCCATCACCCAGCTAGAACCTGAGACAAGTTGTGCATTTAAGAAGTAGCGCGCGCCAGCTCCAAGGCCGCCAGCAGCGCCGGCACCTGCTTCAGAGGCAATAGAACCGAAGAATGTAGCTATATTATTTAGACCTTTATCTAATTGTTTAATTACTGTCGCGCTTGCTCCTTTTTGAGCTGCAAAAACGTGGGCTGCCCCCGAGGGACCGGCTAAGGAATTCGTCACATCCGTGACTACGGTGAAGATGCAGGCTTCCGCGAGCGCGGGTGCTGAAATAGACAAGATATGAATCAAATTTTCCCCAATTGCATCCAGCGGTATGTCTTTTGCGTCTAAAAATTTCCAGCCTAAAGCTGCCGCCATCCCGATTCCTGCATCGTTGGTGGCAGAGCCACCGATGGTAAGGATGATTTGAGTGGCGCCGCGAGCGAGAGCGTCCGCAATAAATACACCAGTCCCGAAAGTGCTGGTTTTTAAAGGCTTTCGTTCTTTTATAGTTAATAAGGCGAGGCCTGAGGCACGTGCCATTTCGATATAGGCCGTTTTTTGATCGGCTAAATACAAATAATCGGCTTGAATGGGACGCAGTAAGGGATCAAATGTGTCAACCGTAATCCAGGCGCCTCCGTGTAATTGTTGAATGACTTCGAGCGTTCCTTCGCCGCCGTCCGCGAGGGGCATTTTAGTGAAACTCGTTTTCGGGCGACGCTTTTTTATGCCCTTTTCTAAGGCTTCACATACTTGTGAGGCGGATAGAGATCCTTTGAATTTATCAGGCGAGATTAATACGTGCACGGCGATGGATTTATGTCGCAATTTACCGACAATTCCTTAAATTTAAAGCATGAGAATATTGATGAACCTTTGCCTAGTACTTTTTCTTTTCAGCGCGTGCACGAATCAACCTGATTTGACGGGTTTAGACCTAGAAGGATTTAAAATGGATCGCAGTGGATGCAATGGAACAAGAGAAAAGCAAATCGACTGGTTGAAGACGCATAAAATGACTTGGAAGGGGGTGAGATCAAATGATTTGGAAGATATACTAGGTAAGCCAGATATTCAACAATTAGCGGATCGCAACCAAGAGTATTATGTATATTTTTTGGAAAAAGGTCCTCATTGTGAAGCCATTAAAAATCCGTCAAAAGCACGCACCATGGCATTCCGCTTCAGCGCGATGGGCTTAACCACCGAGATTACGTTTCAACAAGGATTGCCTTGATGTTAAAAAAAATTCCAACTAGTGGAGTTTATTTCATTGCTCCGTAGATAATGTTCTCGATTTTCTCTTGGTAATCCCCATGCGAGTTAGGCGTGTGTTGTGACATAATCAAGACGATCATCTTCTCTTTCGGATCTGCCCAATAGGTCGTGCCATAGTAGCCGCCCCAAGAGAAGGATCCTTTATTACGCATTGTACGATTCGCAGACTTTTCGCCCGCTAACATAAATCCTAAACCAAAGGAATCATCGCCTAAAGAGAAGTTCGGGCCGATCATTAATTCGGCAGTGCGACGGCCGATGATCTGTTTTCCATTGTATTTACCACCATTTAAGATGCATTGCAAGAAGATCGCATAGTCGAATGCGGTGGACGAAAGTCCTGCGCCGCCGGAGAAGAAAGTCTTCTTGAATAAAGGATAGTTCGGGTTAATGCCGCGGAAGGTAGGTGACCAGGTGATGATTTTGTTCTGCTCATTTTCCGTATAAACCGTAGGCAAGCGAGATCCTTTATCCGCTGGCAAATTGAAATACGTGTCTTTCATTCCCAGTGGAATGAAGACGTGATTCGTTAAGTAGGCTTCCAAAGTTTCACCGCTAATCACCTCAATCAAACAGCCCAATACGTCGGTGTTCAATCCGTAAGTGAATTTATCCCCTGGATTATGGATTAATGGCAGCGCCCCTAATTTCGTGATTGCCTGTAATAAAGTGACACCGTTGTCACCTAAGCCAGATGGAATGCCTGCTTTGGCATAGATGGCCATCATCTTATCCGATCCTATTCCTGCGTAGTCGATTCCCGAGGAATGAGTCAATAAATCCCGGAATGTGATTTCGCGCTTAGCTGGCGATGAAGTATATGTCGTGTCCGACGCGTTGAAATCTTTTAAAACGCGAGTGGATTTGAAGCTAGGGATGAAGTCTGAGATGGGTTGATCTAGGCGTAATTTCCCTTGTTCGAAAAGCTGCAAAATACCTAGGCTAGTTAAGGCTTTCGTCTGTGACATAATGCGGAAAATCGCATCCGCTGGCATCGGTTTTTTAGTTGCCAAATCCGCATAGCCATGCCCCTTATAATGAACTAATTGATTATTCTTTACTACTAAAGTTACCGCTCCTACCAGGTGGTTTTTCTCCACATAGGATTTCAATAAGGCGTCTATGCCTTCTAACTTTTTTAGATCGAAATCAGCCGTGGGTTGCACCACAGGGGATAAAACTTGCGCCGCTAGTGATAGCGGGAGTAAAAAGAGAATCAGCAAGTTTTTCATTCGTCAGTTTTGATTTTTTGGTTAAATGGTAAGTTTAATTGGTAAGCAAATGATTGGTCTTTGTCGTTTTCTAACACGTCTAAACCATATTTGATTTGTTCGATAGGGGTAGCGTCGTAGGTTCTGAATAGTCGATCCCAAAAGGCGAAAATATTACCGTAATTCGAGTCCGTCTGAGGGCGTTCGAAGTGGTGGTGCACTTTGTGCATGTTAGGGGAGATGATGACATAGGAAAGCGCATTGTCTAACCAAAGCGGCAGGCGAATGTTAGCGTGATTGAACTGGGAAAGTACGACGCTGAGGCTTTGGTACAAAAAAACAATCCACATCGGTGCTCCACAAACTAAAATCGCTAAAATCGCGAAGACCGCACGGATCACACTTTCGCCCGGATGGTGGCGATTCGCCGTGGTCGTGTCCACCTGCGTATCTGCGTGATGCACCATGTGGAACTTCCAAAGCACCTTAATCTTGTGTTCGATCAAATGCACTAAATAGGCTCCCACCAGATCCATCAGCAATAATCCCACGATTAAAAAAGCCCAGCTAGGCATCTCGAACCAGTGTAAAATTCCAAAATGAGCCTCCGCCGTCCAGTCGCTTGCCGCTACTAAAAGAACCGCAAAGGGGAAGTTAATCGCAATAGTCGTGAAGGTTAAAAATAAGTTCAGCTTCGCGTGCTGCCACTTATTCCCCTTAAAATTCAAGAGGGGAATACCCGTTTCAATTAACCAAAAAAGCGTAATTCCTCCCGCTAATATCAATGCGCGATGTGCACTGGGGATGGTAGCAAAATAGGATTCAATCATCATTTTTTAACGTTACGTAAGACATAAACAAAGTTTTTCACTGTCGGCCTTTTGTCATAAAAGTCCAAAATATAGTAATAAGTTCCGTCCGGGACTTGTCCCGTCTTCTCAAACAACTCAGTGCCCTTAGATGTTTCGCCACCCCAATTGTTTTGGTAATTTTCCGTCTCATACACCAGACTTCCGATGCGATCGAAGATTGAAATATGGTTTGGAATCGGTTTCGCTAATAGTCCTTCAAAGACGAGAACATCATTTTTCCCATCCCCATTAGGCGAAATACCTTGTGGCTCGAAGAACGGACACGGATCCGGATCAAGGCGATTTTCGATACCATCTCCATCACAATCTGGTTTGTATTTCAGGGGATTTTCTTCATCCTCATCGTAGATTCCATCGCCATCCGTATCTAAAGTCCCGGCAGACAAAACCGTCACCGTAAGAGATGTCGTGCTATTACAACCCGTATTATTCGTTCCCTTAATCGAATAAGTCGTGGTTTTTAACGGGTTCGCCGTGACAACTGCTTTGTCCACCGCCGAAAGTCCATAACGTGGCGACCAAGCGTAGCGGTCAGCTCCGGAAGCTGTGATGACGATACTAGACCAGCGAACGACTTGCGCAGGATTAGGCACAAAGGTCAACACGGGAATCGGGTTAATGACTATAACGGTCCCAGAACTGTAGGCCGTCCCACATACCGGCTGCGTGATGACCGCTCGGAAGTATTTCGTGTTAGGTAAATTCGTGGCGGTATAGCTCGAATCTTTGTTTGCGATGTCCGCAACTCCCACTAAGAAATCTGGGGTATCTGCCGATTGCCATTTTGCAATCGTTCCAATATGCCCGCTGAGCTTCATCAATTGACTATTCTTATCCCCACAAAAAGTGCCGGTTCCTGTTAATTTCCCCCCCGCAATTTCTTCCGTTCGAATCGCAACGGAATTAGTAAACTCTAAACTATCCAGCGAGGATCTAGCCCCTCGGCGGTAATAATAAATCGTTTTCGAGAGTGGGGGCAAATAGGTTTTCGCCGTTGCGCCGGGTATTTGGGTGAAACTGATGTTATCTGTACTTTGTTGCCAAATATACGTGATAGGCCTAGGTACTCCATAGGCGTCTATTTTAGACGTTAAAAGGGTTGGTTTCGCCGGATAACAGAGTGCTTGATCAGATTCAATTTCTCCAGGCCAAAGGTAGGGCAAAATAGTCACCGAATCTTTTTGAACCGCATTCGCCCCGTTAATCGTGAAGCTAATAATCGCCGTTCCAGCCGTAATTCCACCTGTTAAAATGGCGGTATAGGTTCCATTATTATTGTTGACTACCGCAGAAACCGTTCCTAAAGTCGAGGAAATCGTCACTGAACCTCCGTTTCCGGTTAAATTATTGCCTTTGGCATCTTTCAATTGGACAAAAATGGTGGAATAATCCGTCCCGTTTGCCCTGATAATTTTAGGGCTGGCGTTAATGGTGGAAGTGGTCGTGTCAGAGACGTTAGGCACGGAGCCGCAGAGGTCGATGGTGGGAGTTTGGTCGCAGTTAAAGATGGGTTCTTTCGCATCGAAAGAGGTTCCATCTCCCATACTACCATTAATGCGGTGTCCTACATAACAGAATTTCGAACTTCCTTCTTTTACGTAGAGGAGGGTGTGCCCGCCCATTTCGGCAAAAAGAGCTTTATCGGTTCCTTGGATAAATCCGCCGGCGAGGCCGGGATCATAGGAGGCGTTTTCAATGGGTCTGCCTAACATATTGCGGGCATTATAGCCCCACGAATAAAAATCCCCCACCTTTGTAATGGCCGCTGCCGCTGGAACCGAATTACTATGCTCTTGTACCGTCACGAAAATGACGTCCGTTAGAAAATCGTTAGCGGCGGCTGATTTTTTGGCCTGAACCCAATTCAAATGCACCAAATCTCGCGTGAAAGCGCCACACTGGTAATTTTTATTATCCCCCATCGCATAGAGATTTCCAGAATTGCTCAAGACATAATAGGTATTATACGTACTCCCACTCACGACTCCCCCCGTTACCCCTATCATGCGAATTCCCTTCGTTTTCACATCATCCGGTAGGGTCATCTCTGTCGCATATGACCGATAAGCTACGCCTGAACCATCGCCTAAAAAAGTGGATTTGCCCCAAGTATACAATTTACCGTCATTGGTTTCAGCTATCAAGGCGTTGATGTTGGTATTTCCGACCTGTCCACGCACCGCTTTGACCCCCGTTAAATAGGTGGTCGCATCAATTTTTACCCGCTGCCATACATTAGATCCTGCCGTTCCTTGTACCGCCCCAACTCCATCCAATGCCCCCGATATATAACCTAATACATAGACATCCCCCGATTTGCTTAATAATATCAGGGTTCTGTACATCGCGAAAAGCATTTTAACATCAGAAGGCTCTAAACCAATAGGTAAACCAATGGGAGAAGATCCTGCAGGAGGAGTTATTTGAGCAACTCCAGGGGAAGTGGTGAGCGTAGGGCTGAAAAGAGAGCCTACGGCACCCCAAGCAAATAAACCTGTCGAGGTCAAGACCACCGCTTGGTCAATAGACGTTCCCGTGTAAGAGCCTCCAATACCTGCTTTATAAATGGTTCCAGTAAGAGATGAATAATTAGACGTACTAATCTCTAATGGCGTCACCTGCCCATTTAGACCGGTAGGGGTCATATTCGCACCCCAGATGGAATATTCCCCTGTACTCTTGATTGCCACGGAAGCGTGATAACCACTTATAATCTTATCGTAGGGATCATTTACGTTACATTGCGCCGTAGAAGTGTGGGCGACACAAAAAAATAGGATCATCCAGCCCCATACCCTAAAGTAAAAGTTTGTGCTAGATGACCCCATATAATAATTTCAAATTAGATTTTAGAACCTAAATATAGGCTTAAAATATTGAAATTTATTATTTGATGATTCTAATTTCAATGCGGCGGTTTAAGGTCATGCCTGCCTTCGTATCATTCGATGCCGCTGGCTTATCTTCTCCATACGCATTCACTTGTAAGCGTGACGCTGCGATTCCGCTTTTAACTAAGAAATTCGCTGCCCCTTGTGCTCTAAAGCGAGACGCCTTTAAATTATTCTTCGAGGTACCGTAAGCATCAGAGTGCCCATCGATGCGTACATTAATATCAGGACGAGCTGTTAACGCAGATGCCACAACTGTTAACTTAGCAGTAGATTCCGCTGTTAATTCCCACTTGTTATTCATGTATAAAATCGTAGTCTCTGCCATCGCTTCTTGGTCTGCTTTCAACTGAGCTGCTGCTTTTGCCTCTGCTTCCGCCTTCGCCATTGCGTCCGCTTTTGCTTTTGCTTCTGCCTCCGCTTTCGCCATAGCGTCTGCCTTTTCTTTTGCATCGGCTACCGCTTTCTTATCTGCAGCGATTTTAGCCAAACGATCTTGTTCCGCTGCTTCCGCTGCGGCTTTAGCTGCAGCTTCTTCGCGTGCCTTCGCGGCCTCCTCATCCATTTTCTTCTTCGCCGCTTTCCAACCGAAATGGTATACTAAACCGAAAGAAGTGCTATTATTTGATCCACGTACCGAGGCAATTTTCACGCCAGCTTCCGTCGATTGAGCCATAGGAACAGCTAAGTTCGTTTGCGCTACGAAAGAGAAATCTCTCGATAATTTGATGTCAATTCCTAAACCTCCTATAGCGCTTAACTCATACGCATTACCCAGGAAACCTTCGTCGCGGCGGGCAAAAGCGTCTGCTCCGATTTGGAAGAATGGTTTTAATACCGAAGTCTTTTTACGTTCGAAAAAGAAATAGCGCATGTTAGCGCCTAAAGAGATGAATTTGTTGTTCCAAGCACCTGGGCTAAAGAAATCCCCTTGAAAACCAGCTAGTGAGGTATATACGATATCCATGTTAGCCGATTTACGCTTGGTAAATTGCAAACCCAAATTTTTGTATTTATTAAATTCGTCTTTACCCGTTCTTCTATTATTCGTCCATAAATCGGACGGGCCGCCTAAGATGGCGATAGATTTATCATTTTCTTGTGCTGCGACTGTTCCGCTTAAGAACAATAGACCTAGTAATATTCTTTTCATATTATTATTTACAATATTGTGAAATCGCCGTGCTCGCATCCGGATAAGCTTTTGCCTTAGAACGGGCGAAACTGGCACATGCCTCCGCTTTCTTTCCTGTAGATAGCTGAGACATGCCTGCAAAGTAAGCTGATTTTCCTGAATTATTGCCTGGGTGTTGTTCGGATTTGGCAAAATAGAACAAACTTTCTGCAAATCGCTTACCCGCATAATAGCAGATTCCGACATTTTCTAAGTGGGAGAAATTACCCGGATCGAGTGCGGTTAATTCTTTGTAAACGGCTGCTGCTTGCACATATTTCCCTTTCACAAAGAGGTTATTCCCTTTCGCCGTCAATCCTTTTAAATCTTGGCTTCCCCCTCGCAACATATTTCGAGTCGGGTTCAAAATCGCCGTATCTGCTGGGAATCTTTTCAACGTCTTTTCTAATTGCGCTAGCATCGTTTTATCCGCCCCTTGCTTCACCTCAAACATCCCTAGCAGGTATTGATTCCAAGTCAGTGCGATGTCATTATGGGCGTCCAAAGAAACCTGCAATGCACGCTTAATCTCATTCGTATCCTTCAACTTAGCCGACGTAAAAATGATATTCTTATAATAACTGGACGCCCGAGGCCACGCGTCAAATGCGCGTTTCGCATAGAAATGAGCTGAGTCCATTTTATTCAAAGAAGCATAAATCGAAGTCCGCAAAAAGTCATTATAATGCAAGAACGGATTGTCGTTTTCGCTTTCCTTTAATATGCGAAGTGCATCGTCAAAACGTTTATCGCGGATATAATAGCGCGCCATCATCGCCTTCATAGGCAAGGTGGACGAGGAAAGGTTCGGAATATCTGGCAGTTTTTCTACATCGATGGTGGCCATCTTAGGATCAGCGTTTACTTCGCCCATGACGAATTTTTGGATCTTCAAAGACTCGAACGTTTCATTCGCGATATAGATGGAAGGTGCTAATAAGGCGACGCCTATGACAAGGTAGGCGATGGGTAAGCCGCGGAGGTTAAAGGAGGTTTTTTCCAAAGGAATTAACACCAACGCTGCCGCCAGCGACAGCATCGTCTGCATCGCCGTGCGTTCTGCGGGGAAGTTTAGTAGCGCATCCACGCCATAACAGGTAACGGCCAGGAAAGCGATGATGACCATCAGTTCGTCGCCACGTTTTTGGTTTAAAAACTGTACCGTATAATAGAGCAAGAGCAGGAACAATCCTGCGAAACAAAGTCCACCGATAATCCCTAAATCCGCAAACATCTCCAGAAAATCATTGTGCGCATGGTAAGGCACAAACAACTCGTTTGCTACTTCGCGCTCGTAGGGAATGGAGGCTAATTTCCAGTTGCCGTAACCGGCTCCTAGAAGGGGATTGTGTGACGCGTAATCTATGGCGGTTCCCCAGAGGTGAATCCTTGAGTTCTGCTCGCTGGCAATATTGATGTCGCCGATACGCTTGGTTACGGTTCCATAACCGGTCTCCGTTTCTTGCCCCGCTACAGCCAGTTGCAAACGTGTATTCGCCGCGAAAATCGCTAGGACTGCCGGTAATAAAACGAACAATAACGCCGGTTTTAAAGCCGCTCTATGTTTCCAAATAAGTCCGGTGAAAAACAACACTATGATCAAAGCAAAACCCACATAAGTGGAACGCGTGTTCATTAAAAAGAGCGCAAATACCCCCATGCAAAGGGTGAAAATGCCGGCAATTTTGCCCAGCCATTTGGCAGACATAATCACATACATCGCAAACGGAATCAGAATCAAAAGCGACGCCGCGGTCACGTTCTTATTCCCATGGTATTTATTCAAACCTAGGATGGCCGCGTCCAAATTCATCGTGCGCAAATTCGCGCTAAAACCTTTGATCACATAAATAGAATCGAAAAATAAATAGGCGGTAATGCAATACGCTATCCCCGTAAAAAGAAAGGCACGGTCTTGGCTATAATACAGAATCGAGAGATTCAAAAAGACGAAATAAGTGGTGATCAATCGGGCCAAAGTCACCAGCGTCTCCGTGGGATTAATTGCATAGAAATACGAACCAATCGCCCAAAAAACTAACAGCGAAAACACCCATGTAAACTTGTAGGAAAGTACGTGTTTGATGGCCTCCTCGTATACTTTATACCGTAGCGCGATAAAGGCAACAATCGCTAAACTCAAAGAGCTCGAATACAACCACTGCGCACCCATCACGTCCGATCCCCCCATGTCTGGGATGAAGTAGACGGCTAGGTAGAGGACGCTGACTAAAATTGCGATGAAGGAGGATAGGGTAGGTTTCATGGTGCAATTTAATAATTCTATGAAAATAATTGATCTATTCATTTTCCACAAAATAAACAGGCATGACGCCTAGCCAATATTTGGAAAATTTGTCTTAATTTTAGTTCCATCACTGGAGCTAATGAAAAATCTCGTATTTGTACTTCTTCTATTATTCAGTTTTCTACTTAGGTCAGAAAATATCCACTTATCCTATTTAGGGGAATCGAATTTACATTATGCTAAACCATACCTGTATGTGATAGAAAAGGATCATTATAAAACCATCAAAATCCCTGAGCAGATAGTTTCTGAGCCTGTCTATTTTAAGTTTAGCGATTCCACATTTTATAAAAAATTTGCTTCACCGAGCTCATATCAACTTAGCGTTATTAATAATAAACTTTATTTAAGCCTAAATTTAGGAGGCCTAATTTACGAGATAAAGGGCAACGAAATAGTTCGAATTGACCATTCATTTGAACATAAAATGCAAATAAGCAGTCAACAATTTGTTTATGATAATCGTATTTTTCGTTTCGGTGGTTATGGCTTTTGGTCAGCCAGAAATTTCTTCACTTATTTCGATTTAAATTCCAAAGAATGGGAAAGTTATTCTCCCGTTCGGGGCGATAGAGTTCCGCCAGGAATGTTCGATGTAAACCAATTCATAAACGGCGATGATATCACCTATTTTAATGGCGTAGTAATTGATGCCTTTGATAACTTAAAATTTGATAGAAGTACGGAAATTTGGCATTTTAATTTACGGTCTAAAATTTGGGATTTTAAAGGTAAGGCTACCTTGTTTTTTGGGAATAATCCACAAAATTTTCAATACGATAATTACTATGTTGCCTTCACTGAGGAGCGAAGAATCATCAGGGTAAATTTTAACAATGATACCTATGAAGTATTTGAAAATCAGGCCATTTCATCCAAAATTTCCCCTCAACTCAAACCATTTGTAGAAAATGGAATCATCTATTATTTTGCCAATAACTACGCTAATGGCGAAATCGAATTAGTCTCCCTCCCTATCGATCAATTTTTAGGGAAATCAATCAAAAAGGCAGATTTTATTGAAAAAAATCTTTGGCTAGAATATTCACAAGTAATCATTGGGCTGATTGCGTCACTTATCCTGGTAATTGCCTTCTATTTTGGCATTAAATTCCGCCCTACTAAAGCTACCCATATCAAGGATAAAAATGGCGTTTTATATGTAGGAAAGGCGGCCATTAATTTTGAAGAAAATGAATTAAAAGTACTTCGCCACCTGTTAAAAAAGGACGACGTTCCTAACTCTGAGTTGCTCGAAATAGTCGAACAAAAAGGGGTGCACTTCTCCCACAATATCCGTGTTAAAAATGATGTTTTAAACCAGCTAAATTTAAAACTGAAAGCCATATTGCAGGTAGATACTAATTTCATTATTTTCAAGAAGTCTGATTCCGATTCTCGCCTGAAAGTGTATCGTTTGAACAAGCAGTATTTTAAGGTGAGTGAGGCGTTTTTGGGCGACTAAATTTGTCTGATGGTCGACTTCAGGATAACGGGTATTTCTCTTTTTTGCATATTTAGCGGTAGAACATCCTAAGACCGCCATGAAAAAGACCCTGCTTTTTTTACTGATATCTATATCGATTTTCGCGCACGAAGGTGGACATTTTGGCGGAAACGACGTGTTGCGTATTTGGCATTTAACTAATGGCTCTATCATCCGTGGCAACTTTTCATCCGCGACTTCCGACGTCTTGATTTTAGAACAATTTCAGGGGGCGAAAGTGCGCGTTCCCATCGCGGAATTAAGCGCGCAAGATCAGAAATTTGCAGCGGTAAAAATGGAACGCGGCTCGCAAATAAATGGCTACATCGACGTAGAAAAACCGGTTTCCTATTTGCCCTATTTTAATCTTTTAGCCCTCGCCTTTTTCGCGCTATTATTGATGGAGAAATTGCGCCTTCGTTTAGTCTTCAGAAGATTCGCTTATTCCTCTTTTTTGCTGGCTTTTGTTGCCTTAGCCTGTAAAACAGCTGCTGAAGTTACTCCAATAACTCCCTCTGCACCCGTTACGGCGATTCCTAAAACAACCGTTAGTTATTTAGACTCTGCCTTTGCTCCCTATAAACCAGCCTTAAGTACCACTTCTGACGCAACCTATTTCTATGTAAATTCGACCGGATTGCCGGCTCACAATATGATGGTTGGGATTACAGCATGGCAGCAGCAAGTGCCTATTCCTCAGCCTTATACGGGCACGAACCATTGGTCTATTCCACTGCAGCCCGTGTATGCGAGTACGCCTTTGAGCACGACAAATAATTTCATGAAAGGGGCAGTTGCTTTGGCGGTAAATGGTGTCCCTATTTTTAATGCACTAAATAACCGCGGGGAGGACTCTTTTGCCATAGGCGAGCTGGATCAATGGGGAGGCCACTGCGGTCGTGGAGATGACTACCATTACCATGCGGCGCCCTTACATTTATCGACTATATCTGGGTTGAAAGCGATTGCTTTTGCTTTGGATGGTTTTGCTGTTTTGGGGGCCAAAGAACCGGACGGAACCGCCATGCTAACCCTCGACACTAATCACGGCCACGAATGGAAAGGCAATTACCATTACCATGGAACTACGAATTATCCCTATGTCATCGGTGCCATGCGCGGAAAAGTTAGCTTAGATCCGGCCACTCCTGCGCCCGAAAACCAAATATTGCCGCAAGCCTTTTCGTCCTCCGTTAGACCCGCTCTAACACCTTTATCAGGCGCCACCATTACTGATTTTAGTGCGCCCACGAGCTCTAGCTATAATTTGACCTATAAAATTGGGTCAAAAACAGGGTCCGTAAATTATTCTTGGAACACATCTGGCCTATTTACGTTTAACTTTACAGACGTGAATGGCACACAAACAACCAGCACTTATCAACGAAAATAATATGATCCCCTATAAATTTGGCAGCTCAGATGGGATGTTTAATCTAGGAAGCTCTTTGGCCTTCCTCCAAATTCTAGAACCCGGAGTCTATATTTCGATGAATGGGAAGATATTTGCGACGAATAACGTCCGCAAGAACTTAGAAAAGGGTGAATTCGAGACAATTAATTGATACATTGCGTTTACAATAAAACTGTAAACCATGAAAAACAAAATCATTGCCGGATTAATCGTCGTATTAATCGCCATCCAATTCGTTCCTACAGAAAAAAATCTATCGAACGATAATACCTACGCCATAGAAACGAAGTACGAGGTTCCCGGAGACGTTAAAGTGCTGTTAGAGAACGCTTGTAACGACTGCCACTCGAATAAATCTACCTATCCATGGTATAGCAACGTGCAGCCGGTTGGTTTTTGGCTAGATCACCATGTGAATGATGGGAAAAAGCACTTGAACTTTGCTTCGTTTACGAAGATGCCGATTGCGGTTCAGAACCACAAATTAGAAGAGGTGGTGGAGCAGGTGGAAGAGGGCGAGATGCCGATGCCGTCCTATACGTATTTAGGCCTTCATAGTAATGCCAAATTATCAGAAGCAGATCGCGCGAAAATCATCAACTGGGCCAAGTCTTCCATGGCTATGTTGAAAGCTACGTATCCGGCAGATAGTTTGAAGATGAAGCCGAGACCACAGGGATAGTCACTTCGCTGCTGCGCCGCGGAGTCAAAGAGTCGCCTACGGCTTAGTCGTCACTTCGTGACTTTGTCGCGGCGAAGCCGCTTAGTCCGGAGCGCGAATACTCGTCTGTTGGCTCCAATGGCACTAAGTGTTGAAATAAGGACATAAAGTATAAAGTCGATTTTCAGGTGTTGACAGATGTTGTCAATACGCGAAAATCGACTTTGTAGTTTTACTTAAATTTTTCTCCTGCGGACTAAGTCACAAAGTGTCGACTAAATCGCGCAGCGATGACTAAGCAGCTCTGCTGCGACTAAGCGACGCAGTCGCGACTGTCGACAAGGTCGACCTACAGCGACGCCTTCATATCAATCACAAATCGATACTTCACATCCGACTTGATCACCCGCTCATAAGCCTCGTTGACATCTTTCATGTCGATCATTTCGACATCAGAAAGGATGTTGTGCGCGGCGCAGTAATCGAGCATTTCTTGAGTTTCGGCGATGCCGCCGATCATGGATCCGATGATGGAGCGTCTTTTGGAAATTAACGTAGCCGCACCGATTTGAGCTGCCTCTGGAGGAATGCCCACTAAAAGCATCTTGCCTTCCACGCTTAATAAGCCTAAAAACTTATCCAAATCATGGGGCGCCGCCACCGTATTCAGAATGAAATCAAACGAACCTTTTAAGGATTCCATCGTCGCCGGATCCGTAGATAAAGCGAAATGATGTGCACCCAGCGCCATCGCATCTTGCTCCTTCGAAGGTGAAGTACTTAGCATGGTTACTTCTGCGCCAAAAGAAGCAGCAAATTTCACCGCCATGTGGCCTAAACCACCCAAACCTAAAACAGCTACTTTGTGACCCTTGCCTACACCAGCATAGCGCAAAGGTGAATAAGTCGTGATTCCGGCACAAAGAAGGGGAGCAACGCGCTCCAGCTCTTTGGTAAATGGAATATGTAATGTATAGGCTTCATCGATGACATAAGTCGAAGAATATCCACCAAAAGTCTGCGTCACCCCATCGCGGTAATGGCCATTATACGTAGGCGTCATGCCCTCATCGCAGTATTGCTCCTGACCCTTATGGCAAGACGGGCAATCGCGGCAAGAGTCTACAAAAACTCCCACGCCGGCTAAATCGCCCACCTTAAATTTCGTCACATCGGCTCCCACCTCTGTAATGGTTCCCACGATCTCGTGACCAGGAACGATTGGATAAACAGATGGGCCCCACTCGGAACGAACCATGTGTATGTCTGAATGGCAAACGCCACAGTAAAGAATGTCGATTTTAACATCTTTTGGCCCTACATCGCGTCGCTCAAAATCAATCGGAGCCACCGGTGCCTGCGGATTCACCGCCCCATATCCATGTACTTTTATCATAGTTGTGTTTTATATTAGAAGGTAAAATTAGTCGATTAATACTCGCTTATCTACCACGGTTTAACCTTTTAATCACAAAATTGTTTTAGGCCAAAAGAAGGGGCATTTGTTCCAAAACCCTCAAGTATTCAGGCAGCATTTGGACTATTGACCCTTTCTGTCAAGATTCAAAGAGCAAATATCAAAGTAAATCCTCCGACTAAATCGCAAAGCGATGACTAAGCCGTAGGCGACTCTTTGACTAAGGCGTGAAACGCCGACTAGTCGCGAAGCGACGCGCGACTAAGTCCGCAGGACGCCCTCCGCAAGCACCCGGTCATTCGAGAGGCGGGGAACTTTGTTTTGGCCCCCTAATTTACCCTGGGACTTCATATACGAGATAAAAGCTCCCGAAGGCAAAGGAGTCAAGACTAAAGGACGCAAGATCGAACCCGAAATCAGATCTCGGTAATAGATATTTTGCGAGCACATCGAAGCATCTAAAGCTTCTTGAAAAGCAGATAATGACGAAGGCGACGATGAAAACTCCATAAGCCACTCGTGGTAAGGCAAACCAGTCGCAGGAGAAACCTGCGGCGCGACAGTAAACTCAACAACACGCGCTTCAGGGCAGGCGACAAGCGCAGCAGCGAAAGCTTTCTCCACCTCTTCGGCAATCACGTGTTCGCCAAAAGCCGAAATGAAGTGCTTGATTCGACCCGTCACCACAATGCGGTACGGGTTAAGTGAAACAAACTTCACGGTATCGCCGATGGAATAGGACCAAAGGCCGGCATTCGTCGTCAACAATATGGCATAATTTACCCCCAGGGAAACCTCTGTGAGGCTTAGGCGCTCTGGATTGGCGCCGAAATACGTATCTGTAGGAACAAACTCAAAGAAAATCCCGCCGTCTACGTTCAATAAAAGCCCTCGTTCGCCCGAAGAGTCGTCGAATGCAATGAACCCCTCCGAGGCGGGATATGTCTCCACCACGTCAATTTCTCGGCCAATCGAGGCCATTATTTTCTCGCGGTAGGGTTCGAAGTTTACGCCACCGGTCACGAAAACTTGGAAATCGGGGAAAAGGTCGCCTATTTTTTGGCCGGATAACTCTTCCAAACGATCAAAATACATCTGCACCCAAGGCGGAATCCCGGAAATCAAACCCATCCGCTTCGAAATCGTCTCCTGTACAATGGCCTCGAGCTTTTGCTCCCAGTCTTCGATACAATTCGTCTGGTACGATGGCATCTGATTGCCGCGTAAATAACTTGGAACGTGGTGATTCACAATCCCAGAAAGGCGGCCCGTAGGCACACCGTTGGTTTCGGTCATCTCCGGGGAGCCACTTAAAAAGATCAATTTACGGTCTAAAAACGAAGCATTCCCGCTGTAATACACATAATGCAATAAGGCATCCCGCGCTGCGGTAATGTGAAATGGCATGGAATCAGATGAGATGGGAATGTATTTGACGCCGGAGGTGGTGCCGGAAGTTTTGGCAAAATAGGCTGGTTTTCCAGGCCAAAGAATGTCTTCTTTTCCCGAAACTACCTCATCGATATAGGGCTTAATGTCTTCGTATTCGAAGATGGGTACGTTAGAGCGGTAGTCGAGGTAGTTCTTGATTTTGGAGAACGAGTGGCCTCTTCCAAAAAGCGTCTTCTCTGCCTTCGCTACCATCTGCTTCAACCAAAAGTCTTGGCGCTCAAAGACCTGCTGTTGGCTTAAGCGGTACTTTTTAACGACGCGAGCCGCTAGTGGTTTGGCAAAAAAGGAACGAATACCCATCGCTACACTATTTAAATATCCCTTTAGGGTCTGGCATTTTGGCTTCTAAAAGCGACCCAAAATTCAGGTCCAGTTGCAAAATATCAGCCACGCGAGCTTCGTGGAAGTAGGTCCACGCTAACTCATATTTTTCCTTGTAATAGGCGACCTGACAGCGTTTCATCCAGGCACTCGCATTCTTCGGATCTTGTTGCAATGCATGCACTAATTCCGTTTCTACTTCGTCCAAAGTCCCGCAATCAATCCCCTTCTGATAACAATCCAACTTCACAATCGCGTAATCCACGCGCATCATCGTCACGGTTGAATCTAACTCTAATCCCTTGTTTAACAAGCGAATAGCTAGATCGTTGTCGCCTCTTTGGTAGGAAATAACTCCTAGTCCCCAAAAAGCATCGACGCTATTGGGATCCAAAGCACTAATCAAATTAAAGCGATAAGTCGCGGTGTCTAAACGAGCGGACGCCAAATATTCCCAAGCGCGCTCTGCAAAAAAAGTAACCGCCTCGGCCCTCGAGCCAAAAGACGCATCACAGCTCGCCACGAACTCATTTAATTCTTTTTGGTCGACCTTAGATAGCGGCTTCGAACCATACAATACTTCGTACTTCGCTGCGCGAACCGGTTTTACAGGTGCCGCCGCCGCGGTACCTGCCACGGGCTTTGTCTGCGAAAACGCAGCAAACGACATCAAACACAATAACAGAACTCTTTTCATATACACAAAACTAACGTTTCTTTTTAATGGACGCAGCGCCCGGACGGAATTTTGCATTCTTTCCAGGGCGATTATTGCGGACGATGGGCTTAGGTCCTTGAACGGCGCCACCTTTCGGTCCAGCCTTAGTTACAGCTTTTTTCTGAGGGACTTTTTTGCCGGATGCTTTGGCCTTAATCACCCATTTCTTATCGTGGAACGCCCCCTTAAAGTCCGGATCCTCGCGTTTGCGCTGGTCATCGACCGCGCGTAACATATCTTGTTGCTCTAAAAACGGCGTTTCTTCGATCTTGATTCCCTCTGGCAACTGCTCGATTTCGATCTTCTGCTGAATGATTTCCTCGATTTTCGTCCAGTGGTAACTCTCCGCTAACGTAATAAAGGTAATCGACTCGCCTATCTCCTCAGCGCGACCCGTGCGGCCGATTCGGTGGACATAATCCTCGTAAATCAAGGGCACATCAAAGTTAATCACGTGAGAAACTTTCGGAATATCGATTCCGCGAGCCGCCACATCCGTCGTCACTAAAACGCGGACATTTCCTTCGCGGAATTGGGCCATCGCGTTGATACGCGTGTTTTGACCTTTGTTCGAGTGAATCACACGAACTTGGTCTTTTGACAAAGTCTTTAATAACCATTTCTCCACGTCATTCGCCGCATCTTTCGAACGACAAAATACCATAACCCGATGAAAATCAGGGTTTTGCATAAAGTAAGCGAGGGCATGAAGCTTCGTTAATAAGTTCGGTGCCTCGTAAACAGATTGCGTCACCTGGCTCGCCGGCGTGGCCTGCGGAGTGATTTCGATCTTCATCGGAAACTCTAAAAACTCGTGGGACAGGTTCTCCACCTTCTCAGGGAAGGTGGCGGAGAACAAGCCGTTCATCCTTTTTTTGTAAGGTATTTTTTCCAAAATCTGACGAATCTGAGGCATAAAGCCCATATCCATCATCTTATCTGCTTCGTCTAAAATCAAAAATTTCAATTCCTTCACCACGATCACGTCCTTGCGGTACAATTCTAAGAATCGACCCGGCGTAGAAACGAGGATGTCGATGCCTTCCTCGAGCGCTTGGATCTGGGGCTTTGGCCCTAATCCTCCGTATAATGCCAAAATTCGCAAGTCCGTAAACTGCGCTAAACCAATCATGACCGTGTGAATTTGCATCACCAGCTCGCGAGTGGGTGCTAAAATCAAGGCGCGCGGATTCTTTCCCTGCGCATATTTACAGCGCATCAAAATGGGCAAAGCATAGGCAGCGGTCTTCCCGGTACCCGTTTGCGCAATTCCCAATAAATCGTGGCCTTGCAATAACAGCGGAATCGCCTTCTCCTGAATGGGCGTCGGTTTTGTATAACCCACCTCCGTGCAAGCGCGCTGTAGCTGTGGATTTAATCCCAAACTTAAAAATTCATCCATTGGATTCGGCATTGTAGTAGATTTGCAAAGGTAGGGAAAATATAATTCTTACCTTTGAAACAAAAATACGATAGTTTTGGCTCGAATTAAGGCATTTCTGATGAATCTAGGCCTATTGGTCGCCCTCTCCTTTGCCACAGGGAGCCTTTCATCCCTATTTTTAGCCGGCCTAGACTGGATTCAGCAAAATGGATCCTATTTATATGCCTTACCGCTTTTAGGTTTCGTGTTCGCAATTTTCCCCTTCCCCGCCTACCTCATCATCCCCGCCTCTTGGCTTAGTCACCTGGCCGGAGCGTCGGTGGGACGAGAAGGAGTCGCGGTCACTATGGGTCGAGTCTTAGGGGAGAAAATTTCGGGGTCGTCCATTTTCCCAAAAGACCTTTTTCCTAAAGCCGGCATGGCCGCCGGATTCGCTTCCGTTTTCGGAACTCCGCTAGCCGGAGCATTTTTTGCGCTCGAAGTGGGGGAGGTTGGGAAAATTAATTTTCGCCATATCCCCGCCTGCCTTTTTGCGGCTTTTTCTGCCAATTATGTAAGTCTCCACGTGTACGGAACAAAACATCTATCTTACCCTAGTATAAATTTACCTGCATTTTCAGCTTCGTTTTGTGCGAAATTAGCGCTCTTGGGCCTGTTTTTAGCCCTAATTGCCTTTCTCTATAAGCGCTCAGAATCGATTATAATTTCTACGTTCGACAAATTACCCGTACGGGGTCCGCTAAAAGGGATTCTCGCGGGCTTGATTTTGTTCGGCGTCTTAAGCATCCCGGTGTTTCACGAAACTCTTGGACTCGGTTCAGAATTTTTACTTCGACCATTCGATCAGGTCGCGCCGGACTTTGCCCTTTGGAAATTAGTCGCCACGAACTTAAGTTTAGGTATGGGATTTAAAGGGGGAGAAGCGACGCCCCTGTTTTTGATTGGCTCTCATGCGGCCTCCGGTTTTGCATCATGGCTCGCTTTGCCTTTAGGTTTATCGACAGGTATCGGATTCGTGAGTTTATATGGAGGTCTTGCCAAAACCCCGCTAGCCGCCACCCTCCTCGGAGTAGAGCTTTTTGGGCCCTCGGCCTGGTTCTGTTATTTCATCATTACACTAATAGTCTTGTTCGGCTCAGGAAAAAAAGGAATCTTTACATCTCAAACCTGGGCAGACTACTTGCCTAAACCTATCTACTAAATGTCACTACTGTTTGCAAAAGCCTTCGAACACTACGATACCTTCCGCGAAAATCGCCTGACGAAACGCAGTTTTTCTGCTGACCTTTGGCAAGAATTAATAGCAGAATGGTCTTCACATTTCGATGTCCGCGAACTAGGTAAAACAGAAGAGAGAAGACCCATACACGAGGTAAAATGGGGTGAAGGACCTATCCAAGTCATTGCTTGGTCCCAAATGCACGGAGACGAAGCTACAGCCACCCTCGCTTTGGCTGATATTTTTCGTTTATTATCCTCTTCTGGGGAGTTAGCCCAGGATATTAAGCAAAAATTGCATCAAAAAATTACCTTACGCATCATTCCTCGCTTAAATGCAGATGGTGCCGAACGGTGGCAACGCGAAACCGCTCTAGGCATCGACATGAACCGCGATGCGACGAAACAAAACTCTATAGAAGCGCGCATTTTATCTACTTGGGCAGACGAAATCAAGCCTGCTTTCGCCTTCAATTTACACGACCAAAACCGATTGTATTCGGTAGGCAATAGCCCAGAACAAACCCATATCGCCTTCCTAGCCACCACAGGAGATGAGGGCGGGACTTGGACTCCCTCTCGTTTGCGCGCAGGCCAAATCTGCCAACGCATGTTGCACCAAATCCAACCTGTCATCCCAGGAAAAATTGCGAAATGGACAGACGAATATGAATCCAGAGCTTTTGGAGATACCTTCTCCTCTCGTGGATATGGCTTAGTTTTACTCGAATCTGGCGGAGCTGGATGGGATCTGGAAAAGCATTCCTTGCGCAAATTAAACGCCTGTTTATTACTCGATGCATTCTGTGCTATCGCCGACGGAAGCTATTCTGCAGAATCCATTGAGGAATATGAAGCCTTGCCTACTAACGAGCGCGCCATCGTAGATATCAAAATCAAAGACGCTCCCTTAAGCTCAACCGTTCGCGCGGATGTCTTGTTTAACCTCGTAGAAACACCGATGACAGACGGTAGAATTCACTACTCTTGGTTGGTAGAAAACATTGGCGACATGTCGCCATTCTTCGGATTAACGGAAATCGATGGGAAAGACTTACATTTGTCCCCTGATTCAAGCATTACTTTGGGTGAGAATTACACCGAATTAATCCTATTAAAGGATGGAAAACCCGGCTTTAAATTATCAGATTACACGCATAAAATACAATCCTAAATGACATCATTACCCGTAATAATTATTGGAGTTAATCCCTTTGGCCTAGAAGCAGCACATATTTTTGAAAAAAATGACATCGTTATCTACGGTTTCTTAGACGATGATCCTAAAAAGAAAGACACGAGTATTGGGGAGATCCCTGTATTAGGGCCTGCAGATGATGAGTCCTATTTCAAATTAATTGGTAAAAACTGTGGCGTATTCGTCGCCCTAGAAAACCCAACTGAGCGGAAGAAAATGATCGAATTGATCTTAGAGGAACGCGAAGTAAAACCGGTAAATGCCATCCACCCGACGGCAAATATAGCAGACGTTAAAAGCCTAGCCTACGGAGTTTTCATAGGTAGCGGCGCCCAAATATTACCCGAAACAAAACTAGGGGATCACGTCATCATTGGCTCCGGAGCCATCATAGAAACGGGAGCACAAATCGCAGATTACGCGTCCATCGGAGCGGGCTCTGTGATAGGAAAAGAAGCCATCATCGAGAACAATGTTTATATCGGCATTCACTCCACTATCGTGGGAAGTGTGAAGGTAGGAAAAGGCGCTACAGTAGGAGCGGGAAGTGTAGTGATTGAGAATGTAGCAGCATCGAAACGCGTATTCGGCAACCCGGCAAAAACTTTATAATTTGACGATATTCTCTGGCGCAACTAGATCTAAAAAGTGAAAACGAAGGTAGAGTTGCGCCACTACGATTACATCTTCTAGGCAATACTCATTTATCCTAGCTAATCCATTTTCTTTGTAGAAAACCCGATTCACCTGGTCTCCAGAGAGGTCTGCTTTGGCCCCAGAAATTCCCAGTAATTCCGCTAATAATTCAAGCGAAGAATAGGATCTTCTATCGCCAAATTTCCACATCTCCATCGTATCCTGGTGTATGATTTCCCACGGTTTCTTTCCCTGCAATTGCAAGGATTTGGGAATCTCTAAGCCATTAATTAACATCCGTCTACAGAGATAGGGAAAGTCAAATTCCTTGCCATTGTGCGCCACCAAGGTTAATTCTCTGGACTTATAGGTCTTATTTACGAAAGCAATGAACTCCGTGAGAAGCGATTTCTCGTCCGCGTGTGCAATCGTCTTCACTTTTAAGGCCATCTCACCCTGTTTGTTGACGAACAAAAAGCCCATTCCCACGACAATAATCTTTCCAAATTCTGCATACAATGGCGCCTTTTCAAAATACATTTCCTCTAAGCTGATATTAGCAGGATTAACCATATTCTTCGCCTTTTTTACCCACAATTCTTTCATTTTATCCGAAAGAAGGGAAAAATCGGATACTCCGGACGAAGTTTCGATGTCTATGAAGAGGGTGTTCTTGAAGTTTTTTAAAGTATCCATTTCTTGCGTTCGGCGCATGTTCCACGTGGAACGTACCATTCTTTATGCATTCAATGTTTCACGTGAAACATTCACTAATTCCATTTTAAATAGGTCAATTAGATGCTCCATGACCATGTCAGAAACCACTTGTAAGTCCATTTCTCGACCCAATTCCTGTTGAAATGAAGTTACTCCACGAGTGGCTATTCCGCAAGGAACGATATGTGTGAAGTAGGTTAAATCCGTATTTACATTCAATGCAAAGCCGTGCATACTAATCCAACGAGATGCTTTTACCCCTAATGCACAAATCTTGCGAGCTTTGTCAGAAGAAGGGTCTATCCATACGCCCGTCAGCCCTTCAATGCGCCCAGCTATTAAGCCAAAACCTTCGCAAGTCTTGATGATCGCCTCTTCTAACATCCGTAGATATAAGTGAATGTCTGTGTAGAAATTCTCTAAGTCTAAAATAGGGTAGCCCACTAATTGCCCGGGTCCATGGTAAGTAATATCTCCACCGCGATTTGTCTTAAAATAGGTCGCGCCTAAGGTGGACAAAAACGATTCTTGTAACAGTAAATGTGATTCGTCTCCGCTCTTTCCTAGGGTATATACGTGGGGGTGCTCGCAGAACAAAAGGTAATTAGTGGTACTGCTTTTCGAGGAATCATCTAGTCCACGATTCGCTAATTTAACCGTCGCTATGCGATTTAACAAAGTCTCCTGGAGATCCCAAGCAGACTTGTATTCTATCAGTTTTAAATCAACAAATTGGACTTCTTTATTCTGCATCATTCATTATCAATAGGCTGATAGCATCTGCAAATCTGAGAGACTACCTTTCCTAAAACAAAGATACAATAATGGCAAAACATATAATACAGGGAAAATTAGGAGAACAAATAAGTGTAGATTATTTGATTAAAAACGCCTATACCATCGAGGCGCGAAACTACCGATACAAACGAGCGGAGATTGACATCGTGGCAAGAAAAGGAAATCTTCTCGTCTTCTTCGAGGTCAAATCTTTGCGTAGAAATACCCACGGACATCCCGAACAAAAGATTACACAAAACAAAATTCGCCTGCTAAACAGGGCCGCCTGCGCTTATCAATACCAGCATAAATGGCGGCAAGAAATCCGTTTTGACAGCATTTCCGTGAATTTTTATCCACAAGCCTTTAAAATTGAGCATTTCGAGGATGCTTTTTCGTAAATTCGTGGTTTAATAGCGCGCACATGGTTCATTTTTGCACAGAAGACATAACATTCTCCTTAAAAGAGATGTTAAAACATAAAGCTTGGTTAAACGAAGTAGCGAAACAAGAGGGAAAGCATATCCTCGAATTGACCTATGTGTTCTGTTCTGACGATTATTTATTACAGATTAACCAGGAATATTTAAACCACGATACGCTAACCGATATCGTCACTTTTGATAATTCCGAAGACCCTAAAAGGATTGAAGGAGATATCTTTATTTCGATCGATCGAGTAAAAGAAAATGGCGATACGCTAGGGACGAAAGAAACAGAACTTAAGCGCGTTATGGTACACGGATTATTACACCTACTGGGTTATAAGGACAAGAAGAAAGAGGACAAAGCAATAATGACTGAGAAGGAAGATTTTTACATTAATCAATACTAAAATGTTTCACGTGAAACATTCATAGCTATGCTAAATTCATACGATGTAATTGTGGTGGGTGCGGGACACGCAGGATGCGAAGCGGCTTATGCGGCAGCGCAGATGGGTTCCCGCGTTATGCTAATCACCATGAATATGCAGACGATTGCCCAAATGTCCTGCAACCCAGCGATGGGGGGCGTGGCTAAAGGTCAGATCGTAAGAGAGATTGATGCAATAGGTGGAATGTCAGGAATCATCTCAGATAAGACGATGATTCAATTCAGAATGTTGAATCGTTCCAAAGGCCCAGCGATGTGGTCGCCCCGCTGTCAATCCGATCGAATGCGATTCGCGGAAGAGTGGAGAAATGCATTGGAGGGGAATTTGAATGTCGATTTTTGGCAAGATTCAGTTCAACAATTAATCGTAGAAAAAGGCGAAATAAAAGGAGTCATCACCCGTATGGGAATGACATTTACGGCGCGCACAGTCGTACTAACGAATGGAACTTTCTTAAACGGATTGATTCATATAGGGGAGAAGAATTTTGGAGGAGGAAGAATGGCCGAACCAATGGCCATCGGGTTAACTGAACAACTCATTGGTCTCGGTTTCGAATCGGGTCGAATGAAGACGGGAACGCCACCGCGTGTCGACGGAAGAAGCCTAGACTTCGCAGCAATGGAAGAACAAAAGGGGGATGAAAATCCGAGCTCTTTTTCTTACCTAACGGAAACCCCCTTGACCGAACAGCGCTCTTGCTGGATCACGCACACGAACACGAAAGTACACGAAGTATTACGTAAAGGCTTTGATCGCTCGCCGATGTTTGCCGGAAGAATTAAAGGTTTAGGCCCTCGTTATTGTCCATCCGTAGAAGACAAAATCAACCGCTTTGCAGACAAGGATTCACACCAAATTTTTGTGGAACCAGAAGGCTGGAGCACGGTAGAAATTTACGTGAATGGGTTCTCTACTTCCTTGCCGGAAGACATACAATTTGAAGCCATTCGTTTAATCCCAGGATTTGAAAAGGCAAAAATGTTCCGTCCGGGTTATGCGATCGAATACGATTATTTCCCGCCTACCCAGCTGACTTCGACCTTAGAGACGAAGCGGGTGAGTGGCTTATTCTTTGCCGGCCAAATCAACGGAACTACAGGTTACGAAGAGGCGGCTTGTCAGGGATTAATGGCTGGAATTAATGCCCACCTAAAAACACACGAATTAGATCCGTTTACCTTGTCTCGTTCGGATGCTTACATCGGTGTATTGATCGACGATTTAATTAATAAAGGAACCGACGAGCCCTACCGCATGTTCACCTCTAGAGCAGAATTTAGAACGCTGCTCAGACAAGACAATGCGGATGAAAGGCTAACAGCGAAAGGGTATCAGTTAGGTTTGGCAACAGAAAAACGTTGGAATAAATTTCAAGAGAAGAAGGCACAAGTAGCAGCTTTGACAGAAGAAATAAAAAACACGAAAGTAAAGCCAAGCGAAGTTAACGATTGGCTAGAGCAGGAGGGAAGCGCGACCTTGAAAGAGGGTGCGCCCATCATGAATTTATTAAGACGATCGGATTTATCATTTGATCGGATCGCCACACACCCTAGCGTCGAACCCCTTGTTAGAAACTATTCTCAAGAGGTACGCAAACAGGTAGAAATCTTAGTGAAGTACGAAAGCTATATTGAGAAGGAGCGCTTAATGGTAGACAAAATGAAATCGATGGAAGACTTGTCGATTCCAGCGAATTTTGATTACGATAGAATTAAAACGCTATCAACAGAATCCCGCATCAAATTGAAAGCCATATTACCACAGACTATCGGGCAGGCGAGCCGCATCTCCGGGGTGTCAGCATCTGATGTTTCTATCTTACTTTTATTCATGGGGCGCTAATGGAAAATATACAAAACTGTCCCGTTTGCGGATCACCACATTCAACCTTGAAATTGAAGGCAAAAGATTATACGGTATCGAACGAAATGTTCCACATTGTCACGTGCGATTCTTGTCAATTAATCTATACTAACCCGCGTCCGGCAGCGAACGAAGCTGGTCCTTATTACCACGCTAGCGCCTATATTTCACACAGCGATACAAACGAGGGCATTGTAAATAAGCTTTACCATGCCGTGCGCAAATTCACGCTTCAGTCGAAAACAAATTGGATTGAATCGGAGAAAAAGGGTACTAAAGAATTGCTTGACATTGGGTGTGGAAACGGCCACTTTCTCGCTACGGCTAAAGAAAAAGGCTGGCACATTACTGGTCTTGAATTAGATCCAGAAACGGCTGCTAGGGCCGCCAAACTAACAGGCCTACCTATTGCGCCATCTTTGAAAGAAATTGAACCAGAAAGACAATTTCAAGTCATTACCTTATGGCATGTTTTAGAACACGTCTATGAAATAGACACGTATTTCGAATTCTTTAAGAATCGACTAACGCCGAATGGCAAACTCTTATTAGCGCTACCAAACGCTGCCAGTTTTGATGCAAATTATTTCAAGGAACACTGGGCGGCTTACGATGTTCCACGACACATCTATCACTTTACGCCTGCAACCATTTCGGCTTTAGCAGCGAAATACGGATTTACATTAATAAGGAGTCACGGGTTAATTTTTGATAGCTTTTATATTTCTTTATTGAGTAACGAATACAAATCAGGAAATAAACGCTTGCTTCATTCGTTCTTTATTGGTCTAATTTCAAACCTGTCAGCAATGCTGGGCAAATCAAATTATTCTAGTAACTTATATATATTCGAAAAGACATCGGCAAAAAATGCGTAATTACTTGAAATTCAGTCTTTTAACGATTTTCCTAAGCCTAGGAATCGGCTTGGTCTTTTTACAAAGTTGCGCCCAAATGGCCTCGCCTCCGGGTGGTAAAAAAGATACCCTGGCGCCCGTCGTAATTACCTCTATACCGCTTAACAAAAGCAAGAATTTTAAAGGCAAAAAGATTGAATTAAATTTCAACGAATACATTACCGTAAAGAGCCTGAATCAAGAATTATTAATCACCCCCTCTATCAGTAATTATGAAACACGCATTCGCCCCACTGGCTTAACGCTCGTTTTAGATAGCGCACTTAAAGACAATACCACCTATACCTTCAATTTTAGAAATGCCATTGAAGACGTGGCAGAGCGCAATAAAGGCAAGAATATTAAACTCGTTTTCAGCACCTCGAATAGGATCGACTCGCTGAAAATTGAAGGTAACGTGAAACATTTACAGACAAATAAAAAGGCGGACAACATAACAGTGGGGCTTTATCCTTATAATGACACCTTAAGCATTGATAAAGCAAAGCCCTATTATTTCGTTAGAACCGATACATCAGGAGTATACGCCTTAGAGAATTTAGCGGCAGGAAAATATTATATGGCGGCTTTTGAAGACGCGAACAATAACTTGATTTATAACTCTGCTAAAGAGTCGGTTGACTTCATTACAGAGCCCTTCATTGATCTGAGTAAAAATGAAGCGCGCGACTTTAAAATCGCGCTTCAGAACCAGGACGTATTAAAATTAAGCAAAACAACTTCCACCGCGAAAACGATATTATATGAATTCTCGCGCGGAATTAAGCAGGCAGATTTAACATTTTCTTCCGCGGAAAAGCCCTTATACCAAATCGAAAACAACCGAAACCTGCGCCTTTATGTGGGGGAATTAAATAGGGCAGACACCTTAAGAATAGAGGCTGCATTAACAGATTCTATCGGACGAACCATACAGTTAAAGCTGAAAGCAAAGTTCAGAGAGTTAGCCAAAAAGGAAAGGGCCTCCAATATTCCCTTGGGGTTCGATATTTTTCCCAAAGTCGGGACCAATATCGTTGCAACAGACTCTATTCTGATTATTTTCCCCAAACCGGTCTTGCAATTTGTGTCTAAAAAGATACACATTTTGACCGAAAACGAGGATGACTTAACCTTCCCTGATGACGCTTTTAGCTGGAACAAGCTCCAAAACATATTAACGATTAAAAGCGCCTACTTGCCGGCGCAAGAAAAGTTTACCTTGTCGCTTGATAAAACAGCTTTCATAGGCCCAGAAGCAGATTCCACGAATGAATACAAGCAAGCGATTAAACGATTAGATCCCGAGGAGACAGGAACCATTGAAGGGGGCATTCGCAAGCCTGGACATTATATCTACCAGCTTTTGAGGGGGGACAAATTAGAAAAGGCTTACGAACAAAAATCAAGCGGTCCTTGTTCTTTCCAAAACGTAGAGCCCGGCATCTATACGCTAAGGGCGATAGTGGATAATAACGAAAATGGGCAGTGGGATATTGGTAATTACAAGACGAAAACAAAGTCCGAACCCATATTTTACCTTGATACAAGGATAAAATTAAAGGCTAATTTTCAATTAACCGACTTGTGGATAAACACCCCCTAGGTGTGTGGATAAGTGCCATTTTTATCCACATTCTATCCACAATTTTTACCTACTACTGTGGATAAGTTTTAGCCTACTGAGCCTTATGTGGATAAGTCCAAGGTTATCCACAAGTTGTTAGACACTTATCCACACAAGCACAATGCCTTTTGATTATTCAAATTGTAGTCATATCAACGACTTACAAACACGATTTTGAGTTATCCACTTATCCACAAAGAACAACAAGAAGAAACAAAAAAGAGATTTTAAAATATTTTTCTTTTTTTAATTTATGTGTGTGGATAAGTTTTAAAGCTGAAAAAAGAGATTTAATGCTTTTTTGATATATTTAAGATTAAAGAATACTTATTGAGATAAAAAAAGATCAAAACGGTATACGCAATGTGGATAAATGGTGGATAAGTAATTTAGGTGCAAAAAGAACTATATTTAATACAATTCACTAAATTGCTAGCTCTAAACCCTTCATTTTATGGTTCATCAACAATTCACCCGCGTATTTGATTTATTAGAGGCTTATAAAACTTTTAAAAAAGAAGACCTGTTTTGCCTAAAACGGAATGATGAATGGAAGAAGTATTCGGTAGACGAAACTTTGGAAACGATTCAAACACTTGCTCTAGGTTTACTTGAACTTAGAATTAAGCCAGGTGAGAAAGTAGCTATCATTTCTGGCAATCGTCCAGGTTGGAATTTTGTTGATTTTGCTGTTCAACTCATCGGTGGTGTTACCGTTCCGATGTATCCTACCATCACTATCGAAGATTATGACTACATTTTTAAGGATGCAGAGGTGAAATTTGTGTTCTGTGAAAATGAGGAATTGTATTTGAAAGTGAAGGAGGCCTCTAAAGGGAATAAATTAATAAAAGGAATTTACACCTTTGATCCGGTGGCTGATGTGGAACGGTGGACTGCAGTGAAAGATTTAGGAAAGGGAAAAGATGTGGCTAAACTAAAGCCATTGATGGATGCGGTTCAGCCTAGTGATTTATTAACCTTGATTTACACATCTGGTACGACGGGTCGACCTAAGGGCGTAATGTTAACGCACCACAATATCGTGAGCAATGTGAAGTCTTTAGTGAGAGGTAATTTCTTTGATTTATTGCCAAACGATCGTGCTTTAAGTTTCTTGCCTTTGTGCCACATTTATGAGCGCACGGACATTTATATGTATATGTATTATGGCGTTTCGGTCTATTATGCGGAGAGCATGGAGACGATCGCTGATAACATTAGGGAGGTAAAACCGGCGATGTTTGCTTCGGTTCCGCGTTTGCTGGAGAAAGTATATGATAAGATTTTGGCCAAAGGAAATGAGCTTACCGGCATCAAGCGGACGCTATTCTTTGGCGCATTGGAATTTGGTCTGAAATACGATCCGATGGAAAAATTAGGCTTATTAGATTCGATAAAGTTAGCGTTCTACCGAAAAGTGATTTTCAGTAAATGGAGAGAAGCTTTGGGCGGCAATGTTCGTTTGATCGCATCGGGCTCAGCTGCTTTGCAACCTCGTTTGTCACGCGTTTTTTGGGCGGCCGGCATTCCAGTTTCAGAAGGTTATGGATTAACGGAGACCTCTCCGGTAATTTCTGTATCTCGTGTGAAGCCTGTTGATTTTAAAGTAGGTTGTGTGGGATCCCTAATCGACTGCATCGAATTAAAGATTGCGGAAGATGGGGAGATCTGTGTGAAAGGGGATTCAGTGATGTCGGGTTATTATAAAAATCCAGAAGCTACGGCGGAAGCGATTGATAAAGATGGCTGGTTCCATACGGGCGACATCGGAACGATGGTGGACGGCAAGTATCTGAAGATTACGGATCGAAAGAAGGAGATATTCAAAACGTCTGGCGGAAAATACGTGGCGCCGCAACTAGTAGAGAACAAATTGAAAGAATCTGCTTTCATCGAGCAATGTATGGTGGTGGGCGAAAGCCAAAAATTCCCGTCGGCGCTGATTATTCCAGAATTTAACGCTTTGCAAGTGTGGGCGGATCAGCAAGGCATTCAGGCCAAAGGCCCAGAGGCGTTGATTAAACACAAGGAGGTTCTACAAAAAATGGATCAAGAGGTAGTAGACACCATGGCTTCGGTGGCAAAATACGAACAAGTGAAAAAATTCGTTCTATTGCCGCGTTTGTTCACGGTGAGCTATGGAGAAATCACGCCGACATTGAAATTGAAGCGCAAGGCAATCTACGCGAAACATGAGGCGGCGATTTTGGCCCTATACGAATAAATTGCGTTAGGCCCGTTTTTTGCGTAATTTTGATTTCTTAATGAATCGTATGTCGACAGGAAAAAAGGTAGCTCTCATTACGGGCGTAACAGGACAAGATGGCGCTTATTTAGCGGAATTTCTTTTAAATAAGGGCTATATCGTGCACGGAATCAAGCGCAGAAGCTCTTTGATTAACACCGACCGCATCGATCATTTATACCAAGATCCGCACGTAGATTCGGCTTCTTTTATTTTGCATTACGGCGATTTAAGTGATTCTACGAATATCATTCGCATCATTCAAGAAGTTCAGCCAGACGAAATATACAATTTAGGGGCGATGTCCCACGTGAAAGTTTCCTTCGACGAACCCGAGTATACGGCGCAGGTGGACGGCATCGGAACATTGCGCATTTTAGAGGCAATACGCTTGCTTGGTTTGGTTAAAAAGACCAAAGTGTACCAAGCGTCCACTTCGGAACTTTACGGTCTTGTACAGGAAGTTCCGCAATCAGAAACAACCCCATTTTACCCTCGTTCTCCCTATGCCGTCGCTAAGCTATACGGCTACTGGATCACGGTGAATTACCGCGAAGCCTACGGCATGTTTGCGGTTAACGGGATTTTATTTAACCACGAATCTCCCCTTCGTGGCGAGACCTTTGTGACCCGTAAAATCACCCGCGGTGTTGCCCAAATCGCTTTAGGACAAGAACAAAAAATACACTTAGGTAACCTAGATGCGAAACGCGATTGGGGCCACGCGAAAGATTACATCGAGGCGATGTGGTTGATTTTGCAACAAGATACACCAGAAGACTACGTCATTGCGACCGGCGTTACGACGACCGTGCGCGAGTTTATCCGCCTTTCTTTCGCCGAATTAGGTGTTGAAGTGGCCTTTACGGGCGAAGGAATTAACGAAAAAGGAACGGTGGTTTCTTGCTCGAATCCCGCTTATCAAGTGCAAGTAGGGCAAGAAGTCATCGCGATCGACCCACGCTATTTCCGTCCGACGGAGGTGGAATTATTGATCGGGGATCCGACGAAGGCCAAAGAAAAACTAGGCTGGACCCTGAAATATGACTTAGCCGCGCTCGTAAAAGATATGGTTTTGTCGGATGTAAAATTATTCTCGAATAAATAAGATGAGTACACGGATCGCCATAATAGGCTTAGGATATGTGGGTTTTCCGCTGGCGGTAGAGTTTGGCAAGAAAATCCCCACACTCGGATTTGACATCGACACAAGCCGCATTGCGGAATTGAAATCAGGTTTCGACCGCACGCAGGAGGTGACCGCGGAGCAATTAAAAGCGTCGGTTTCTTTGACTTTTTCGTCTAATGCTGCCGATTTAAATTCTTGCAATACATTCATTGTTACCGTACCCACCCCCATTGATCATTTCAAAAAACCGGATTTAAGTCCGCTTTTGAAGGCATCGGAGATGATTGGAAAGGCATTAAAGAAAGGCGATTTAGTCATTTACGAATCGACTGTTTATCCGGGTTGTACGGAGGAAGATTGCGTTCCTGTTTTGGAAAAATTCTCTGGATTAAAGTTTAATGTAGATTTCTTCTGTGGCTATTCGCCAGAGCGCATCAACCCAGGCGATAAGGTTAACACGTTGACCAAAATCAAAAAAGTAACCTCCGGCTCCACGCCAGAAATTGCCGAAAAAGTCGATCAACTTTACCGCTCCATCATCACCGCAGGTACCCACAAAGCGCCTTCGATGAAAGTAGCCGAAGCGAGCAAGGCCATCGAAAACGCCCAACGCGACGTAAATATCTCGTTTGTAAACGAATTGGCCTTGATTTTTGACCGCATGGGCATCGACACCACCGAGGTATTAGAAGCCGCAGGAACGAAGTGGAATTTCTTGAATTTCAAACCCGGTCTAGTGGGCGGCCACTGCATCGGCGTAGACCCCTATTATTTATTGCACAAGTCCGAAAGTCTCGGTTATTATCCACAGGTAATCCTTTCGGGTCGCCGCGTGAACGATAACATGGGCATTTTCGTGGCGAATAAATTAGTCAAACTGTTGATTAATAAAGGCCAAAAAATCGGCGGCGCCAAAACCCTCATGCTTGGCATCACCTTCAAAGAAAACTGCCCCGACATCCGCAATTCCCGCGTAGTAGATATCTACAAGGAACTCGTGGACTTTGGCATGGACGTCGACGTCTACGACCCCTGGGCAAACGCGGCCGAAGTGAAACACGAGCACGGCATTGACCTAGTCACGAAACTAGCCCCTAGTTATCAGGCGATTGTTTTGACCGTAGCTCACAACGAATTTTTAGACCTCCCCTTTGCGTCTCTGCGCGCCGAAAATGGAGTCATTTTTGACATAAAATCTATACTCTCAAAAGACTTGGCTGACGCCCGTTTATAAGCATGGCCTGGTACGCAATTTACACGAAATCCCGAATGGAGAAGAAAGTCTCCTTGCGTCTAGAAGACCTGGGCATCGAAGCCTATTGTCCTACCACCAAGCGCAAAAAACAATGGTCCGACCGCAAAAAGTGGGTCGAAGAAGTCCTTTTCCGCTCCTACGTCTTCGTAAACATTGACCTGGAGAAACAAAGCGGCCTCGTTCGGCGAACGCTAGGCGTCGTGAACTTCGTCTACTGGCTCCATAAACCCGCAGTTATTCAAGACTCGGATATTGTTGCCATTAAACAATTTCTATCCGATCACCTGGAGGTAGAAACTGTTGGAAAAACCGCTAAAGTAGGCGACTACATCACCATCGAATCTGGGCCACTAACGGGCCAGGTAGCGAAGATTGTTGGGCTGAAGAATAAGCACGAGGTGCGGCTGAAAATAGAGAGTTTGGGGTTTGAACTTGTTGCAGCACTAGCAGATAAATAAAGGCTAATGCCTTTATTTATCTGCTAGTGCTGCAACTGAAAGCACAGAGCATAAAGCACAAAGAATAAAGTTTGTATCAAAATGAGCGAAGCCTATTTTGATGACTTTAGAAATAGTATTTTAATTATGAATAACCGAAGGTTATACCTCCTCTATTCTTTATGCTTTGTGCTTTATTCTTTAAATCTATGCTTTATTTAGAGTTTTCAGCGTCGCCGTTAATATTTTCAATAATTCCTCCAGGTCCTTCAAAGCCTCATTTCCATCTTCATCATTGATAATTTGTGAGCGCATTAGGAGCCTAATCCAATAATGTGTTTCCCTCGCTTCTTTATATGAAAGAGATATTTTGTATTTGAAATCATTGCGAGAAAACCCGCCAATGGCTTCTTCTAAATTCGCGCCTATTGAGGTTGAGCATCGTAGTAATTGTTTTCCTAATACAAATTCTTTGTTCTCATAAATCAGTTTTCGGCATAGAGAGACCATTTTTAAGGAAAATTCGAAAGACTTAGTAAGGGCTGGATTTTTTGTCATCTTAGTGGTTATTTGATGACAAGGTTAGGTAAAGTTTTGCGGGGGAGCTATCTGTTTATTTATATTTTATCATTCTAAAGAATAAAGAAAAAAGCACAAAGAATAAAGGAGGAATACCCTGCGGGTATACATTTATGAAATGTTATTAAACCCATCAAAATGGGCGAAGCCTATTTGATACAATCTTTATTCTTTGTGCTTTATGCTCTATGCTTTAAAACTAAGCTCTATTCTTTACTTCTACCCAAAAAAAAGATAACTCACAAAAATCGCCGTAAGAATCCCCACTAAATCCGCCGCCAATCCCGCCCAAAGCGTATAGCGAATATTGCGTACTTGGACAGAGCCGTAGTAAAGGGCGATGACGAAAAGGACGGTTTCGGCGGAGCCTTGGAAGACGCAGGCTAGTCGGCCGGCGAAGGAATCTGGGCCAAAGGTCTTCATTGTATCGATCATCATGGCACGCGAGCCGCTACCAGAAACCGGGTGTAGAAGGGCGGTAGGCATCGCGTCGGTGAAGCGATTATCGATTCCGATGCTGTCTACGGCATATTTCATTCCGTCTACGATAAAACCTAAAACACCTGAATTGCGAAGGCAAGAAATGGCAACGAGCATTCCCACGAGGTAGGGGATGATGCGGACGGAGGTTTCGAAACCGCCTTTAGCGCCCTCGACGAAGGAGCCGAATATGTCTACTTTCTTATAAAAGGCTGCGGCGATGAAGGAGAAAATCAAGGTGAAAAGTATGCCGTTGCTGAAGAGTTTGGACTGTATGTCGATTTGTTCTTTTGATAGGCTGCTGAAGTACCATAAGATAGCAGCCAGTATGGCGGTGATGCTGAAAAGCCAGCCGAAAAGGACAGGGTCGAAAAGGCGAATTTTTTGCTTGATCGAGACGAAGATTAGACCCGTGATGGTGGCCGCATAGGTGGCCATAAGGCAGGGAATAAAGACGTCTGAGGCATCTTGAGCACCATAAATGGCGCGTTGGGCCATGATGGAAAGAGGGATTAAAACGGGGCCCGCGCTGTGTAAAACAAGGAACATGATTTGGGCGTTGGAGGCGGTTTCTTTGACCGGATTCAAATCCTGTAAACCCTGCATTGCTTTTAGGCCAAAGGGGGTTGCTGCGTTATCGAGGCCCAATAAATTGGCGGAGAAGTTCATGATCATTTGGCCGTGAACGGGGTGATCTTTAGGAACTTCTGGAAAAAGACGAGAGAAAAAGGGTTGAATTTTGCGGGCCAGAAAATGGATCGCTCCGGCCTTCTCCCCCACTTGTAAAATACCCATAAAAAAGGCCATCACGCCGGTTAAAGGAAGGGCGACTTTCATCACCGCTACTTCCGCGGAGTCAAACATGCCGTCGACGAGGACTTTAAAGATGTCGGTATTGCCGAAAAAGATGAATTGAATGAGGGCCACAATGAACGCGACGCCGAAAAATAAAAACCAAATCCAATTTAAAGCCATAGGTTCGAAGAGGTAAAAAACGATTAAATTTAGGGAAAATTCCGTCATAATTATGAGACAATTCGCTAAAGCAGGAATAATCCTGCTACTAAGCCTATCGCTGAAGGCACAAAAAACGACTTGCGCGGCAGAGCTGTCGATGCAGAAACAGGGCCTATTAGAGGTCACAGAGCAGGTTCCGTCTATTTTGGTCGAACTAAAATATGCGACAGCTGATAATTTTATGAGGAAGGATGTGTATGGTTGTTTGACGCACGCCTATTTGCAAAAGGAGACGATTGCGAAGTTGAAGACGGCGCAGGAGAATTTGGAAAAAGCCCATCCAGGTTATCATTTGCTGATTTATGATGCGGCGAGACCGCTGTCGAAGCAATGGGAACTTTGGAACACCTTAACAGAATATCCCCCAGCGAAAAGACGTACCTATGTGGCAGATCCTAAGGAGCATTCGATTCATAATTATGGAAGCGCGATTGATTTGACGGTGGCGGATGAGAAAGGGAAGCCCTTAGAGATGGGGACGAAATATGATTTTTTTGGCGAAATGGCTTATCCGATAGAGGAGGCAAGGTTATTAAAGGCAGGGAAGTTAAGCCAAAAAGCGATCGACAATCGACTCATTTTGCGCAATGCGATGAAAAAAGCAGGATTTTCGGCTATCGAATATGAGTGGTGGCACTTCAATGCGTTCTCCCGAAAAGAGGCCAAGGAAAAGTTTAAAGTTATCCCTTAAATGGGGTTTCATCCTGAAGCCTTGCCGTTTATCCTAAAATCAGGAGCCACATTCGGAGGATTGTTTACCTTTGCATACATTTTATTGTTGACCTTATGTCTTTAAAAATATTTAGCCTTTCTGCTTTACTATTAGCCAGCGGAATATCGGCCTCAGCCCAAAACGCTTCTGCTATCCAGGCGAACGGAAGCGTGGTTCAATTATCACTTTCTAAGGCGGTTGAAATCGCGTTACAACACAACCTAAATGTGAAGTCTTCTGAGGTGAGTTTGCGCAATGCCCAGTTGCAGCTTCAGCAGTCTAAAAACAATGCTTTGCCTAATTTAAATGCGAATATCAACCAGTCGGCGAGTTTTGGACGTAGTATTAACCCGTTTACGAACGGATTCGATTCGCGTAACATTAATTACAATAATCTAGGTTTAAATGCGGGAATGCTTCTTTTTAATGGGGGCCAAATCCGCAACACCGTTCTCCAGAATGATTACAACTTGAAGGCATCACAAGAAGATTTGGCTTCTATTAGAGAAAACATCTCGCTTCAAGTTGTGCTTGCTTATTTAGCCATATTGAATTCGGAAGACCAATTAAGTATTGCTAAATCGCAGACAGAAATCACGAAATTACAGATTACTCGCACAGAAAAATTAGTGAATGCGGGCTCGCTTGCCCCTTCTAATCTGTTAGATTTAAAAGCGCAATTAGCGAATGAAGAGTCTAACGTGGTGAATTTTTATAGCAATTTAGACCTTAACAAATTAACCTTATTACAACTTTTAAACGATTCGAGTATTTCAGCTATTGAGCTGCAACGAATTCAGGTTCCAGTTCCTAATACGAAAGGATATGAAACGGGATTAGATGAATTATATACTAAAGCTTTAACGATTCAGCCTTTAGTTAAGGCAGCCGACCTTAGAGTTCAGAGTGCTTTAAAAGGAATTTCGGTTGCAAAATCAGCAACACTACCTACTTTATCATTCAATGCAAGTGTGTCTGCGAATCAATCGAACGCTTTAACCTTGGGGTATTTTGATCAAATTAATAATACCCAAAACAAAGTGCTTTCCGTAGGATTAAATATCCCCATCTTCACTCGATTTGCTTCCAGAACTAGAATTGCACAGGCAGGCTTGCAACGAGAAAATGCTTCCATTGAGGCCGAAAGGGCTCGCTTGACTTTACGTCAAAATATTGAGCAAGCATATCTGAATCTGAATAATGCAGCGATGAAATATGAGGCGGGACTTTCGCAGGTTTCTGCTTTAGAAGAATCTTTCCGAGCGGCTGAAAGTCGTTTTGGTGCAGGTACGATTGACTTCGTGAGTTATAATTTGCAAAAGACGAATTTAGATCGCGCGCGTTTGAGTTTGGTTCAATCTAAATATGATTTCGTATTTAGAACGAAGATTTTGGATTTTTATCAGGGGAAGGCGCTGGTTTTTTAGTTGCGGAGCAACTGAAAAAACAGAGTCGCCGCGTTGCGGCTTAGTCACCTCTACGAGGTTTAGTCAAAGAGTCGAAGGATGGACTTTTTGACTAAGACGAAGTCGACTAAGTTGCGAAGCAACGACTAAGTCACGAAGTGACGACCCATTGACTAACACGAAGTCGACTAAGCGACGCAGTCGCGACTAAGTCCGAAGGACGACTAAATCGCGAAGCGATGACTAGAGAATTAATTATAAACAATAAATAAAGTCACAAAGACTAAGACGAAGTCGACTAAATCGCGAAGCGATGACTAAGTCCGCAGGACGACTAAGCGACGCATTCGCGACTAAGTCACGAAGTGACGACTAAAGAGCGGCGAAGCCGCGATTAAAACTATGGCAACTAACAACAACAGTAAGCGGACTTGGATGATCATCGGAGGCGCGGTGGTATTGATTTTTGGCGGATTATTTCTAGCCAAAAAAATGGAATGGATCGGGAAGGTCGAGCCCACGGAAGTAGAGTTCGCGAAGGTTTCACGTTCAACGATCATCGAAAAAGTAAGTGCATCTGGAAAGATCCAGCCGGAGGTAGAGGTGAAATTATCCCCAGACGTTTCTGGAGAGATTGTTTCTTTGAATGTGGCGGAAGGCGATTCAGTTGTGGCTGGCCAAGAATTATTAAAGATTCGTCCAGATAACTATGTGTCTCTTTTGGCACGTGCAGAAGCGCAAATGAACGCGACGAAAGCAAATATGGAACAAAGTAAGGCGGTGTTAGCCCAAAGCGAAGCACGTCTTTCTAAGGCTAAAATCGATAACGATCGAAATGCGAAATTGCACAAGGATAAGGTAATTTCTGATGCTGATTTTGATCAATTTGTATCTGCTTACACCGTGGCCAAACAAGATTTGGAAGCCGCAAAAGCAAACGTAAATGCGGCAAACTATAACGTGAAATCTTCAGAGGCGACTTTGAAAGAAGCGAAAACGAATTTAACGAAGACAACGATTTATGCCCCTCAAAGTGGTATCATTTCTAAGTTGAACGTTGAATTAGGGGAGCGTGTGGTAGGAACATCACAAATGGCGGGAACGGAAATGTTGCGCATTGCGAACTTGAATAAAATGGAAGTGCGGGTAAATGTAAACGAAAATGATATTACTCGCGTAAGTATCGGAGATACGGTATTAATCGACGTGGATGCGTTCTCTTCTAGCGAACGCAAGTTCAAGGGGGTGGTCTATGAAATCGCGAGTTCGGCGAATTCGAGTGGCGCGTCTGCTGTTTCAAATGATGCAGTAACGGAATTTGAAGTAAAGATTCGTGTATTGCGATCGTCTTATGCGGATTTAATTAAAGGTAAATTGTCGTATCCATTGAAACCGGGAATGACGGCCTCTGTGGAGATTTTGACCAACAGACAAGAAAACACCTTAACTGTTCCTTTATCATCTGTGACAACGCGCGAAATAGGCGCTGTTGCAGAAGGCGAAAAGAAAGAAGAAGATGGAACGAATTCAATGAACTCAAACGATGCCTTAGAAACGAAGAAACGCAAGGAAAACACGAAAGAAGTGGTGTTTGTGATGGAGAAAGGCAAAGCGAAAATGATTCAAGTTAAAACGGGGATCTCGGATTTTGAAAATATCGAAATCGTGTCTGGCTTGAAAGACGGACAAGAGATCATTGCAGGGCCATACGCGACGGTAGCCAAGAAGTTGAAAGAAGGAGACTTAGTGAAAAAGAAGGATCCAAAAGCAGCAGAAAAGGCCGCTGACAAGAAATAAATTGAAAAAAACGGGGGGCTATCTTGCATTTACTGATTTAGCCCCCTATTTTTGCAGTCCCAATAGGAACAAAATTCCTTCTTAGCTCAGTTGGTTAGAGCACATGACTGTTAATCATGGGGTCCCTGGTTCGAGCCCAGGAGAGGGAGCAAACAGGAAAGTCACTAGAAATGGTGACTTTTTTCGTTTAAAATCCATCTCTATTCCCCCTATTAATCGATTTTCTTGGTTCGAGCCCAGTAGAGGGTTTGGTGGTTTTTCGACCAATTTAATTGGGAATTATACCTGTGATTTTCGATTTGTGCCAAGAATGTGCCAAGAGTTGGTTTTAATCAACGTGATTTCAACTTTTTAAAAGTGAGAAATCATCCTGTAAATTGGGGGAAGTTTATGACCTCTTTTTGATTTGTGCTCCCTCTCTTATCGGAAGTTGCAATCATAAAGCCATGATTGGGCTTGCCAGTATCAGGAAATTGAAGGATTATACTTAGCCCAAATTGGGACCTCTACTTAGTTTTAAATAATTTAATCGTATAATCTAATAGGTCCAGATTACCTATCTTGCCGTGACCAGGTATAACAATTTTAACATTTGGATATTGTTGTTTCACTTTCTCAACAGTACTTGACCATTCTCCAACATTGGCATCCCCCAAATACCCTTTTGTGGCCTGTAGTTCTTTTATTAAACAGCCTCCAAATAATATGTTCTCCTTTGGGAAATAACCTACAACGTTATCTTTAGTATGTCCTTGACCAAAATATTTTACAACGGCATATGTATTTCCAAGGCTTAATTTAAGGGAATCGTTATATCCATTTTGAGGCACTACAACATTATTTATTTTGGCTAATTCGATGGTACTAAAATTTCCAAACGAAGGGATTTGTAACTTATGAAATGAGTCTAATCCCCCTAAACAATCATCGTGAAAGAGAGTGGGAACAATCGCATTTATTTTACAATGAAGTTTTTTCATAATAAAATTGATTAATTCTTCAGCACTTTTATTATTTGTTGGTGTATCAAATACAACCACTTCATTACTATTTCGAACTATCATTCCGTTACAGGCAACATTCCCGAAATCATTTGTTTGTAGGTATGAAGTATGCAAAAATGCATTATCAGAAATTTGAATGATAATCAAATCTTCAGAATGATAAACTTCAATAGGCTTAAATTCTTTGGGACTCAACGTACTTTGGGAATATAAATTTCCACATAGAGAGAAAGTTAGAACAAAAAGAAGTGTTTTCATATGGTAAATATAAGAAAAGATGCAACTAGCCTAACCCACTGATAGACAAAGAAAAAGCCATCATTTCTGATGGCTTGTCCAGTGTGGCTCCCTTGATAGGTGAAATGTTGCAGCCGTTTTCAATGTTTGAGCGCCAGTATTATTTGCGAAAGTTATTATTACGCAGACAAGACGCTGAATTAGTCTTAAAATTTAATTAATACTCAGATATATTAGGCTAACCTGTATTTCCATTGTAATATTACACCTACTTACAAATAAAGAATACAGTTAAAAATGCATCATAGCAAAGGCATGAAACTAATGAAAAAAGTCAATGTACGTTTTATTGTCTTGCTCATTTTTATAAGCTTATTTCAGCATTTTTCTTTTGCACCTTTACAATCTACACTCGGACTTTCAAAATCAATTTCAGGTACTACTCAAAATACCCATTTTGAAAAAACTTCTGTAAAGCATTATCAAAGTCAAACTGACCTATTTGTAGAATTTGAAGAAGATGAACTTCAAAACGAACACGTCTATTTAAAAGCGTCACTCTCCAGTAATTGGAATTTCAATTCAATTCATTACTCAGTATTAGCGAATACCCTTTATTTAAGCTTAGCTTTTGCTAATCTTAGCAAAGTTGAAATGCCCTTCTTTGTGCTCTACCATTCCTGGAAGAGCGACTTATCTTAAGTTCATTTTTTCTAACGCATTAATTGTTGCGTAATAACATATAAGCAATCTCTTGTTTGTGTGTTTCTTCTATTGTATTTACATCACCATTCAAATAAAATAAATGAAAGGGTTCCCACTCGTTGCTATAGCAGCAACCATCCTACTTTTTACTTCCTGTGCAGAACATGAAGCTGAAAAAGAAAAAGAAACGACATTTACTGTTACTAGCCCAATACAGATAGATACCACTATTTATAAAGAATACGTTGCTCAAATTCATTCTGCAAAGCATATAGAACTTAGGTCTCAAGAGAAAGGATATCTACAAAAGATATTTGTAGACGAGGGGCAAATGGTAAAAAAGGGGCAAATAATGTTTAAGCTTATGCCAGCCATATACGAGGCTGAGGTTGGAAAATCAAAAGCAGAGCAAAAATTTGCACAGATTGAATATAAAAACACCAAGAAACTAGCAGATGAGAACGTTGTTTCTGCTAATGAATTGGAACTAGCTAAGGCGAAGTTAGATAAAGCGAACGCAGAATTACAAATCGCACAAGCGCATCTTGGGTTCACTGAAATTCGTGCTCCTTTTGATGGCATTATGGACAAATTTCATACGCTACTTGGAAGCTTAGTAGAAGAAGGTCAACAACTTACAAGCCTTTCAGATAATCGTAAAATGTGGGTTTACTTCAACGTAGCAGAATCTGAGTATTTGGATTATATCCAAAAAGTGCAATCCAAAAACAAGCAAAAAGTATTATTACAAATGGCCAATAAAGAAATTTTTGAAACGATTGGTTATGTGGAAACCATCGAGGCAGATTTCAATAACGAAACGGGCAATATTGCATTTAGAGCAACCTTCCAAAATCCCAAAGGAATCCTTCGTCATGGGGAAACAGGTAATATCATGATGCCTATTAAATTAAAAAATGCCATCCTCATTCCACAAAAATCTACGTTTGATGTACTTGATAAGAAGTATGTGTATTTAGTGGATGCAAATGGCGTCATTGCATCTAATGAGATTACTATCGCGCAAGAAATTCCACACTTTTATGTTCTTGCCTCTGGACTAAAACCAACTGATAAAATTCTTTTAGAAGGATTAGGCAAGGTAAAAAATAACGAAAAAATTAAGTTCAAAGTCGTTTCATTGAAAAAAGAATTGGCTGAAATCAAAAATATTCACGCCGAATAATGGCACGATAAAATAAACAATCATGTTTAAAAATTTCATAAAAAGACCCGTACTAGCCATTGCGTTATCATTGGCAATTGTATTTTTGGGTTTCATTGCAATCACAAAATCTCCGATTGCACAATTTCCGGAGATTGCTCCACCAAGGGTAAACATCTTTATAGAATTCCCTGGTTCCAATGCAGACGTATTGGTAAAATCTACTCTAACCATTTTGGAGCGCGCCATCAATGGTGTACAGGGAATGCAGTATATGCTTTCTGATGCTACAAGTGCGAGTGAAGCAAGTATCGAGATCATTTTTGAGCCAGGTACAGATCCAACACTTGCGGCTGTAAGGGTTAAATCGAGAGTAGATCAGGTCATGACCAATCTGCCTCCACTTGTTCAACGCGAAGGAGTGATTATCTCTCCAATGCAACCCAGTATGTTAATGTACTTAAACCTGTATAGCAAAGACAATAAAGTGGATGAAAAGTTTCTTTTCAACTATGCGAATACCTTTATTCTTCCGGAATTACAACGTATTAGAGGGATGGGGCTTGCGCAAGCGATTGGTAGCAGATCTTTTGCCATTCGTGTCTGGTTGAATCCAGAACGCATGAGGGCTTACAATATATCATCGAAAGATGTATTAAAATCAATAGATGAGCAGAGTGTACTAGCTCGTCCAGGTCGTGTAGGGCTCAGTTCGGGTAAAACAGCACAATCTCAGGAATACGTATTTACTTATAAAGGGTGGTACAATACGCCAGAACAATACAACGATATTATTTTGAGAGCGAATGCGGAAGGTGAGATTTTGAAACTTAAAGATGTTGCTAAAGTTGAAGTAGGTTCTGAATTCGTTGACATCTACTCAAATAAAGACGGACATCCTTCTGCTTCGTTGGTCTTAAAGCAAAATCCAGGTAGTAATGCAAGGATTGTGATTGACGATGTTAAAACAAAATTGGCCGAATTGAAAAAAGATTTTCCTCCGGGAATTGACTATGAAATAAACTATGATGTCTCCAAATTCGTAGACGCCTCGATCGAAAAAGTATTGCACACTTTATTGGAAGCATTTTTACTCGTGGCATTTGTTGTATTTATCTTTTTGGGGGACTGGCGCTCTACTATTATTCCTATACTCGCAGTACCGGTTTCGTTGATTGGCGCATTTGTATTTATGAATGCTTTTGGTATTAGCATTAACCTTGTCACCTTATTTGCACTCGTACTAGCCATCGGAATTGTTGTTGATGATTCCATCGTAATGGTAGAAGCTGTTCACGTAAAGATGGAGGAGGAAAACCTTTCTCCATATGCAGCGGTGCAAAAGGTCGTAGTAGAAATTAGCGGTGCGATTATTGCCATTACCCTAGTCATGACATCTGTATTTATCCCCGTTGCATTCATGACTGGCCCTGTTGGTGTGTTGTATCGTCAATTTTCATTAACAATGGCAAGTACTATTGTTATTTCGGGATTTGTCGCTTTAACCCTTACACCCGTTTTGTGTGCTATTCTGCTCAAGAATACACATGGTAAACCAAAGAGGAAAACACCTATCAATCTTTTTTTAAACTGGTTCAACAAAAGCTTTGATCGCGCAACTGGCAAATACGAAAAGCTGCTTATTTTAATTGTCAATCGAAAAACTTTGACTTTTGGAATTTTGTTTGTCTTTGGCCTTGGTATCATGGGCATTAATAAAGTACTTCCTGCGGGCTTCATTCCAAACGAGGATCAGGGGCAGATTTACGCCATCATTCAAACTCCTCCAGGAACTACTTTGGAGCGTACCAATGAGATTTCTAGAAAACTTCAATTACTGTCAAAAGAAGTTGAAGGTGTTGCTTCTGTAACTTCACTTGCAGGCTATGAAATCCTAACAGAAGGTCGTGGCTCCAATGCCGGTACTTGTTTGATTAATCTAAAAGACTGGTCAGACAGAAAGAATAATGTAAAAGAGGTGATAAAAGAACTAGAAGAAAAATCTAAAGACCTCCCAGCCAATATCGAATACTTTGAACCACCCGCTGTTCCAGGCTATGGTACCTCAGATGGATTTTCTTTACGTTTACTTGACAAAGGTAGTGATGTAGATTACCAAGAATTTGATAAGGTAAATACGGAGTTTGTAAAGGCATTGAAAAAACGAAAAGAACTAAGTGGACTGTTTGCATTTTATTCTGCAAAATATCCCCAATATGAAATTTTCATTGACAATAGTTTAGCTATGCAAAAAGGCGTCTCCATTGGTGAAGCTATGGAGAATTTAAATATTATGGTCGGTAGTACTTATGAGCAAGGTTTTATCCGCTTTAATAATTACTATAAAGTCTATACGCAAGCATCCCCAGAATTTAGGAAGCAACCATCCGATATCTTAAATATGTTCATTAAAAATGATCATGGCGAAATGGTTCCTTATTCTGCATTCATGAGCATCAAGAAAACACAGGGTCCAAATGAAATATCTAGGTACAATTTATACATCTCCTCTTTAATCAATGGTGTTCCTGCAAACGGATATTCCTCAGGGGATGCGATTGAGGTTATCAAAGAAGTGGCTAAAACCTCTTTGCCCAGAGGATATGATATTGCATGGGAAGGTATTTCTTATGACGAATCAAGAAGAGGAAATGAAGCCTTATATATTTTCTTAGTCGTGATCTTCTTTGTTTACCTGATTTTATCTGCACAATATGAAAGTTTTATATTACCACTGGCTGTTTTACTTTCCATCTTTCCTGGGGTATTTGGTTCTTTCTTTTTATTAAAATTAATGCATTTGTCCAATGACGTTTATGCACAGGTTGGGCTTATTATGCTGGTAGGATTGCTAGGCAAAAACGCCGTATTGATTGTTGAGTTTGCCGTACAAAAACAAAATCAAGGTGCAAGTATTTTAGTGGCAGCCATTGAGGGCGCTAAAGCTCGTTTCCGCCCAATCCTTATGACTTCATTTGCATTCATTGCAGGATTGATACCACTTGTATTGGCAAAAGGTCCAGGCGCAGTTGGGAATCACACGATCGGCGCATCGGCCCTTGGAGGGATGTTGTTCGGAACAATTTTTGGCGTCATTGTCATTCCTGGACTTTATTACATTTTCGCAAAACTTCAGGAAGGCAGGTCACTCATTAAAGGGGAAGATCTAAACCCATTAACAGAGGAATTGGTGGAAAATAGAGAAGATTCCGCGCTTGTTAAACAAATCAAAAACATCATCAAAAAAATAAGGAGGAAAAAAAATGAAATTTAAATATATATTCTTGCTTACTTGTATAGGCTTTGCTGGATGTAAAATCCCTGCATTAGTTAGTAAGCAAGAAAACAAAACAGTTCCCGGATACTATAATACCGTTCAAGATTTAACCAACATAGCGGCCATAAAATGGCGTCAGTATTTTAATGACCCCTACTTGATTGCGATTGTTGATTCTGCTTTAAAAAATAATCAAGAGTTGAATATTGCACTTCGTGAAATCGAGATTGATAAAAATGAAATTCAATCAAGAAAAGGGGAGTACTTGCCATTTCTTAATTTTGGAGCCGTTTCAGGAGTAGAAAAAACGGGTAGATACACTTTTGATGGTATTTCAGAGGAAGATCTAAAAGCCAGGCCAGAAACTGGACCAACGCATATTGGAGATTTTAGAGTTGGCGTTTATGCTTCTTGGGAATTAGACGTTTGGAAAAAACTAAGGAATGCTAAAAAATCAGCTACGCTAAAATATCTTTCTACGATAGAAGGTAGAAATTTTATGGTAACGAATTTGATCGCTGAAGTTTCTACCGCTTATTATGAATTGTTATCTCTTGATAACTTACTAGCGATTGTTGAGCAAAATATTGAACTTCAAAAAAATGCACTTAGAATGATCAAATTGGAGAAAGAGGCAGCAAAAGTAACTCAGCTAGCTGTAAACCGATTTGAAGCACAATTATTGCATACTCAAAATTTGCAGTACACTATTCATCAAAATATTGTTGAAGCTGAAAATAAAATTAATTTCTTATCCGGTAGTTTCTCGCATCATATTGCTAGAACCAAAGGCTCATTGAATGATATTCCAGTTGAATTGATTCAAAGCGGTATTCCATCTCAACTATTATTAAATCGTCCCGATATTCGACAAGCAGAACTTGCTTTGGCTGGTTCAAAATTAGATGTGCAAATTGCCAGAGCCAATTTTTATCCATCCTTCCGCCTAAGTGCAGGAACAGGCTTTACTGCATTTAATCCAAGTTTTGTTTTCAGACCAGAATCAATCCTTTTTAATTTTGTGGGAGATGCGGTTGCTCCTTTGATTAATAAGAACGGTATTAAAGCGGCATATAAAAATTCAAATGAAAAACAGATCATTGCTGCATACGAATATGAACGTTCTATTCTGAGTGCTTTCGTTGAAGTAGTCAACCATCTATCTTTTATAGATAATTATAGAAAAAGTTATGAAACTAAGTCAAAAGAGGTGGAGATCCTAAATCAATCTATTGACATTTCGAACAAACTTTTCATTGCTACGAAAGCAGATTACATTGAAGTTTTACTAACGCAACGGGAAGCATTAGATGCAAGGATTGAATTGATTGAAACCAAACTAAATCAGTTAAAAGCTAAAGTCAATATATATCGATCTTTAGGTGGAGGGTGGAATTAGTTTAACACAAGATAGACAAAGAAAAAGCCGATCATTACGGATCGGTTTTTCTTTAGGCTCCCTTAATAGATGGAATGTTGCAGCCGTTTTCTTTGATAGAACTTGCCAGTATCAGGAAATTAAAGGGTTGAACTTCGTGTAAAGTTGCAGAAAGTGAATGCTTTGTAGTACCAAAATGAAATTAGTTACGGCACTATCCCATTAACTGTGTAAGTAAAAAATAAAGGGTTCGTAAATGTCATTTTACATTTATTTGATTTTTTGTTTTTTAATATCTCTCCTGTAAATCGTCAGCAAAATTGGACCGATAGAGGTTATTTCATAGGGAGTGTTTCCAAACAATTATTAACTTAACAAAATGGAAACAAGAAAAAAAAGAAATTATACATTCACAAAAACACGAAACACTTCTTTAGGAAAAGTCCACTTTAGTTTGACGACGTACAGTATCTAATGACTGTTTTGACCAAGAGTGGTTATTTAAGATTGATGAGAGTGGACTTGTTAAATAATTTCCTAATAGTTACATGCTCAATCATCGCTTTATAGTTGCATTTTTCGTCTGTAATGGGAGCAAACACGAAAGTCATCAGAAATGGCGACTTTTTTCGTTTAAAAACCTCCCCATCTTTGTGAAAATGAAAACGCATAGAAGCCGTCAAATTATAGGACAATTAGCATAATGAAAAGCGGGAGCACTGTCGTTTACCTTACTCTGGAAGGTGGATGAATTGTCGAATGAATAAATAGTATTATCAAAGTTTTATCTGGAGAGAGCCAATTTTAGTAGAAATGGTTTCTCAAAGCTAATTTTTCAAAGGACTTCTTATTTGTTTGTTAATTCGGATTTAATATTCTAACAAAAGATTTAAGATAGTTTTGGGGACAAATAAATCAATTAATATCAGTCCCAAACTATTACTCAATTATGATTGCACAAAAAATCTTTTGGAGGGGTTTAATCATGGCATGTTTGCTGCTTACCCTCAACTTTACTTTTGCCCAACAAACTCAAATGACGGGCAAAGTTAGCGACAACAAAAATGCACCAGTTGGACTGGTAAAAGGAACTGTACTAGATGAAAATGGTGCACCACTTCCGGGAGCATCTATCCGTGTTAAAGGCACTACTACAGGTACTGTTACCAAATCAGACGGTAAATTTTCTCTGGATGTAGCAACAAACGCCATCTTGGTGATTTCTTATATGGGCTACGACTCAAAGGAAGTTTCCGTGAATGGATTAACCACCTTATCTATTGAACTAACGCCAGACAGTTCTGAGCTAAATGAAATTGTGGTCGTTGGATACGGTATCCAAAAGCGTGCTGATGTTACGGGAGCAATTTCCTCTGTGAAAAGCGAAAATTTTAATAAAGGAGTCGTTAACAACCCAGGTGAGCTTTTGCAAGGTAAATTGGCAGGTGTTGCCATTACCACCACAAGTGGTGAGCCAGGAGCTAACCAAAATGTGATCATTCGAGGTGTAGGTAGTTTGCGTTCTGGAACCCAGCCACTTTATGTAGTGGATGGCTTTTTATTGGACAACTCCTCTACTGGTGTGGCCACAAACCCGCTTAACTTCATTAACCCAGCCGATATTGCGAGTATTGACGTGTTGAAAGATGCAAGTGCAACAGCAGTTTACGGTTCGAGAGCATCCAACGGTGTAGTGGTAATCACTACCAAAAAAGGATCAGGTAAGGGTCAAGTAAACCTTAATTTGTCTACTGGATTCGCTTCCCTTCCAAACCAGCTTCCTGTATTTGATGCTGCCACTTTCCGTGCGCAAGTAAAGGCTGTAGGTGGAACCTTAGTTGATTTGAAAGGAAATACCAATTGGCAAGACGAATTGACTCAAGTAGGTATTGCTCAAAATGCAAACCTTTCTTTAAGTGGTGCAGCCAGTGACAAGTTCTCCTATTTTGCTTCAATTGGCTACCAAGATCAGGATGGTATTTTGAAAAACAGCAACTTGAAGCGTTACTCTGGTAAATTGAACATCAACCAGAAGGCGTTAAACGGTAAGTTGAATATTGACTACAACTTAACTGCTTCTCGTACGGAGAACTTGCGTCCTGCGATTTCTTCTGTGATCAGCGATATGATCACCTTGAACCCAACGATTCCAGCGTATACCAATGGACAGCCAACAGATTTGCCGACCAATTCGCTTAATCCATTGAGAAGAAATCAGATCTACCAAGACATGGCTATCAATAACAGAATATTGGCCTCTATTTCTCCTTCTCTTCAGCTTGCGAAGGGCTTGGTTTATAAGATGAACTTTGGTGTGGATTATTCTGCGACCAACCGCGATGTGCAGTACAAGCCATTTCCATCTGTAGTAAACGAGGGTAACATTTCGAATGGTGCGTTGGATTTGACTTTTGATCCTAACACTAATCAGCTTGTAGAAAATACCTTAAGCTACAATTGGTCTTTAAAGTCTCATAATTTGACCTTCTTGGCAGGACACTCTTACCAAGATTTGCGCGATGAAAGCAAGACTATTTCTTTCCAGGGCTTTGTAAACAACGCCATTGAGCCAAGATACCAAGATCAGACTAGCACGGGAACGTTCCCAACTGCCGTGAACACTGGGGCTGTACGAAATGAATTGCAATCCTATTTTGGTAGACTGAATTACGCATTTGCCAATAAGTACCTTGTGACAGCAACGTTTAGAGCTGACGGTTCTTCAAAGTTTGGAGCCAACAACAAGTATGGCTACTTCCCTTCCGTTGCCTTGGGATGGAACGTGATCAACGAAAGTTTTATGGCCAACTCTTTCTTCAATAACTTGAAGGTTCGTACCAGCTACGGTGTAACAGGTAACCAGGAAATTCCTTCAAAAATCACCCTTGCAAGTTTCTCTGAAAACAGATTGGCAACTGGTGCAGGAAGTTTTAACACCTACCCTCTCGATCCTTCAGCAACGACGATTGATAAGTATCCTTACGGAATTACGTATACGCGATTGGCCAACCCCAATTTGCAATGGGAAGTATCTTCTCAGCTAGATTTTGGTGTTGACTTCTCCTTGTTCAACTTTAGATTGTCAGGTACCTTGGATTATTTCAGCAAGGTGTCTTCCAATATTCTCTTGGAGGTTGTTCCAGCTGACCCTATTCAGCCAACCGCTACATTCTGGAATAATATCCCAGATATGAAGATTGTGAACAACGGTCTAGAATTGGCCTTGGATTATAAATCTGACCCAAAAGGTTCATTTACCTATAATGTGGGAGGTAACGTTACCTATATCCAAAACAAAGTAGTTGATTCTCCTTATGCTGTTTTGGTGACGGGTGCTGCTCAAGGATCTGGACAGACCGGTGCTACCATCAACGGATACATCAACAATGAGCCGATTGGAGCCTTTTACATGTACGAGTTTGAAGGAGTAAAGGATGGTATCAGCGTCTATAAAGACACAAATAAGGATGGTAAAGTGTTGGACAACGACAGAGCGGTTGTCGGAAGTGCGATTCCTGAATTCATTTATGGATTCTATTCCAACTTCAATTACAAAAATTTCCAGTTGGGCTTGAACTTTAATGGTATGTCTGGAAGTAAGGTGTTTAACCATACAAACATGACCTTATTTCCTAAGGCTTTATTAGCTCAGTCTAACAATACTACAGACTTTGCAGTGCAGTATCCTACCGAAACCTTAGCTAACGCTAACATTGTATCTACCCGTTACCTAGAGGATGGATCTTTCCTAAGATTGAATAACGCCACTCTTGCGTACAATGTACAGCCAAGTAAAGTAGGCTTAGGTAAAGCATTCCAGAACATTCAATTCTCTGTGACCGGTCAAAATCTATTCGTTTTGACAAAATATTCTGGATTTGATCCGGAAGTGAACACAGGTTCAACTTCTGGAGGCATTCAAACATTCGGTATTGATCGATTTACTTACCCTAAGTCTAGAACTTTCTTGATTGGTCTAAACCTAACATTTTAATTACAATAAAAGATTTATAAAATCGATAAAAAATGAAAAAATTACTAGTATTTAAATTGTTGCCGTTAACGGTGTTCTTCTTCGCATTTTTCGGGTGTACAACGCTAGAAGAAGATATCTTTGACGAATCCCTAACGGGTTCAGGTCAGGCGGAAGTAGTAAGTGGTTCAATTGGTCCGGTATACGGCTTTTTGAGAGGTGCGATCTGGTTACACACAGCAAATTTCGGTCTTCAGGAGATTGCTTCTGATGAAGCTATCCTTCCTTACCGAGGTGGAAGAGACTGGTTTGATGGTGGTAAGTTCATTGCTGTTCACCAGCACCTCACTACCCCAGGCAATGCCTTGGTAGGTGATACTTGGACCTATATGACGCTAGGCTTGTCTCGTGCATTGACCGCAGAAGAGCGAATGAAATTGGAAGTTAAAAAGGGCAATGCAGCTGCTCAGGACGCGCTTTATGAGATGGTTGCTATGAAGGCGTACATCAACATGATGATTCTTGACAACTGGGGCTTGGTATTTAAGAAAAATGCGACTAACGAAAAATCTGAGATTTTAAGAGGACAGGCAGCTGTTACTTACCTTGAAACTGAATTGCTATCGGTAAAAGATCTTATTAAAAGTGATAAAGGTCCTGGTCGATTTAACCAGTTTTCCGTGAAAGCACTATTGGCAAGGTTATACTTGAATGCCGCAGTTTATCGTAATCCTTACGGAACTCCAGCCTTCAAAAAAGAGGATATGGACAATGTGATCAAGTACACCAACGAAATCATCGCTGGACCCTATGCTCTTTCTGCTGAGTATTTCGACATTTTTGGAGACAATAATAGCACCAACCGTGAGCTTATCTTCGCAATGGATCAGCGCGGTGTATTGCAGACAGAACACCAAAGATGGCAGTATTGGTCCATCTCGGGCGACTTGGTTCCACGACCTGAATTTCCAAATACCCGTGGTACTGATGCGGCAGCGATGACCACAGATTTTTACCAAACTTGGGTAGATGCTTATGGTTCAGTAGATCCAGCGGTGGCAGATGCTCGTTTTAGCATGAAACAAACGATGGTTCCTGCAAATCTACAGAACCTGACAGGTATTACTCCTGCAAACGACGAGAACCAATATTACTGCGTGGATGCCAAGTCCTTCCAAATTGACAGAGGGATCATTCGTGGGGTTCTTTGGGGACCAAGAAAAGACGCAGGTGGAAAAATTATCTTGTGTCCTGATGGCAAAGTAAGAATCTATCCAGTTATCAATGCAAGAACCAGCGGCGCCAACAGAACTTATGTTAATCACAATTTGCAGGTTGATTTCACAGAGCAAGGGAGTTTGCACAATACAGGTTACCGATTCTCGAAGTATCAATTCAGCAGTACAGGTCAAGATTGCTGTTCTTTCAGTAGTGTTGACTTGGTGTTGATCCGTTTGGGTGAAATTTACTTAATGCGTGCAGAAGCGAAATTGAGAAATGGAGACAATGCAGGTGCCTTGGCTGATGTCAATACTTTGAGAACTTCAAGATCTGCAAGACCAAGTCAGCGTCCAGCTGCTTTGATTACACTAACGACAGATATCTTGTTTAGAGAATCAGGTTTTGAATTGTATTGGGAAGCATTCAGAAGAAACTATCAGATCCGTTTTGGCAAGTACGATGGCTCTTGGACCGGAAAGACAGGTTCTGATCCAAACAAAAGATTGTTTCCAATTCCTCAGAGAGCCATTGATGGTTCCTCTAATGAGAAAGGTTATCTAGTTCAGAATCTTGGCTATTAATTAGAAAATACCAAATATAACTGCGAGGATAAATTAACTTTTAAAACTAAAAAACCGATCGGCTGATGTCGATCGGTTTTTTTATGCTCTTCTTCCAATCTCTTTAATTAGTGGATTCTCTTGATTTCTTGAAAAATTTGAGGGCCATCCCAAGGGTAACAGGAACCTAAAATTTAGTTTTCAACTTATTTTTTACTAGGGTTTAGAACTGGATTTGCTCGTTCAAACTTGTTGCCTTCAAAAGACACCTTGTACGTGGATTTGAATAGCTTGGATGGGAGGTAATAATCGGTGGAGATGACCTGGGCTCCTGAGGATTTAGCTTTTTCAAACTGGGTGTAATCTTCGGTGCGAGCCTCTTCCGTGCCCGAGTCGGATCGGGTACGTATCATATAGCCCTTTCGAACCAATTCTTGAATATAGGCTTCGTTTTTTATAGGATCGTTGATTATGCGAAATCCAGCTTCTGGGTTACCCTCCTTGAGATTGACGAAAAATACTGCACGGGCTAAGCCTGGTTTTTTAGTTAAATAGGTTCTAATTTTCTCTTCACTTTCGTCCAATACAAATAAGAATTTACCCCTTGCTTGGTCTAGGGCTGGCCAGTTGCCGTTGAGGGCACCTTGCTCCACGGAGGCAAAGCTTCCTTTCACTTGGTCTGGGATGATTAGCTTTTCCAAGCCGAGGTTCGTTCTGATTTCCAAGTCAATGCTGTCCAAGGCCGTCGCAGTGAAGGGAAGTGGACGAACCGTATTTGGGATGGGAGCATCTTTTGCATTTACCAGAATAAAGATGGGGTGGTGGTCCGGGTGTGAATTGCTCCACTTTTTGAGTGCCTGAAGGGCCTCTGCAAAAACGAGGTAGTGCGACTGAAAATCAATGTCTTGCACATGGAACATTTTGAGACCTGGTAGAGACAACTTGTTTTCTAGGTCATAGGTGAAGTTGGGATTTCCTCCCTTTTTGATCATTTCTATCCCTTTAGGTTGCGTATATCGGCCACCTTGAGGGTCGTGAAAAACATCAAGTTCTAAGTTTCTCAAACCCATGTCCAATTGTTTTTCAAGTGGCGCATGCTCGTACTCAAGTCCTTTGGCAGTATTGGCATTCATGCCACGGAGGTAAGTAAGGATCTCGGGTGCTATGGCACTTTTGTAGCTATTATGGCTACCAATAATTTGCGTTTGGTTGAGCTTTTGCGCAAGCATGGGAAAGCACAACAGGAAGGAAAGAGCGAGTGAAAGTATGTTTTTCATGACCAAAAGTTTAAATTTTTAAGTTCTCATTAATTTGTGTGAACTGGATTAAAATTACATAATCAAAGTGTTATGATATTGTGTTTAGCTTATAACATTATTCCTTTGTTAATTCTTGCCTCTTTTAGTGGGTATTCACAATGCAAAGCTGCATTTGCGGCTCATTCGCACAACGACTACCTTCAGCCAGTTCCCTTTTGGGGTCATTTAGAGCAGGCTGTGCCTCAATAGAAGTAGATGTGATTTTGAAGGATGAAGGGCAAATCAAATGATACTGTCCACTATTAATCTTTCCTAAATCTTAAAAGATAGGATTTCCAGCTGCAACATTCCATCTATTAAGGGATCCACACTGCGCAAGCCAGTAGTTCATTTACTTTTCAAATTCAATGTAATGCTCCGACGCATATTCATCATCCCCTGGTTTAATTCTTTTTACAAAAAAACGTGCACGCTTCCCAAGTTTAACGGATGTGTATTTTTCTTTGATATCATTGGGGTCATTTAATGGTTGTAATGAAGGGTACCATAAAATATATCCCGGTTTCTGAAATACCAATTCAGGCTTTGACCAATCTTGGCTATTGTTTCCTGTACTCAAATCTTTATGTTTATTAAATGAAATATAGATCTTATCACCTTGCCATGATTTCCCCTCCACTTTCCCCATCATCATTACCCAGCAATTTAAATAAGTATTCCAACTAACAGATGGCCCCCAATGAAATCCACCTGTAGGTGAAGAAGCGCCACCGCCACCTTCATTGATTGGAATTTGTAAAGAACGAACTGGAACCCCATAACTATCGTAAGCAATAGAGAACGATTTGCCATCCCATCTTTTTGCTTCTCCAACTGGAGAATCTAGATCTTTCAAAGCGATACGTGCGATACTTATACATTGACCACTCCATTCTTTTTGAACGGTATACGTTTTTTCATCATACACGCCAGGATAACCATACTCTCCATAAAATAAATACAAATAGTCGCCACTCGCTACAGCAGACGGGTCTCCAACACCGCCCGCAAAAGTATTTGAAGTATTAAATGGCTTTCTAATCATTCTTGGGTCATAATCCTCAATAAAGATGCCTCTGTTATCCCAGCTTTTACCTCCATCAATGGATTTCATCACACCAATTCTACAAACAGCTGCAGGACTTTCTGGACCAGTCAAACCTTGTGGCCAAAGCACATTTCTATATCCCTCTTTGTTAACTGAATCGTATGGTAAGGTGCTTGGATAATTTTCGTTATGGTAAATTCCATATAATGTTTTACTACTTTTATCTTTAGAATCTTGGTAAACAGTTTCAAACCATACAGCTCCATGCAAGCCTTTCTGTCCTATAGATGCATTGCTAGGCATACTAGGGTTAAAGAACTTGCTAGCAGGGTTTTTAAAAACAACCTCTGCATTTTCTCCATCTGAATACTTTAAATCTCTTGCATAACCCCATAAAGGGTCTTCGCCATATTTGCCAGGAAAGATTCTAAATGTATCGCCAATCCAAACTTCTGCCATATTACAATCCACAAACGAATTGAATGTAATTTTAGGAGCAGGGATTAATTTAAACTTTGGAGTTGAGTCTATATTTTGAGTTATATCCAATTTAGTGGAAGATAGTAACCCTATAATAATAGAGAACCAAGAAAATAAAATTAAAAAAGGCATTCTATTTCAATTTATTGTGAGTCATGAAGTTAGTATAAATTTAAAAAAATAATAGTATTCACAAATACTAGTTTAAGCTGCATCTTTCGTTGGTAAGGGGAGCGAGTCGATCAGAACTGATAAGCATTTTTGTTTTTTATCAGCAAGTTAGGCTTCCATTCCCTACCAAAGGGCTAAATGATTTCTGAGCAAAAACAATCTAACGTTTGGTAAAAATATACAAACCTGAAAAAGTAATTCTTATTTTTGATGCATGGATACAATTGAAATAGTTAACTACGAATCTGCTTATAAGGGCGTATTTAGGGATTTAAATGTTGAATGGATTTCTACCTACTTTAAAATGGAGGCGTCTGATTATAATGCCTTAGACCATGCGGATAGTTATATTTTACAAAATGGAGGTCATATTCTGGTTGCTTTATTAAATAAGGAGCCAGTTGGAGTTTGTGCATTAATTAAAATGGACGATCCGTTATATGATTTTGAACTGTCGAAAATGGCAGTCGCGCCTAAAGCACAAGGCAAAAAGATTGGTTGGTTAATCGGGGAAGCCATAAAAGACAAGGCAAGGTCTATCGGTGCAAAAACACTTTATTTAGAGAGCAATACCCTGTTAACACCTGCCATAAGCTTGTACCGAAAGTTAGGATTTGTTGAAGTCTTTGGACGCAATACATCTTATGAGCGTTGCAATATTCAAATGGCGCTTGTCTTATAAGGGAATTATCCAAATTTGAAATTTAATTGATTTTATCGAATACCGTCTTCCAAGAACGCTCTTCCTTCCAAATGTTCGATTTTGCTTTGGCCAAAACGGCAATAGATTTACCATCATTGCTCAAGTTCCAAACCTCAGTCACATCGGTATATGCTTGTTGTTTCTTATTGACCTTATAAGGAGTGCCTGTGATAAAATAGGCTATCGATCGAATGGTCATGGTTTGACCTCCATTGGACAATTTTACACTAAAGGTCTTTCTGTTTTCTTGGTCATGACTAATTTGTCTTGTTTTCCCATCGAAGACCATCTTCTCCAGACCTTTAACAGAAGCGTTGTTTGAAGCCGGGTTTTCTATGGTTAAAAAATTTCCCCGCTCTACGATTTTCATACTTTTAGAAGCCATTCGATCGCCCGCGTCATAGGAGCAAAAAATATTGCCGCCTATACTGATGGCCTCCTTGGCTTGCCATTGGCCAGAAAAGTTAGGGCGATTTGTACCATTTTTTTGCTGTGCTTGTACGGAAATATACATTACCCCTGTTAGCAGAATAATGAGTGAGGCTAAAATGTATCTTTTTTTATTTTCTGCCATGGTTATTTATTAAAAATTTCCTTCAAAGTTATATAACTTTCTGTAAAGAGATAATTTCTGTGGCGGCAATGTTACCTATTTTCTATATCTCATTTTTCTTAAATTTACAATCCTAAACGATTAGGTTGAGGTGAATTGTCTACTGGGGAATTAATAAAATAGAACGATTATGAAGACGTTTAATTTTTTGCTTTTGATCTTATTATTTATTTCAAGTTGTGTCAAAAAGGATGAAATAGTCGAACCGGCACCATCTGATTCTATGTATTTCCCTTCCAATACAAGTTCAACCTGGGAAACTAAAGCTATTTCAAGTTTGGGATGGGATCAAAAAGGAGTTCAACCATTGAAGGATTTTCTTATTCAAAAAAATACAAAATCCTTTATGATTCTCGTAAACGGACGAATTGTCATGGAAGAGTATTTTAATGGACATACAGCCAGCACTACTTGGGTATGGAATAGTGCAGGCAAAACCTTAGTCGCCACCACAACAGGAATTGCACAGCAAGAGGGATTATTGAATATTAACAACAAGGTATCGGATTATTTAGGAACAGAATGGACAAGTATGCCATTGCCAAAAGAAAATTTAATATCAGTAAGAAATTTGCTGACAATGACCGCAGGCAACGATGCTTCAAAACAATATGTGATTAAACAGAACTTGACCTATGTGGCTGATGCAGGCACTAGATGGGCTTACAGTAATATTTTCCAAAAGTTGACGGATGTAGTGGCAAAAACAAGTAATAAGTCGTTTGAAAACTATTTCAACGAAAAACTGAAGAATAGAATCGGAATGGATGGCGTTTGGAATTTTGGAACAACTTTTACCATTTACCAAAGCAATACAAGAAGCATGGCAAGATTTGGCCTTTTGGCGCTGAACAATGGAAAATGGAATAACCAACAGATTATCAATGAATCATTTTTTAATGAGAGCATTTCTACCTCGCAAAACATCAATCCTTCTTACGGTTACCTATGGTGGTTAAATGGGGAAAAGAGTTTTACGCTTCCTGGTGAGCAAACGGTTAATCCAGGTTTTTTAGTGCCAAATGCGCCAGCAGATATGTATGCCGCAATGGGCGCAAATGACCAACGAATTTATGTAATTCCAAGTAAAAAAATGGTTGTAATAAGAATGGGAGATGGGGCGGATCCTACAAATTCAAATATTGCAATATCCGGTTTTGACAACGAACTATGGGGCAAAATAAATGCAGTCATTAAGTAAGCATGCCGATCAGAAATGAATGGTTTTTGTTGGTGTATTATTGGTTGATTGAAGGTTTAAAAATTCATAGTATATTTGATTATGTATAAATTAGATAGGACATATAGCGCTTCAGGAAACCTTTTTGAAAAGAAGGAAGAGGTTACACACTATTTAGGAATGAGTAAGGAAGAAATTGGTAAGGTTTTTGCTTATTTAAATAGTGTTTCTTTTAATTATACTTTTGGGAATCCCCCTGAAATGGACAAATCGGCTTTTTCAATGCGCAAAATGTAGCCATGGGAAATATTTTTAATCTAGATTTTCAAGAATTTTTATTGGCCCTAAATAAAAATGAAGTCAATTATGTCCTAGTTGGAGGATATTCTGTTATCTATCATGGATTCCCCAGAACGACAGGAGATCTAGATATATTTGTAGAAGTTTCAAAAAGTAATTACAAAAAATTGGCCCATGCATTTGAACAATTTCAAATGCCGCTTTTTGACATGTCTGAAGATTCCTTTCTACATCAATCCCAAATTAATGTGTATACATTTGGAAGGCCCCCAGTATGCATTGAAATTTTGAAAGAAATCTCTGGTTTTACTTTTCATGAAATTTATACAAATGCGCTAAATACCGTGTTTGAAGAAATTCCCATGAAAGTAATTCATATAAATGATCTCAAAAGGAATAAAAAACTTAGCGGTAGGGCAAAAGATTTAAATGATTTAGAAAATCTTTCTAAAATATAAGGGCTGTTTTTAAGGAATTATTTATAACATCAAGCCGATCATTTATGATCGGCTTTTTTGTTTTCTATCAGCAAGTTAGGCGTAAGCATCTTTTGTATATTTACCCATGAAAAATCTAATCCTGCTAGCCTTCGCTTTCACAATTGGCACAAGTGTTTTCGCTCAAAGCCAAAACGAAAGAAAAGTGGCGAGTACCCCAGCCGATCTTTATAATAAAATAGCTAATCTGGATAGCGCCTTATTTGCAGCGTACAATTCTAAGAATTTGGATTTAATGAAGACGTATTTTACTCAAGACCTAGAGTGGTACCAAGATAATGGAGGCTTAATCGGCTTTGAGAAAGTGTTTTCGAACTTTCAATCTATTTTCAATAGAGAATATGACCTTAAAAGAAATCTACTAAATGAGAGCCTAGAAGTGCATCCCATAGAAGGTTATGGCGCAATAGAAATTGGTAAACACCAATTCAAACACATTGAAAATGGTAAACTGGAAATAGGTACTTTCAAATTCTTAATGATTTGGAAGAACGACAAGGGTAGCTGGAAAATAGCAAGAGTAATTAGTTATGACCATTGAGCCCTCTTCTCCATCAGGTCCTATTGGAGTATTTTTAGCATCATCTTTTTAGTAGATTTGCCTATCATTAGATGAATACTATAGTGAAGGTGCATATATTAAATGGAGATTTTCTGCAAGATTGTTTACAAGCAGAAAACGCTTTAATTGTTCGTGAAATGTTTGTGGAGGGCCCTATCAAGGCCGATTCTATTAATGAATTATTTCAAGCTAGAGCGACTTATTTGGAAAAAACGTATGCAATTCCTACGGAGGAATATCATATAAAATCCGTTACAGAATTTGAAAAGATTCAACGCATCCCCAATGGCGGGGAAGTGTATTTGTGGTTTGATTATGATTTATTTTGTTTTGTGAATCTACTGTTCATCCTTCAGCTTCTGATTAAAAATAAAACGTTGAAATTATTTCTGATACGCCCTTTGCGAGGAAAGAAATTTAGCATTTGGCAGGGATTTGGGAATCATACAAAATCCGATTTAATGCTTGCTTACTCTCAAAAAACCCCTCTTAAATCGAGAGATTTAAAAGACCTTTTACACCTATGGAATAGGCTAGGGGAAAGCGCAAACATAAAACATCATCGACTTATTCCTTTTCTACAGAAACATCTAAAGGATTATCTATCGTTATCTCAAGCAAGAAAATCAAAAGCGAGTTGGGGTTTTACAGAAGGCCAAATCAAGCGTTTATCGACTAATAGTTGATCCACTTTTGACCCTTAAAACAAAAAGAGGCCATCATCGGCCTCTTTTTGTTAAACTATCCTGGTATCACCAGGGCTTTGGAAAAATCATAGAACATCCTCAACTACGAGTAAACGCGTATTTAGGGCCATTCCACCTGCGTATCTTTCCAAGACTTTGTATTTGCCGATTCAATCACCGCTTCGCAAACCCGCTGTGTCTGTAATGCGTCTCGGAAGGTGGGGGCACAAGGCTTATTTTCACCTATAGCTTTTAAAAAGTCAGCTGCTTGATGAACAAAACTGTGTTCATACCCAATAATTAAACCAGGCACCCACCATTTGTCCATGTAAGGCTGATTGCCATCTGTAACTAAGATGGATTTCCATCCCCGTGTTAAATCATCATCCGCATGATCAAACATTTCTAAGCGATTTAAATCATGTAAATCCCAACGCAAGGAAGCATGCTCCCCATTTATTTCAAACGTATAAAGGGCTTTGTGGCCACGCGCATACCGTGTTGATTCAAAAAGGCCTAAAGAGCCATTGTCAAAGTGGCAATGGAAAATACACGCATCATCAATGCCTACTTTTTTCACGGCACCCGAACTAACGTGAACGCGTTCTTTGATAAAGGTTTCCGTCATCGCAGATACATCTGTAATCCCACCATTTAACCACATGGCCGTGTCAATACAGTGAGCTAATAAATCCCCCGTAACCCCTGAACCGGCTGCGTCCACATCCAATCGCCATGTTCCGGCACCTCCCTGTGGTAAATCAGGTGAAATGGTCCAATCTTGGAGGAAATTAGCTCGGTAATGAAATATACGTCCCAGTTTTCCCGAATCTATGATTTGCTTAGCCAAACTAACCGCAGGTAAACGACGGTAATTATACCAAACCGTATTCGCCACGCCAGCTTTCTCGATCGCGGCCACCATTTGCTCTCCTTCAGCCAAAGTGCGAGACAAGGGCTTCTCACATAAAATCATTTTTCCAGCTGCAGCTGCGGCAATCGCGATTTCAGCATGTGTGTCGTTTGGTGTACAAATATCCACCGCATCGATGTCGTCGCGGGCAATTAGTTTTCGCCAATCGGTTTCATAAGAGGCGTATCCCCATTGTTCTGCAAAAGCTTTCACACTGGCCTCGTTCCGCGAGCAAACGGCTTGTAAAACGGGTTTGCAGGTAAGCTCCGGGAAAAAATTAGGGACACGGTTATATCCGTTAGAATGGGTTCTACCCATAAATCCTGTGCCAATTAATCCAATTCGTATTTGTTTCATAGGGGATAGGTTTATTATGACCAACCATGTGCCTCACGCACGTCGATCATGGCCGCTAAAATATCATTCCAGGTTTGTTGTTGCTCCATTACGGAGTTGCCGAACATACAGCCGTCCCAACAAATATGCTTGAATGCTTTTGTTACTTGTCCATCCGCATCTCTTAACCAGAATCCAGCATCTTCAGCGATGTTCAACTTCCCATTAGGATCGGTCGCTAAGCAGTGGCGACCCGTCTTATCATGACTTCCAGTTCCATGAACCGTACCGTCATTTTGAGCCACGTGAAAATCGATTGTCCATGGGCGAAGAGCTGCCGTCAATTCTTTTAATGACGCTTTTAATATCTCGCGATTTTCCCAGTTATAATCAACCGGTAAAATTCGGTCCTCGGGGCAATTATAACCCATCGTGTAAAGTAAGGTATGGGACATATCCGCTTGGAATCCAATGTTAGGGCGATCTACGGCTTCTAATGTCTGAATCATATTCCGCCAAGAGTGCATGCCTCCCCAACAAATCTCTCCTTCGGCAGCCAATCTTTCACCGAAATCTGCAGCTACATCACATGCACGCTGGAAGGTGTCCACAATTAACTTAGAATTACCTGTAGGATCTTTGGCCCAATCAGCCACGCCCGCAGCAGAATCTATCCGAACGATGCCATTCGGACGAATGCCTAATTTGCGCAGTTCCGCACCTATTTCACAGGTTTTGCGAACCATGTCCACAAACGTATCGCGCGCGTCTTTATCCCCCATCGCATTCCCTGCCCAAATAGGAGCCACTAAACTCCCAATTTCTAAGCCATGAGCGGCCACTTTATCGGCTAGGGCTTTGGCGCCATCTTTCCCACTTTCAATATCGAAATGAGGAGGCAATAACCCAATATCAACGCCATCAAACTTAGTGCCATTGACTTCCGCGGCGGCTGTCATGGCGAGCATTTTATCGAGTGAAATAACGGGCTCTGAATCGGGGCCTTTGCCTACAATTCCGGGCCAGGTAGCATTGTGTAATTTAGGATAAGTAGTCATTTTAAAAATAGGTTAAAATTTTAAATCTGGGTTCGCTGGACCAAAATGTTTCAACATAACAATCGGGTCAGTGGAAGAATAATTCGTGATCTTAACACCGGATTTCGCGGCAGCTTCTGTGACAAAAAATTCATCGTTGGTCAATTGTCCATACCGAATCATGGCCGGGGTCTCGATATTCCAAACCCCCATTTTACCATGTCCTTGCATCATAATTAAACCATATGCGGCTGCATCCGTGATGGTAACCGTTTGGCTAGGAAATACCGTTAATTCTTTCGCGCTGAACGCATCTGATCGGTAGCAGACCCATTTTTCTGAGTATCCTTGTGCCGCCATTTCAGCCTCATCCCGCACGGGAATCGGTTGCATAAAACGCGTTTCTAATAAATTAGGATTGGTATTTAATTCCCAATCGATGACCTCCATTAATTGATCATAATTCCCAATGTCCTCTTTGGGAGTACCATTCCACAATAACTCCTCTGGAATGACAGCCTCATTAACCAGCGACTGATACATCGCAAAAACATCGGATGCTTTTTGTGGCTCATACGTACACATACTGCCTGGCGCGTGCAACATCCCCGGAGGAACATCCCAACCCGTCCCTGGAATCAAAGGAAACGCTTGAGAATACATGGTGATTTTGTTATCCCCTTTCGTAAAGTTCATCAAACACTTCTTAATTTGTTCCTTGGTTGTACCAGGAGCAATGCCAAAGAAAGTATACGGGAAATCCCCTCCATGATTATTTAATTGCGGGGGGAAATAGTAGGCCTCAGGCTTCCCTAATTGACCTATTTTAGCGGCATGCTCATCATTGTGATGAATGTGGTGTGGCAAAGGGCCCATGTTATCAAAAAACTTCGAATACATCGGCCAAGATTTGTATTCATTCCACAAACGATCACCGATCACTTCGCCTTTCAATTCTTCGATTACATCAATCAAAAGAAGCTGCTCTTCTTTCCCTCCTTCGGAATAAACAACGGCACTTAAGCCTTCATTTTCCCCGGTCAATGGGCCATTTTTAGCAGGGGTCGTTGACGATAACCAACGTTCATCGATTCCACCACGGGCACCACCCAGGACGTAATAATCATCTGGATGTAATTTAATTCTTCTCCCTGGTACACAAAAAGACCTCGGTACCCAAGTAGGCGCAAGCCTTAAAATTCCTTTTCCTTGCGCCAGCGCTTTAGCTGCATTATCGCTCATGTCGTCATTTTATTAAATGTAAAAAATCTATATCTTCTTTCGACTTAGGTAAATTAGGCGCTAAAATATTCAGCGTCAACGTTATCTCTTTTTTCTCCCCGGGGGCCAGGCTAGTTAATGTGTTTGATTCCCGCGCAGCTTTTTGGCCAATGGGCGGGTTCGTACCGGGTTCAATTCCTGTGACATATTCCTGTTCAGCAAAATGGTGCCAGTTGGTCAAACAAGGCAATTCCCGTTTATCAAATGTGATGTGTAGGCCTAGTTCTCTTTCTTTGTTCCAAAGTCCACAATGAACTTTATGCTCGGCATCAGCCTCGGGATCAATGAAAATAACAGATTCTCCGTTTCCTTTATGAAGCTCAAGCGGCTCGGGGCATTTTTTTATGTTCGCAACACCCAATAAGTGTGGATCTGAAGCGACGCGGTGTGTCCCTTTCCAGATAATATCCGTGCCTTCATCCACTAATGGCCAACCGAAATTAAAATGATACAAAAGCATCAGCGGCGCAGCGGCGTTTCCTTCGTTAATTACCTCGTCATGGATTTGTAAAGCTGCTTCGCCTAACCTGCCTGAAATGGTGCGTTTAAGCGTTAGACAGGGCCCAAAAATGGCATGTTGGCGTATAATCCCCGTAATCGACATATCCAGCGAGCCACTCCGTATGTCGGGCTGAATGATGGATACGATTTCTGCAGGCAAATTTCCTATTTGACCATGGATTCCGCGTTCCCCTGATTCATCAGATTCCGGGCCACCCACATGATCAAGTCCACACGTAGCCAGCAGGCCGCCACCAAAAGTTCGTAGCCAATCAATCCCGTGATTCGACATAGGCTGAGGGGCCGTAATTCCTACATGACTAATCCAAGCAAGGCTATGTTGGTTATAGAACGCATCCGCGATGTCCATGGCGCGGTCAATGATCACTTTATATCGGAAACCTGTTCCGGTATCAATCCAGGCAATTCGAACACCTCGACCCGCCCCATTATCTAAAACGGACGTTTCGATGCCTCCTAATTGTCTGTGATTCGATATTTTACCGGTCCAATCTGACATGTTTGATGCGCTTACTTCTTTTTAAATATAGCATTACTCTCACTTCCACCCGCCATTAAATAGGCCATTAAGTCCTTTAATTCTTCTCCGTTTAGGCTATTTATTAAACCGGGTAGCATACTGGAAACCGGGGAGTATTTCATTGAAATTACATTTTTCTTCAAAATCTTCTCCACCTGATCCGGTGCATAAGGATTTTGAGAAACGTAATAGGCCATTTTATCCTGATTGGTTAATCGGCCTATCACCGAAGTCCCATTGCGCAGCATAAATTGTGTGGCGGCATATTGATCCGAAACGGTTTTGTTTGGATTAATGATGGACTCTAACATATCTTTTTTCGAGAATCGCGTTCCTAAATTAGTAAGATCTGGTCCTACATTTCCGCCGCCTTCGCTTCCAATAGCATGGCAACGAATACAGGTGGTCGCGGCATACATTGATTTTCCGTTTTGGAAATCACGATCTGCTAATGGAGCATCTAATATGGCTACCGCTTCCTCTAACTTCCATTGCTTTCCAGGGCCTTTCGGGTAATTGACATCCTTTACATCATTCCCATTCGCGGACAACATATCTGCACCGCCTAATTTGTCGAAGTAAGCACGCTTACTTTCGGCTACATTTTTCAAGGCTAATTTTCGTGCCCGATCAATGAATCCCACGTAACTACGTCCGCCAGAAAATTGGAACGAATTTTTAAACCACTTGAAATAACGTTCGTGTAATTCGGGAGTCCAATTATTTTTAGCGGCCGATAACATCGTCGCCATGTAGGTTTGTTGGGCCGGCGGAATTTTCTCTAACATCTTAGCAATATCCGTTCCGTACTGCGGGTTACGCATAATCAAATCTGCGGAGGATGTGGCCGATTCCACACGGTATGCCGTTGCACTAGCTGTGTCCTTTGTCTCCATTAATTTTAAGGTTCGCTCAATGACTTTAGGCGCCTCTAAAGGAATAAGTAAGCGACTTAATGCTCGGTCCATATTCATGCGGTTTGAGGGATATTTGGCATCAAACTTTGCAATGATTTTAGCGGCCATCGATGCGTCAGGCATACCTAAACGCAACATCGCTAATTCATAGGCACGCAATACATCTAGCATTTGAGCTTCCGTGAATGCTTTGTTATCAATCGCCAATAAAGCGGCGTAAATCCCTGATTTAAATTCGGGCTTGCTTTGACGAATCAGACCGATAAGCGCCTGCGTTGCGGCAATCGGATCTTTTTCCGACATAGCTTTATCTTTCCATTCAGCAACAGGCTGGTGCTCTAATGCCATACGAGCAGCATAGCGAATAAAACGATCTGGGTGTTTTAAATTCGGCCAGGCTAGGGCTAATGCGCCAGGATTAGGACCTTGATGGAATTGCTCAATTTTACGGCGTAATTCATTTAACTGATTGGGCGCACCCACTAGTGTTTTAGTTGAAGTTTCCTCTGTACCCACGTAAGTCACCCGATATAAATCCGATTCAAGGCGACGACCACCCGTCATGAAATATAAGTTGCCATCTGGGCCAATAACCCCGTCCGTTAAAGGCAATGGAATACCGGAGAAGAACTCTTCCCGATCAGCTAAAAATGTAGATCCGGAAGTCTTTAATTTGATTAAGTGTCCGATTCCAAATGTCCAGTCGAAAGCCAAAAGAGATTTCTTGTATTTAGCCGGGAATTTAGCATCCTTTAAAGACAACAAACTCGTGGGCGACCCTTGGCCAATATTTAACACCGGAGGCAGGTTATCTGGGTAGGTGGTTGACCATTTACTATTACCCGTTCTCCAGCCATACTCACTACCACTCGTTACATGGCAAATGCGCGTAGGACGATACCATGGTAAACCGAAATCCCACTCCATATCTGCATCATACACGAATAAATCCCCTGTTTCGTTGAAGGCAATATCAAATGCGTTCCGATAGCCCGCACTAACTAATTCCCACTTCTTTCCTTCAGGATCAATGTTTGCAATCCAACCACCCGGCGCATAACGATCATTTGCATGCCCACGTGGATCTTTGATCAATGGGAAGATATTATCTTCTTGCCAATTTTTAGGCAAGCGATAGGCATCCATTGGAGGGACATCGGTATGATTTCCGGAAATTAAGTAAATCGATTTTTTATCAGGGGATAAAATAATGCTGTGCGGACCGTGCTCGCCTTCGCCTACAAATTCTTTCATCAACGTGATTTTGTCAAATTGATCATCCCCATCTAAATCTTGCACGCGATATAAACCGCTACCTCTAGGAGTAAAGCTAGAAGCAGTGCCACGAACCGACCCTGGTTTAGTTGCGCGCGCATTAACCATCACATACAAACTGTTGAATGCGTAAAGCATACCGTGCGCGTTTCCGATACCTAAGGTATCCATGCCTTTGCCAAATTTTAATTTCTCAATTTGTGGCTTCACGCTTGCCGCTCCTACCGCAGGAATCGTCAAGCGATACAAACCGCCATATTGATCTGAGCAAATCATTCTGCCTTTATCATCAAATGTCATCGATACCCAAGACCCCCTATTTTCATCTGATGGACTAAGTAAATGTTCGATTTTAAAACCTGGCTGTAAACGGATTTTATCCAATTTTGGATCAGTTCCCTCTACGTGAGCAGGCTCAATTTTGAATAAGCCGTTGAAGCCCAAACTCCCCAGACTAAGTAATACGACACTCGCGATTAAATACTTACCGATTGATTTCATTTTTATTTTAAGTTTTTGATACGAATATTTTTAAACGCTACTTTCATGGGCGGTCCCACGTGTACTTGCACACCTAACCACCCAGAGGCTTTGCCATTTACTTGATCTAAGTCCGTCACGTCACTCATCAAAACACCGTTCACAAAATGTTGTAGACGCTTGCCTTTGATAATTAAGTGTACCTCATTCCAATCTTCTGATTTAATGGCAGTTTTCAACGAATCTATATCGCCTAAAGAGCCGGTAACTGTTCGGGGTAACCAAGCGTTATTTTTCGAAAATGCACGCAAATTCGTTTTCATTGACGCATCTGTTTGTTCATTCACAGAAACACTTTCGCCTCGATAAGCCAAGGTTGTTCGGCCTCTTTCCTCGTAGTTTTGGCCGGTATATCTGATTTCCCCATCAATATCAGCTTGATATCCTTTTAGTGCAAATGGTAAATCGGGGAGCAATTCCTCCGAACGGTAATTGATTCCCGTATTACCTCCCTTTGAAATTTTAAACTCAGCTTTTAGCTCAAAGTCGGCCGGCTGGGAATCCCGGTAAATTAAAAATGTATTCTGTTTTAATAAGGTTTGAGGCGTGATTTCGCCTATGATACTACCATTTTCCACCCGCCAGTAGGTAGTGTCGCCTTCCCATCCCTGCAAGGATGTTCCGTTAAAAATGGATTTAAACCCCTTCTCTAGCTGCTTGATTTGGCCAAAGATGGGAGCTTGAAAAGCCAGTATAGAGACAAACAGCCAAATGAATGGATGGTAATAAGTTTTCATAGGCAATGGTTTAGGATTATAAATTAGTTTAAAAAGTTTGAAAAATGGTTTATCGGCTTGAAAATTTTTGCTATTATTATACCATATATGAAAAACAGAACAGCCCTTTTAGTCCTATTTTTGCTAGCGCAATTATCGCTAACTGCTCAAGATTTTTTTGCAGGCGCGGCCATAAGAACTATTAACCCTGAAAAGGATTCTTTATACCTAGCAGGAGGCAAACCCAATCGCCCATTTATTGACGTTCATGATAATCTTTATGTCAAAGCTGTGGTGGTAAGCAATAGCAATAACAACATCACCTTACTTACATTTGATTGTATCGGATTATTGTATCCTCAACTACAAGAAATCCGGGCTAGAATTAAATCCGAACTTCCACTACTTGATTCCGAACACGTTGTCATGTCATCCACACATACCCATTCGGGCCCCGATGTGGTGGGGATTTGGGGTAAAGATTTAGCGCATTCAGGCGTTAATGATAAGCACATGCAGTTCATCGTGGATAGGGCTGTAAAAGCCATTAAGGAAGCATATAATGCCAAAAAGCCGGTAACTATATCCTATGGAAATGGTTCTTTTGGAGAGGATTGGGTAAAGAATATTTCAGAACCTGGTGAGCTGGACAGGGCGGTAAGTGTCATCAAATTCAGCGATCTGAATGGAAAGAATATCGCTACGCTGACTAATTTTGCCTGCCATCCTACCATCATGGACGACACCAGTACTGCGGCAAGTTCAGATTATGTTTGGGGATATTATACCTATTTAGATGCAGCGCAAGGCGGGGTGAATATGTTCCTGCAAGGTGCCATAGGGGGCTGGGTTCAACCGGAAGGAGTTCCCCATACCTACGAACAAGCGAAACAGTATGGAACGTCGTTAGGGAAATATGTTTTTGAATTATCCCCAAGTAAGAATTCGAGTAAAAGCCTACATTTTACATCGGCTAAAGTTGATTTTCCATTAGCAAATCCAGCTTTTCAGATGTTGTCCAAATCAGGGGTCATCAAAAGAACGTTTGGAAAAACGGTGAGCTCTGAGATAGCCTTTTTTACTATTGGCGATGCTTATTTTGCTACTCATCCCGGCGAAACCAGTCCAGCACTAAGCCTTGCGACGAAGAAATTGATGAACAACAAGGGCCCTAAATTTGTCCTAGGTTTATCGCAAGATGCCTTGGGCTATATCATCAAACCTAGCTTTTTTGATTCGAGCAAAAATATTCCTCACAGCAAATACCTGACGGGGATGAGTATTGGGCCAGAAACGATGGAAATTATTTATTCTACCTTGAATACGCTCGTTAAATAAAAAAGGGATCAAATCGACCCCTCCTTCTTTTTAAATAGCCTAATTAGTATTTACTTACTAGTCAATCTTTTATTCAAGGTCATCATATACCGATCGGTTCTAGTCCATCCATTAGCAAAAATTGCACCGTCTTTTTCCCAAGAACCTTTACCATATACTTCTTCCCAAGCAGTAGCAAAATCTGAATCTTTTGTATCATCTAAATCTTTCCATCCATTAGGGAAATATCTAACCAGATAATATCTAGTTTCCCCTGTAAATGTCACCCAAATCCCTATTTTTCGTCCTAATTTATTCCAAATTTTTGGCATTTTTTGTAAAACATCTGTAAAGGCTTTGGAACTATTGGTAACCGTCCATTCTGTGCTCACAAATTTTTCAGCCTTGTCATCCGGGCCGATGTTAGACATTTCAGGTTTAAAGACTAAAAGTTCAGCAGCAATACCTTCAATATGGGGTGCAACGTTTAAGTTCCAATTATCACTCCATCTGATATTATCTATGGTAGTGGGAGTTACCACATCTCTATCTGCAAAACTTTTCCCTATATTATTTATAAATAAATATTCTCCGTGGTGTTTCCCCCCGGTAATATTGTATCCGCTCATTTGAGGTTTGCCGTCTTTTACTGGCAAAAATTTAGTTATGAATGTTTCGGAAGCATCAACAAATGAGTTAGAATGCCCCATTTTAACTTTCCAAAAAGCGGTATTCATGGTGCTCGTTTTCTGTTGAGCGAATGGCGCAAAGCTTATCAAAGTCAATGCAACCATCAGTAATTGTTTTTTCATTTTTTAAATGTTTATGGTGAAAATATATTCCTCAAATATAAGTATCATTTTGAAACCAGAAACAAAAGCATATTATTTTTTCAATAAATTATATAATAAAAAAGCCTCCGGTAATTTTACCAGAGGCTCTGCTTTTTGAAATTTCTAAGCGATTTAATCTTTTGGCTTCGATAGATCAATAGTGAAGTTGGCGTTAATGATAAGTCCATTATTATTTTGGAATACATTTAAGCCATTTATTTGTCGGCCTAATTGTAGAGTCTGGTTAAGATATCCTCCTTCCATTCGGAGGGTTTTATTGAAACGATAACCGAGTAAAATGCCTATTCTATTTTGGTCAAAAATATTAGCATTTACATTTTCCCCAAACCCGACAAGCACCTCATCATATACCGCAAAGTAGGCCGTTTTATCCTTTATCTCTCGACCACGCAAGGGAACTTGAAGGCGAACCATATACCTGCCCCTGTTTGATAGCGGATACTCGTCTTCGGTCGTTTCATTAGCCGAACTATATCGCCCAATAAATCTTTGTTCTAACATAAATCGGTGGGAAATATCTACAATGCCCTCTTTGTGAGATAGTTGAACCATTTCGAAAATACGGTGTTCCGTAAATTCTCTACCTAATTTATTGAGTGCGTATTCCCCATAGGGAAATGTTTCAGCCCACGCATAGCCCACTCTAAATAGGACCCTTGGAGTCACATTGTAATTTAGCCCAACTCGTAATAGGCCTTGTTGCCAATTTGAAATTAGGTCATTTCTTCGCCATTGATATTCTGTGTGAATTCCGGTCTTTTCTGATAATTTGAACGTGCCAAAATAATTGTACCAACCAATGGTATTCGAGGTTGTTATGCGATTATTTTGCGCCAATGAAAATTGACAAGAAACAAATAACAGAGCTAAAAACAGGGTAATTTTTCTATGCATCATTCACAAAAGTACGCTTAATATATTATTTCCAAAAGTTTAAAAGGGGCCCCCCGATGCCAAAAAGCGGGTCTTTTTGTGGAATAGGGATAGTGGCGATTTCTGCCAAAATAGAATGGCTGTCTTCCTTTTTCAAACTAAACTTTAGGTTCCAATCTGCCCCATTCGGATAGCCGCCCACAAATTGATATTCAACAGAATTGTCGACAGAATAATGTCCAACCCCAGCGGGCAGGATGATCAGGTCCCCCGTTTCAACGTTGACAATTTCGCCATTCTTACCCCCTAGCATTAAGCGCGTTTGCCCACTTTTTAGACCCAAAACTTCATGCGTATTGCTATGAAAATGGTCTTCCGTTAATATGATGTCGTGCCAGTTATTTGACCATCCATTTTGGCAAAATAAAAATTCAAAGTTCTTATTTATAACGTGCTGAAGCACATTTTTGTAAATCACCACCGGGAGGATATTGTTTGGAATATCTCCGTCATTCTCGAAATAATAGGTGATGATGTCGACGTTGTTCATAGTTGCCTGAGCCTATTTTGCTACTAAGAACTTATTCACATCTAGCCAGTGCATAAACGCATCAAACCATTTATTACTCGTTCTATTCGGATTGCCTAAACCAAAACCGTGGCCTCCGTTTTGGTATAAATGAAACTCCACCGGTCTGCCCGCTTTAAACCAAGATTCAATCACGCCAAATTGTGCATTAAATAAAAAGTCATCTGACGCAATTACATTGAACATAGGTGGAGCATTTGCAGGTACTTTTACCGGGCCCATTCCGCCATAAATTGGTCCAATAAAGGCAAGCTTCATTGTTTTCGAATGAAGCGTTGCGTGCATCGTTAAACCGGCCCCTGCGGAGAAACCAATCATACCAATGCGTTGTGTATCAATACCCCAGTTTGCTGCGTTTTTGATAATCATGGCATAGGCTGCTTCTGCGTCTGTTAGTTGATTTGTCAGATCCATTTGTGCCATTGGGTTGGTGTTCTTAGCCGAACTATCTGTCTTTTGCGGTGCCGGGCGTGGACGGTTCATCCAAGCCGTAAAATCGTCTAATTTTTCTGAGGTAGGGAATAAACGGTATTTTAGAACGAAGGCAGTTATTCCTTTTTTGGCCAAAGCCTCAGCCACCTCCCAGCCCTCATTACCCATCGAAAGCCAGCGGTATCCTCCGCCTGGAGCCACAATGACAACGGCTCCATTTGCCTTGCCCTTTTCAGGAAAGAAAGGCGTTAACGTAGCTGTGGAAATATTACGCGCCATCGGATCGCCCCATTGGCGAAACCACGTCTCAGGTGCTGGCTGGTCCTTCACAGAACCAGTGTTTAAAGGAATATGCTTAGTTTCTTTAGGTGCTTCCAGCGGATAAATCGTTCCATCTTGTGCGAAGGCACCGAAAGCGAGACAGGTTATAATAGCAACGAATAGCTTTTTCAAAGTTTTATAGGTTTAGGGTGACAAGATAAAGAAATTATTTTAAGTGGATTTTGGAACTATGTTGACAAATCAAATGCAGGTCCTTACCTTAGGTGACATAAGTCACACCTTTTCCTATCAGATTTAACCAATTTTGTTACATGATCGCAGACACAAAAGAACACTGGGAAACCATCTATAAAACAAAGCAGCCTAACGAAGTAAGTTGGACACAAGAAGTTCCTACTGCGTCATTAGCATTTATCCATCAGTTTAACATCCCTAAGGTGGCTAAAATTATCGATATAGGAGGCGGTGACAGCAATTTAGTTGATTTTTTATTAGCGGAAGGCTACACAAATCTTTCGGTTTTGGACATATCTGAAGCAGCCATTTTTAGGGCGCAAGAAAGGTTAGGCGCTGATGCCCAAAAAGTCAATTGGATTGTATGCGATATTTTGGACTTTAATCCTGTAGAAAAATACGATGTTTGGCATGATCGAGCAGCCTTTCATTTTCAGACAGAATCCGCGAAAATTGACACTTATCTAACTATAGTAAAAAAAGCGGTCGATGGTATGGTCATCATAGGAACTTTTTCCACAGACGGCCCCACTAAATGTAGTGGACTTGAGATTCAACAATACGATGAGGATGGGATGAAGGCCAAGTTTATAAAATCGGACTTCCAAAACTTAGAGTGCAAGCGCGAAGATCACATAACACCTAGCGGGGCAGTTCAGAACTTTGTCTTTTGCAGCTTTATGAAACGTTAATTAGTACCCTTGACTAGAGCTATGATTCAGCCATGTAATCAATGGACAAATTAACTTTTGCTTAAAAGGTTAATAAGCGCAGTTTCAGATTTTTTAACAGCCACAAAATTAGGCCCAATGAAATCTTCGTGCTTAAAATGGTAATCTCTAAATTCAACATTCTTTGGGAAAACTTTACCCACTAAGTACCCGTGCGCTTCAAAGAACTGATAATAATCAATGAGCAACTTCTTCGTGGAGATATTAATATACCCATACTCAAATTGAATAAGCTTCACGACACCACGCTTAATTGCCTTTTCAAATCCGAGCAAAGCATCAAATTCAGCCCCTTCGACATCCAGCTTTAGAAAGTCAATGGAATCTATATTATTCTCTTTGATGAAATCATCACCACTCACGAGCTCTATTGTTTGCTTCTGCTCCGCACTCGTTGCTAGTCCTTCAAAATCGTAAATGGAGCAATGTTCATGTGAATCAAATAGATTTATTTCTGATTCACAGGTCTCTTTGAAAAAACCCTTTTTAATCGGGATGATATTTTGTAAGCCCTTGGTATTAGTAAGAAATTGTTGAAATGTAGATTCAACGGGTTCAAAGGCATAAATTTTGCAATTAGGCATCACTTGATTTGCGATGATTGAATAATCTCCCACATTTGCGCCGCCATCAATGATCACCGAGGGATTCAGTCTAGCTATTTTTTGTAAAATGTTTCCCTCTCCAGTACTGTAAAGATCGTAGTTCTTATTTTCATACAATCTGTTTAATACTCTGCCAAAGCCCGCTAATGCTTTAAAAAAACCTATTGTGCGTATTTCTTTTATAAATTCTTTTAAGTGTAGACATTGATATAGTGGAGTTAGGATATTAAAATAACCGAAAATTGTCTAATAATCGAAATTTAATAGCAAAAGTTAGCTGCATCGACCTCTTATTATTCGCTCAGTGATCATAGATTGACGGGGTAATGGATCAGTTAAATTACCCCCAGCTCCTTACCCACACTGGTGAAGGCAGCAATCGCGTGATCTAATTGTTCCCTAGTATGCCCAGCGGAGATTTGGACGCGAATTCTCGCTTGACCTTTGGCCACCACCGGATAGTAAAAACCAATCACGAAAATCCCTTTTTCCAAGAGTTTTTCCGCCATTTTTTGGGAGACAACCGCATCGTATAACATGATTGGAATGATCGGGTGTTCGCCGGGTTTGGTATCGAAACCTGCGGCCACAATTCGCTCCCGGAAATACGCCGTATTTTCCTCCAATTTATCGCGCAATTCTGTCGTTTTAGACAAGATATCAAGTACTGCAATCGATGCCCCGGTAATGGATGGCGCTAAAGTATTTGAAAACAAATAAGGTCTAGAACGCTGTCTTAATAGGTCGATGATTTCCTTGCGGCCCGAGGTAAATCCCCCTGATGCTCCGCCTAACGCTTTGCCTAGGGTACCCGTAATGATGTCAATTTTACCCATCACCCCTTTTAGTTCGTGCACGCCACGTCCTGTCTTTCCCATGAAGCCGGAAGAGTGACACTCGTCGATCATAATCATGGCCTCGTATTTTTCCGCTAACGCGACAATTTTATCTAATTGCGCAATGGTTCCATCCATTGAAAAAACGCTATCTGTGACAATCATTTTTTGTACAGCCCCATCCGCCACTGCTTGCTTTAATTTAGCCTCTAGATCGTCCATCGAATTGTGCTCATATCGGTAGCGCATTGACTTACATAAACGGATGCCATCGATAATGGAGGCATGGTTTAACGCATCAGAAATAATCGCATCTTTTTCCCCTAATAAGGGCTCAAAAACGCCTCCGTTTGCATCAAAAGCTGCGGCATATAAGATCGTATCCTCAGTCCCTAAAAAGGCTGAAATTTTTTCTTCTAAGGTTTTGTGAATATCCTGTGTTCCACAAATAAAGCGAACAGAAGATAGCCCAAATCCATGGGTATCAATCGCGTCTTTCGCTGCTTGAATTACGGCAGGATGCGAAGAAAGACCTAAGTAGTTATTCGCGCAAAAATTATACACTTTTTGACCGCCTTGAATGGTGATTTCGGCAGATTGTGGTGAGGTAATGACACGCTCTTTTTTGTATAATCCAGCTTCCTTGATGGAATCAATTTCTTTCGTGATGAAGGACTTGTATTGTTCGTACATGGCTCGTTTACTTTATGTGTTGAGGTAGTTTCATTATAATTTCAGCCGTCATTTCAGCTAGGCTAAAAGAGGCTTTCCAACCCCATTCGTTTCTAGCGCAGTCATCATTGATACTCGATGGCCACGAATCTGCAATTTTTTGTCTGAAATCTGGTGCGTAAGTAATGCTAAATTCTGGATAGTGAGTACGAATACTTTCCGCTATTTCTTGCGGAGAAAAACTCATTCCAGATAGATTATAGCTAGTTCTGATTTGGATGTTATCTGCCGGGGCAGCCATTAATTGTAAGGTAGCTTGCACAGCGTCCTCCATGTACATCATGGGTAGGGCCGCGTCTTCTTGTAGGAAGCAGGTAAATGGCTCTTTGTTTACGGCTTTGTAATAAATATCAACGGCGTAATCGGTTGTGCCACCACCGGGCAATGATTTATAGCCTATTAGACCTGGGAAACGTAGGCTTCGCACGTCTACACCGTAGGTATTGAAATAATATTCACACCAATGCTCGCCGGCTAGTTTAGAGATACCATACACCGTGGTGGGATTTTTAAAGGCGTCTTGAGGGGTGTTTGTTTTAGGAGAATTTGGACCAAAAACGGCAATAGAACTAGGCCAAAACACTTTATCCAGCTTACATTCTTTCGCTAATTCTAATACATTTAACAAACCTCGCATGTTAACATCCCAGGCCTGAACGGGATTTTTCTCTCCGTTAGCAGAAAGAATCGCAGCTAAATGATAGACCTGCGTAATCTTTTCTTCTTGTATCAAATTCACAATAGCGTCTTTGTCTAACACATCAAGGGTTTGAAAACGGCAATAGGCAAATTTAGATTTTACACTTTGCTGAAAATCTGTTGCAATGACCGCATCGCTACCGTGTGTATTGACTAAGGCTTTGGTGAGCTCGGATCCAAGTTGACCCCCCGCACCAATCACCAATAGTTTATTCATTTAAAGTTTGTTTGTTGATAAGTGCATAAAATTACCAATGTTGAGCGATTAATTAACAAATCTTCAACTCCTTATTACCTTTTTGAAAATAATAAATTTATAATGATATAACAAGCAGTCTTTTATACTCGAAAATAATACTTTTAGGAAATTTTGTGTATTCAATTTATTTTAAGTTGATTTGATTTTTAAGCGCAACTTTAAACCTCAAACCTACCTTATGAAAACCTCAACCTCGATTAAAAGACGCGATTTTCTAACGAAAGCAAGTCTGGCCTTTGGCTCATTTTTCATCGTTCCTCGACATGTGTTGGGAGGAATTCGTCCAGATGGATCTCCATATATAGCACCTAGCGATCTCATTAACTTAGGATTTATAGGAACAGGAAAGCAGGGGAGAGGATTATCTAATTTATTTTTGAGCACGGGAGAGGTTCGCATTGCCGCCATATCTGAGGTGTATCAAGCAAAGGCTAACCTGTTTTTAGATCGCGTAAAAGAGATTTATTCGAAATCATCTTCGCTGGGAACTTATGCCGAAATACCTCAATACCAAGATTTTAGAGAGCTGCTAGCGCTGAAAAACATAGACGCAGTTGTGATCGCTAGTCCAGACCATTGGCATGCAGCCATGGCGGTGCGCGCTGCTGCTGCGGGGAAAGATATTTATTGCGAAAAACCACTCTCGTTGACTGTAAAAGAAGGACGTGCCATGGTGGATGCGACACGAAAATATAAGCGTGTTTTTCAAACAGGATCCATGCAGCGTTCCTGGCCAGAATTTAGACAAACAGCCGAGCTAATACGTAATGGCTACATAGGCGAAGTGAAATCCATTAAAGTGAATGTAGGGCCGCCACCTATAGCCTATGATTTAACGGCTGAAGAATTGCCAACCGGATTGGATTTCAAGAAGTGGTTAGGACCTAATGACGCGGTTTCATTTAATTCCGAATTAGCTCCCCCCATTTCAAAAGATGTGTTCCCTAATTGGAGAAAATACAAGGAGTTTGGAGGCGGTGGCATGACGGATTGGGGTGCGCACATGTTTGATATTGTCCAATGGGCATTGGATATGGACGAAAGTGGTCCCGTGCGAGTGGATGCACCTACAACCAATGGAAATGAATTTTTGACCTATACCTACGCGAATGGAATTACGATGACACACCAGCCATGGGAGTGGAATAATGCCATCGAGTTTGTGGGTACCGAGGGAACCTTACGTGTTCAAAGAAAGAAGTTAGAAACATCCAATGCGGCCTTGAAGGATCGTGTTATTGGGCCTAATGAAAAGCACGTGTACGAAAGCACAAATCACTACAAGGACTTTTTAGCTGCGATGCGCAATCGTACGCGCCCTGTTTGCGATGTGGAGATTGGTCACAGAACGGCCTCTGTTTGTAACATTGGAAACATCGCTTATGAGGTTAAAAAATCATTAACCTGGAATCCAACATCTGAAAAGTTCAATGATGCGGAGGCTAATGCATTGCTGGGTAGAAAATTGAATAAACTGTAGACATCTTCTAAAACTAATCCACTAACCAAATCAACGGATTTCGAATAGGAAGATTCCGAATCACTTCTTCGTTTTTGGGGAAATGATTTAGTTTTTCCCAAGTAGAAAACCAACGCGCATCCGCATAATCTTGATAGCCAAACAATAAAAATGGCGCTGCCACAGGCCACTCATCCCAATACATCACATCTTGTGGATAGGGCCAGCTTTTTTTGTCCTTTACATAAGGATACAAAAAGTCAATACCCTTTTTTAAAGAAGCATTTTTGATCTTAAAAATGTGAGCGGTTGTCATGACTGCATCTAGGTTAAATAGGGAATAACCATAGGGCTTTGTCCGCTTAAGTTCTAATGGAAAGGCGCCGCGCTCATCCATTTGATTAGGCAAAATGATGTTCACAAAACGGTCTTTGCAGTAATTTAAAAGCACTTCGTCGTTTACCAAATGGGCAAATGCACTCACCTGCATTACCCAACAAGTGCCATGATTATTCTTAGCCTCCCGTTCCTCCTTTCCATACGGATGCGTTGTTACCCAACGTAAATAGTTCGTAAACCAGGCATGGATTTGAGTGCGATCAGCCGGTTTTATGAGCTTACGTTTTTCCAAAATTTCGATACTTTTCGCCACCTCTATCAGTTGAATCATGTCAATAATTCCAACCCCGCGTCCCGTCACTTTTCCTTTTATAGCCTGCGCATATAATAGGTGCGGACTCATCATCGTCGTTGTGTCCACCATCCACGCTTTAATATGTTGGATAGCGTGATTTGCATAATCTGTTCGACCGCTTATTAAATAGGCCGAAGTTTGATTCGCCACTATCTGACTAAAGCGAATCATTGCCTTGCGATGTGCGGTAAAATTGTCTGGATTTGTTAGTCCATCTTTTTGAATATAAGGACCAAAGGGATTAGCCGGATTTGGCCACCAATAATCTCCTTCTGAGAAAAAATCATGTTTTCCGCCGGCAGATCTTTCACTCTGAAAACTAGTAACGGTGACCGGCTTTTCCGTCAAATTTCGGTTCGCTTCGGCGATGATTTGGGATTTTAATACTCGTTCTACTTTTTCAAATAAAGGAGATTGTGCACTTAATTGAATGGATATACACAGTAAAAGTAGGGTAGCCGCTTTTTTCATTATTTAGGTTTGATGACAGTGAAATAACTATTTTATATTCATATTTGCGCTATGAAAAGTAGTAAATCATTCAGAGAATCCGTTGCATTAGACGCCCCTGATCCGGCGCTAACTCCTATACTAAAAAGTCTTTGGTATGACGCTAAAGGCGATTGGAAAAGAGCACACGATTTTGTGGACGGATTATCTGGCGTAGATGCCGCTTGGGTACATGCCTATTTGCACCGCAAAGAAGGGGATAGTTGGAATGCAGATTATTGGTATGCGCGCGCGAAGAAAACAAGACCGGCGTGTTCTTCAGAAGAGGAGTGGGAGAGTTTAGTGGCGCATTTCACGGATTAGTTTCATCCTTTAAATCAACCTTATACGTCCATTAAATCTTATTGTTTCGTCTACTTCCTGTAAATTTTTGCACAAGATTTATTTAATTTGACGATTCAAATTTATATGCATATGCTAAATCGGATTATCATTTCGTTTGTAGGGTGCGCCCTAATCGTTTCGTGTTCTAAGACTGATTCGGTGACACCAATCACGCCCACACCTGTTGCTAATGTGGAAGTTCCGGCTATTTATAAGAAAATCTATGGTGCCACGAGCGTCACAAACGACGGCACGTATATCACCATCAAAACGAAGGGTTTGCCTGATCATAAAAGCGCCTATTATGCTACCACGAATGCTTTATATGAAGCATTTTCGGGTACGACTTTTGGCGGTTTGAATTTTGCCAAAAATCCCAATTCCATTGTCGAGCAATCGGGCACCTTTAAAATACCCGTTAATCCTAAGGTAGACCCTACTCACCGTGCCACCCCTTTAGGCGCAATAGGAGTCGCCTTGAATGGCATTCCTTTATTTAACCAATATGCTGGGCCTAATAACCAAGAGCTGAAGGGGGAAATGGCTGGTTTTGATCAGTTTTATGGCCACCCACAACAATCGGGATCATATCATTACCACGTAGAGCCTTTGCACTTAACCACTGTTAAATCTACTAAATCTGGACTGATGGGATTCTTGTTAGATGGCTTCCCTATATATGGTCCACAAGAGGAAACTGGATCTGCGGTGACGAATGCAAATTTAGATATCTATCACGGTCATACGCATGCAACCGTTGATTATCCGAACGGAATTTACCATTACCATTTCACGACAGAGGCGCCCTATTTAAATGGGAACGGTTACTATGGTACACCTGGAACGGTTTCGCAATAATGAAATACGCTTTTCTCCTTTTGTTTATATGGAGCTGCTCGCTGCGCGAATCAGCGGAAACCGTAGTCGTAAAAAAGTATTTTCCCTCCGGTAAGATCATGGAAATTCGTCATGTCCAAAACTGGGTGAGGCAGGGTTTGCAAACGGCGTTTTGGGAGAATGGCAAAAAGCGTTTTGAGTATGTCGCCGCGAATGATGCCTACGAAGGAGAGCTAAAAGAATGGGCTGAAAATGGACAACTTTTTCACCTCGCTCATTACAAAAACGGACAAGAAGAAGGCGTCCAACAAATGTGGCACGCAAACGGTAAAATCCGTTCTAATTTTGTCATTATTCAAGGCCGCCGATACGGCTTATTAGGCACCAAAAACTGCAAGAATATCAATGAGAAATTATTGGCTTATTAGTCTTTTCTTGATAGCCTGTTCGGAAACTCCGGTTTCTAAAATCCCCTATTATACTACCCCCGACTTTACGCCTTATTTTATGAGCGAGGCGGAGGCTGCGGCGAAAATCACGCACCGCATTAAGCCCTTTTCTTTCTACAATCAGGACAGCACCTTGTTCGATAGCAAATCCCTACAGGGGAAAGTGTATGTGGCGAACTTTATCTTTACGCGCTGCAGTAATATTTGTCCAGACATGACCTCCCAAATGAAGCGCATCGAAAAAGTCTTTCATGCAAATTCAAAAGTTCAGCTTTTATCTTTTACTGTCACGCCCTGGTTAGACGATGTGAAGACGCTGCATAAATTTGGAGAAAAATACGAGATCTCTTCATCGAATTGGTCTTTGTTAACAGGTCCCAAAGCATCCATCTATACCCTCGCCCGCCAGTCCTTTTTTGCGGAAGAGTCTATAGGCTATAATAAGGACACGAAAGAGTTTTTACACACCGAGCACATCGTGCTGGTGGATCAAAAAGGTCGCATTCGCGGGATTTATAATGGAACGATTCCCCTAGATGCTGATCAGTGCATTGAGGATATGAAATTGCTTTTACAGGAATAGGGCTTATTTTATCGGAAAAATACATTAACTTCAATTTTCAACAAATTTTATACTACGTTAACCATGAAAATGAAATCAATTTTTGTGATATGCGCCGTGATGGCGATGTCATTATTCTCCTTCAAACCTTCAGATAAAGAGTTTCAAGCAGAAAAGCCTTTTGGCGGTTTAGCTTTATATACCGTCCGCGATGCGATGAAAGATGCGCGCGCCACTCTTTCTAAAGTTGCACAGTCAGGTTATGTAAACGTTGAATCTGCAGGGTACAGTAATGGTAAATTCTATAATTTATCTCCGGCGGATTTTAAGTCGCTGCTTGATGAGATGAAATTAACGCCGATTTCTTCACACCAAGGAACGGTTACATTTGAAAACATTGATCAACAAATTGCCGATTTAAAGGCGGCAGGGGTTACCTATTTTGTTATTCCAGTGCCCCCAATGGGATTGTTTGGACATGATGGTAGAAAAATGACCATGAAAGGTGGCGCTAAGAATTTGGCAGAAATCTTAGATAAATTAGGCGAGAAATGTGCTGCAGCTGGTTTGCAGTTATTATATCATAACCACGACTTTGAGTTTATGAAAGACGCAGATGGAACCGTTGTGATTGATTATTTGTTAGAACATTGCAATCCGAAGTATGTTAATTTCCAAATGGATTTATACTGGGTAGCGAAAGCAGGTGCTGATCCAGTTGCTTATTTCAAACGCTATCCAGGTCGCTTTAAAATTTGGCATGTAAAGGATATGGATGATCAAGGTCGCTTTGCACCAGTAGGCAACGGAAAAATTGATTTCAAGCGTATTTTAGACAATAAAAAGTTGTCAGGAATGCAGTATTATTTCGTAGAGCAAGATGCTTGCTATAACGAAACAGCTTTAGAGGCTATAGTGGTCAGTCACAAAGGTTTAGCTAAGCTAGGATTTAAGTAATCATTTTGTATTTTTGCGGACCAATATGAAAAAAGATAAAAATGCCATGTTTCGATCTCTGTGCCCTGTAGCAACAGGTTTGGATGTTTTAGGGGATAAATGGACATTATTGATCTTGAGAGATATGATGTTTTTCCATAAGTCCACCTTTAATGAATTCAAGACAGCTCTGGAGTTAATGCCCAGTAAAATGCTTTCTAATCGACTTAAAAAATTAGAATCGTTGGGATTTGTGAATAGGCAAAAAGGTGTATTAAATAAGAAGAATGTTCATTATATATTAGAAGATCAAGGGATAGAGACTTTTCCCATCATGGTTGAACTCATGATTTTCACCACTGATTTTTTTTATGATCACTTAGGAGATACCTATACTAAGGGGGTAAAAACAACAATTAAAAATGATAAACAGACTTACATCAATGAGATGACTAGTAGTTATCGAAAATTTAAAGAAAATCTAGTTCTTTAATTGATTCAGGAATTTCAAAATGCAGAGCCTCCGGTAATTTTACCGGGGGCTTTTTTGTTGAAATTATTTTAAAAAAATAATTGTGCTTTTGTTTTAAGTTTCAATATGATACTTATATTTGGGAAACTAAACTATTCTAAATTTACTATTTATTATGAAAAAATTACTACTACCCCTGATGGTCATGGCAACGATGTTTGCTTGTAATGCACCAGAAACAAAAAAGGCTGACGCTTCGTCATCTGATCCAGATACGGGAACATTTTCTTCACAAAATGAAAAGTCTCAAAAAGTAAGGGAGGCCTTGGAAGCCTACATGAAAAACGATTCAACCAAGATTTATGAAATCTATGTGGATACGGTTAAAATTTATGATCAAATGGCCGCTAACCAAGAGAATGGACAAACGAAGCCAAATCCTGGTGGACGTGCGGGTTTTGCTGCGAATGAGCGTATGAATCATGATTTTTTCACAGATATCAAAGTAACGACGGATAACATTAAGACTTTCGTTTTTGCTGATGGAAGAGTTCATACCGGAGTTTGGTGTATGTGGACGGGTAAAGGAAAGTTTACAAACGCCTCTATTTCGGCACCATTGCACCTTGCCTTTATTTGGGAAGGGGATAAAATAGTAGCTGAATACCGCTACTTTGACCCAGCAGTTTTATATGCGGAGGTTGCTGCATCACAAAAGAAATAAGTTCTTTGTTTAGGGTTTGAATTAAAACGGGGGGCTTTCATTGCCCCCCTTTTTTATAATACATTCGTTGTATCCGTCGTAAATATACGGGTACTGACCGTATAAGTACCGCCGTTCGGATCTTTGTATTTAAGATCCATGTAGAAAGCTTGGAAGCCTTTCTTTACATAGGGGATGGTGTATTTTGCCGTTGATCCTTCTAATTTCACGCGGCGTGTTAGCCATAAATTATTGCGGAAATCGCGATCCGCGGAGGTGGTCGCCCATATTGCCGCTTCCACTAATTCCTCTGGTTTTGCTTGCACCGTTAATTCAAATCCGTCCTTTCCTTTTTCCACATTCCAGGTGCTTACTGGATATTCTTTGTTTTGTAAAGTCAGGCCAAAGAAGGAGCTCAATCCTTCCAGTGCCTGTTTCCCGCCGGCTAAATCGTGCCCAGCGTTTGGCACATAATGGATTAAGTTTTTACCAGGAATTTGGCCAAAATAATGCTTAATAGCATCCGCCGTCCAATATGGATCATTTGTCGCCACAAAAATCATCTTAGGAACGGTAAGCTTTGTCCGATAGGAATAAGGGTCAACCATGGCGGTGATGGCCTTCCCATCTGGAGATTCCGTGCTTTGCGGGATGCCAATTTTGACATAATCCTCTATCTGATCACTGTATTCGCCATAGGTTTCAAATTGATAGCTTAGGGTTTTCGGCATGTTCAACATATCAATCACCATAGGCCCAATCGCCTTCACGCGCTTGTCATCAATCGCACTCGAAAGCCAAGTTGTCCAACCGCGTTTAGAAGCTCCCGAAATGACAAAATTGTTGATTTTATGCTGAGTCTTTTGTGCCACGAATTCTTGTACTGCATCCATTCCTTTCACGGCAGATTTCACCATGGGGAACAATAAGGGCCATGAATAATCCTTGTCTTTTCGGAATTCATGTAGGGTATAGGTGATTAATTCATCTTCCGTTTTACCGTCAAAAAAGGGTTGATTTGGGACTTGTCTTATAATCGCGACTACCGCTTTATTTTTGATGGCGATTGTACCTAAGACAGGCCAAAGGCGACTGTCTTTGCTCCAGTTTGGCAGCTCATCCTTGTTGCTTCCTCCGTCGATAAAAAATAGCGCGCCGTCATATTGGACGGTTCCCGGGACGATAATGGTGAGCTGGTGTGTCCATTTGATACCGCGCCACTTTTGGGAGCTTAGTAAGACCTGGTAGGCTTTTGTGCTTCCCATGCTGGTGGAATCTTTTATTTCCCAGGAGTAGGTCGCGTCGCCATTGGTTAAATAGCTTTTTAAGGCATTTTCTGGAGTGATTTTGGTTTGTGAAAATCCCAGAATTGGAATCAATAAGAAGATGATTCCGGCGAATAGATTTTTCATATTCAGGTTTAATAGTTTAGGTAAATATAAAAAAAATAATGAATGTTTGCGGTGTTTCTATTATTTCGCCGCGCGTGTAGGAGCGATTTTCAGGTGTTGACAAAATGTGTTTAAACAATGGCAAAGAGACAAATTTTTGGTTTTGTAAAATTATGTACATATATTTGTACATAAAATTGTACAACATGTTAACAACGACTCTTTCAGATTTTAGAAAAGACATTAAAAGCTACTTCGATCAGGTAACCGAAAGCTTTGATACGCTTATAATTAATCGTGGGAAAGATACGGGGGTAGTGATTATGTCATTAGAGGAATATAATTCGCTAAAAAGTACGCAACATGAATTATCATCGCGCAAAAATCAACAGCGCTTAGATGAATCGATCGAATCATTAAAATCAGGTGAGAAGCTCCTAAACTCCCTAATCCCTTTGTACGACCGCGACCTAAAGGCGCTGCGTATTGAAATTGAATCCTATTCGGATGAAGCATCCATTTGGAAAATAGCACCGGGGATAAATAATCCGGGGGGGAATGTGTTTCTGCATTTGATGGGGAATTTGAATACATTTTTCGGTGCGGTATATGCGAAAACGGGCTATGTTCGAGATCGACCTCTTGAGTTTTCTACGACGGGGATTTCTCGAGTTAAGCTATTGTCGATGCTGGATGAAATTCATCCCATTGTATTACGTGTTTTGCGGGAGTTCCCAGAAGAAAATTTGGGAAGTATTTATCCGATTAAAATCTTCGAAGAAGAGAAAACAGTCTCCTATATTTTCATTCATTTGGAGACACATTTGGCGTATCATTTAGGCCAAATAAATTACCATAGACGTCTTTTGTGTTGATTTTTGACCCATTTGATACGGAACAACCTTGGAAAGAGCGTCCCATGTGGCAAAAGGGAGTACTTATTTTTCACCTAGCAGTCGTCGCTGGATTGTTTGGGTATGAAGTAGGAAGTTCAGATGCTACGATAGGCTTCATCGATGGCTGGAACGGGAATTAGTAGAAGAGCAACTCGTCCACCCGTAACCAAGCACCCTTCCCTTTGTTATCCACAAAAGCGGGGAGTCTTTTTAGTCGTTCTGCTTTCACTCGGTAATATTTAGCCGGGGCTCCTGCGATAGGGATGTTGATGCCGCGGGGAGAATAGCCATTTTTTTCTTTAGGCTGAAGCGGTTTTACACTGGTGACTAGTTTCATTTTATCCGGCGAGTCCCCCGCCCAAACTTCCACCTTTACCGGAGGAAACACATCCGAATCGGTCTTCTCTAAATAGGAAAGAGTTATACCATGGATGGGTGCGGGCTTTGCAAAAGTGGCGACAGCATCCAAGTCAGTTTCTTTAAAACCGAGCCAAGAATAATTCGAAACTCCTTTCACTTCCCGAGCGCCTAAAATAAAGTCCATCAAACTCGCCGCACCTGCTGCCGGATACTTAGGATCCGAGGAAGATAGCAGATCGATGCGCGCCGGAATAAAATTTGATTTGTACACGCGCATGTCGATGGGATTGCTGGCGAGCCAGCCGGGTTTGGTGGCAAGAATGCGGACTTTAGTAAATTGATTTATCGCCACCGGACCTGACGTCTTTAGTAAAGAAAGCGAGTCTGGAATGGAGTCGTTTACCGTGTAGCGGAAAATTACGTCTCGTAACGTATGCTTGAAATTTAGCTTTTCGTTCGGCCTTAAAATTAGATTTTCATTCACTAAAATAGGCGGATTTATTTGCAAGGTTTCCTCTTTCGGAAGGTAGCCTGCATCGAATTTTATTTTAGGAAACTGCTTTTGTAATCTAGCTAAATTAGCCGCCGAAAGTCCGGTATTCCACAGGTGAATTTCTTTTAAAGCGGGAAGCTTAGGAAGGAGTTTGGAAATCCCTGACAGGCCTATTTTCGTTCCAGAAATAGACAGTTGCTCTAAGTGATTTAAGCCAGCTAATTGAGGGATTCCCGCGTAATCGATGGATGTGAAATTTAGGTTTAATTTTTCTAAGTTTGCGAACTTCGAAAGAAGACCTAGCGACTCGTTAGTGATGGGCATTTTAGAAAGTTGCAATCCTACTAATTGCTCGCTCACCTGGGATAAATCAGATAGTGTTTTTGGGTCAAATTTTGCCGCCACATAAAAATCTGCCTGTAATGCTGGAGATTCATAAGCGATCGGATAAACGGTGCAATAGGGCGTGTTTACCGAGGCGATTTCAGATTCGGAAGCGGCAGAGAAATCGTATTCTTTCGAGCTTGTTGTCAAAGCTGCAGGTTGAACCAGCTTTTGAAAATCAAGACTATACTGACCTAATTTCTGTTCGAAAGAAGCCCCTTCCTTTACCCATAAAGTCAATATTGTAATTTCATCCGGAGTTAATTGCGCTTTACCTAGTGGAGGCATGTGCTCTTTCGCGTTCATCGGGAGTTTAATGCGCTGAATTAAGTGACTATTTAGTGCATCGCCAGCCTTCCAAATGGCGCCATGTTTTCCGCCCTTCATCAGGTTCGCAATGCTATTCATTTTGAGCGCGCCTTTCGTTTTTTGATCGTTATGACATGACTCACATTTAGCCTTTAAAATGGGTTGGACGATGTCGTTAAATACTACTGTTTCGGCGGTGATTTCAACCTCTTTCGAACCAAAGCGCAAGTAATCTTCTCCGTGCGTAATACTCGCTCCGGTGTGTCCCGCAAAGATTAACGCAATGAATCCTAATGCAGCGCCCACGAGTAGATTCCTGCGCGCTAAAACCCAAACAAAATATACAAACGAGACCGCCACGCCAGACCATTGATGCCAGTCTAAGGCAGAGGTTTCGTAGCCTCCTTCTTTGGCTAAAAACAAACCAAAAATGGCCGTCATGGTAGAGAAAATCGCAGTCAATAAAAGTAAAGATTCCGCTAAAACCTCAAAAGACAAAAGCTGTTTTTTGATACCGAATAAGGCCAACAATAAGACGCCAAATCCGATGGGTAAGTGTAAAATTAAGGGATGAAGGTGGCCGATTCCTGTTAGCGGCAAAGCAAAACTCGATTGAAAAATCAACAGGAAAACGAGGAAGCCTTGCAGGCCCCACAAAATCATATTTCCTATTTTCTCGATCTTACCCATTACGCGATTAATCCTGGTATAACATTCCCCGCAATATCCGTTAATCGGTAGCGCCGGCCTAAATGTTTAAAGGTTAATTGTTCGTGGTTAATCCCCATCAAATGCTGCACAGTCGCATGGAAATCATGGATATGTACCGGGTCTTTCACCACATTATATCCTAATTCGTCTGTTTCTCCATACACCGATCCCGCCTTTACCCCGCCGCCGGCCATGAAAATACTGTAGGCACGCGGGTGGTGATCGCGACCATAATTATCTACGGTATATTGTCCTTGGCAATAATTAGTTCGACCAAATTCGCCTCCCCAAATCACCAACGTTTCATCTAATAAACCGCGTTGTTTTAAGTCCGTAATTAATGCTGCGGAAGATCGGTCCACATCTTGTGCCTGCATCGCCATTTCTTTAGGCAAGTTTCCGTGCGAATCCCAACCTTGGTGGTAGATTTGGACGAAGCGAACACCTGATTCGGATAATTTACGAGCTAGCAAAACGTTAGCTTCATAGGTCCCCGGAACTAAGCATTCTGGCCCGTACATTTTGATAATGTGATCCGGCTCTTTGGATAAATCAGTTAATTCTGGAACCGCGGTTTGCATGCGGTAAGCCATTTCATATTGCTGTACTTTGGCCTCCACTTCCGGGTCCTTGTTCTCCGCAAATCCCTCGTGATTTAATTCAGCTAACTGATCGAGCATACGTCGTCTGCCCGCTTTATCGATGCCATCGGAATCATTTAAATAGAGAATCGGATCTTCAGAACTGCTAAATACGACTCCTTGATGGGTAGAATCTAAGAATCCATTCGTCCAAAGCTTCGAATAAACCCCCTGTCCATTTCCGCGTCCTCGCGAAAGCAACACACAAAAAGCGGGCAAGTTTTTATTCTCACTGCCTAAGCCATAAGACATCCAAGCGCCCATACTCGGGCGGTTACCTACTTGTGCCCCTGTTTGTAAAAAGGTTAAAGCGGGATCGTGGTTAATGGCATCGGTATTCATGGTGCGAATCACGCAAATGTCATCCGCCACGGAGCCAATATGTGGGAATAAATCGCTGATATAGGTGCCTGATTTGCCGTATTGCTTGAAGTTATAATACGAACCGACTAGTGGGAATTTATCTTGCGATGCGGTCATTCCAGTCAACCTTTGTCCACCCCGAATGGAATCAGGCAATTCTTGCCCAGCCATTTTATTTAGGGTGGGCTTGAAATCGAAACTTTCATATTGGGAGGGGGCTCCGTTTTGGCATAAGTAAATAACCCGCTTCGCTTTAGGGGCGAAATGGGCAACACCTAAAGGCAAAGATTCTCCCGCAGCATCCCCTTTGAAAAGTTCAGGAACTAACAGGGAGCCCAGCGCTAATCCGCCTATGCCAGCCGCCGCCTGCCCGAAGAAGTGTCGGCGCGTAACGTTCAATCGATTTTTGAAGAATTCGTTTTCCATATTACACGCGCATGATGGCCTCCTCTAGGTTAAAGATTAATTGAATTGTCAGCATCATCGCCGCTGTAGATCCGGTAACTGCAGCTTTGTCCTGTTTGTATTCCCCTATTTTCATCAATTTCTGGACTTTTTTAGGGTTCTTCACACAAGATTCCTGCTCGGCCTTATAATAGTTTAGCAGCATGGTTAGCTCCTTTTCTTTCGGGGCACGGCAAACAATTCGTCTAAATGCCCTCGTTAATTTCTCTTCCATAGTTCCCTTTTCATGTGAGATTCGACTCGCTAAAACGCGGGAACTTTCTAGCACATGGGGATCATTCATCATGACCAAAGCCTGCAAGGGAGTATTCGTTCGACCTCTTTGGACTTCGCATTGATCTCGATTACTCGCGTCGAAAATCAACATCGTAGGCGGCGGTACAGTTCTTTTAATAAAGACATACATCCCGCGACGATACAAATCTTGGTTATGATCTTGAATATAATTCATCAACGATCCGCGGCCGGAGGTGGCTACTTCCCAAAGCCCTTTGGGCTGGTAGGTCTTCACGCTAGGCCCACCGATTTCCTGATTTAATATGCCTGCGGAGGCTAATACTTGATCGCGGATTTGTTCCGCCGGAATGCGAATGCGAGACATGCGCGATAAATAGATATTTTCTGGATCCACTTTTTGGGCTGCCGTAGTGACCGCTGAAGCTTGTCGGTAAGTCGCTGACATAACGATTTGTTTTACCAAACGTTTGATATTCCAGCCGTGTGTTTGGAAATCAACCGCTAGCCAATCCAATAATTCAGGGTGAGTCGGAAGTTCGCCTTGCATGCCAAAATCCCCCAATGTTTTCACGATGCCCCTCCCAAAAAATTGCCCCCACATCCGGTTCACGAATACGCGAGAAGTCAATGGGTTAGCAGGATCTAACAGCCAGCGGGCTAGTCCGAGTCTATTTTGACTGTATTTGGCGGGGCTGAAAGGAAGGATACTTTTGGGAATACCTGCCTGAACTTCTGGCCCATGCATATCATAATTTCCTCTCGAAAGGACATAGGTAGGCCTCCAGCGAACAGAATCTGTCATCACCATGACATCCACCGCGGCGGTGTCTTTTTTGTGGATAAACTTCAAAATCGATTGCACATCTTTTGTGGAGATGGACATATTCGGAGGATCGGCGAAGGAGGCATCTATCGTCCCAAACAATCCTTTTTCAGGCACCTGATTAAAGAAAGCATAGGTGCTGTAATAATCTTTTTGGGATATCGGATCGTATTTATGGTCGTGGCAGCGCGCGCATTCGAAGGTGAGTGCGAGGAAAGATTTGGAAAAAGTATTCGTTCGATCATTCACATATTCCACGCGGTATTCCTCATCGATAACGCCACCTTCTTGGGTGATTTTATGATTGCGGTTAAAACCCGTGGCTAACATCATCTCCTTAGTAGGACGAGGCATTAAATCCCCGGCTAATTGCCAAGAGGCAAATTTCGCATACGAATAATTCGAATTAAAGGCATGAATCACCCAGTCCCGCCACGGCCACATCGTTCTAAGGCCATCGTCCTGGTACCCATGAGAATCCGCATAACGGGCTAAATCCAGCCAGGTAACGGACATTTTTTCGCCATAATGCTTACTGCCCAGCAACTCATTAACCATCTTTTCATAGGCTTGCGGGCTATCATCTTTCAGAAAACGATCCTGCATCTCGAGGCTAGGCGGCAAACCTGTTAAATCCAGGGCCACCCGTTTTAATAGCTGTTCTTTCCCTGCTTCTGGACTAGGCTCAAGCGACTTCTCCGTCATTTTTGCATAGACAAAAAAGTCGATCGGATTGCGAACCCAATCTTCATCTGCCTTTGGTAATTCTGACTTTACCGGCTTAATAAAAGCCCAGTGGGGCTTGTAAACGGCACCTTGCTTGATCCATTTTTCGATCAAATCAATTTCATGCGATGTTACCGTTAGATGTGAGCTCATCGTAGGCATGCGAAGCGAGGTATCTTTTGTGATCAAACGCTGGAAAGCATCCGAAGATTCCGGGTGGCCTGGAACAATGGCGTGCATCGAAGGATTGTCTTTAAACGCAGCATAAGCCCCTTCCGGGGTATCTAAACGCATGTTTGATTTACGCTTATTCGCATCAGGCCCGTGGCATTTAAAGCAACGATCAGAAAGGATAGGGCGTATATGGTAATTATAGTCAATCACATCCGGCATGGACGTGTCTTGTGCTTGGGTATCTGAACATTGCGTGTACGCAAATATACTCCCGATAGCTAGGACTAGTAGCAGCCAAAATCGCTTGTTCTGTATTGTCATAGTTTTCTAAACTAATAGGGCAATATACGATTAAATTTTTTCTTTGAAAATCGCTATTTGTTGAGGGCCACCTGAGTGCTATCGATCTCCAAAGGCCATCGGCCTTTAAATCCCGATTGAATAACTACATCAGGGCGCATTTTTCTGAGTTGCTTCAGTCCTTTTTCAGTTACACGGGTTTGCCACAAATAGATACTTTTCAGTGATTTAATTTTCGCGAGAGTCGGTAGCCCTTGGTCACCGATTTGCGTTCCCACAAGATTAAGCGACTCTAAGTAGGCGAGACTTTTTAATGATTCGAGACCTGGGTCTGTTATTTTCGTATGATGTAGATCGAGTGTTATGAGTAAAGGCATGCCTGCTATTTCCTTCATAAATTCCATACCCACTTGCGTATTGCCTAATTTCAAGTGGACGATTTGCTCTTTTATACGATTTAAATCCGCTAATTCCTTCGTTGAAATGAGCGGTGCATTAATGGCATTAATTTCTATAAAGGGCTGGTCTTTAGCTATGGGGTTTGCTACTAATCCATGCTTTCTTAGGATCGCTAGGTCTGCTTCGTCCGCGGCATCTATCGATAATTTAAATACGGGGGACTCCTGCACGACTTCCACTTGCGTATAAGTTTTTAGAACGGTCTTTATCTTTTCATCTGCCCGTAATTGGGACACTTTTTTAGTAAAGTCTGCGCCATTTTGTACCCACCAATGCAGTAAGGTTATTTCATTTTCTGTTAGCGGGGTTTTCCCTTTAGGGGGCATGTGGTGTTCATCGCTAGCTTCCAGCAAAAGTCGTTTAATTAGTTCGCTTTCTCCCGGTTTTCCAGCAGCTAAAACGGGCCCCTCTTCTCCGCCGGCTAAGATAAATTCGGGTGTATCTAAGCGAAGCTTCCCTTTCTGTTTTTCTGCGTTGTGGCAGGAAACGCAGCGTTGATCGAGAAGAGGTTTGACGAGTTGCGTATAAACGACGGCCTCTGGTAGGTTGGTGATTTTGGGGATCTCTTTTTCCTGTTTTTCTATCCCCATTATTTTATGCGCCGAAGCAGGCAAACTAGCCGTTAAATAATCTGATCCATGCGTTAGATTTCCTCCATAATGGCCGGTGATGGTGAGGCAAGTTAGGCCGAGGATAAATAGGATATTCGTTAGCCGGCTCGGCATTCCTGAGCGCATCGCGTAAGCTAAACCCGAAGACAACACGCAGGTACTCACGCCAAGCCATTGGTGAATTTGTAAGGTCGCTCGGTCGTATTCGCCTGATTGCGCTAGCGACCAACCCATGGCTGCGGAAAGAACCGAAAATGCGGAGGTCCAGATTAAAATGCGCACCACCACGGGCCTGGCTTCGGTCTGCTTTTGTGCATAGAAAAAATGCAAAATCCCCGCAATGAAAAACATCCCGATGGGCAAATGCACCAGCATCGGATGAAAATGTCCCCAAAACAGGAGCCACGACTGGCCCGCCTCTACTAGTATCATTTAGCCAATTCGTTCTAATTTGATCGGATAAGTTTTCCCCGACGCCCACTGCGGCACATAGATATTTTCATCGGAATCTGCATATACATCGTGTGGATGGATGAACACTTTGTGTTCGTCGTCTTTGACCTGCTTTTGCAAAACGCCATTTTTATAAATCGGTTCCGAACCACCCGGCGTCGAAACGACTTTCATATTTTTATCCAAAATCTGTAGGTATCCTGAACCCGCCCACGAGGCATCCGTGCTACGGAAACAAGCCGCTAGGATGTAGTCTCCATGCAAGACAGGACGACAAATAAACGAACCTGGATAGTGATAACGCGTGATGAATTTCCCGTCCAACGTGAATCTTTTCAAGCTGTTGTTCACGCGATCTGTTACTAATAAAGTCCAGTTATTGGGGTCGCGCGTATCGACTAAAACGCCGTGGCAGCAATTGAATTTATTGTCGTCATAGACAGAGGTATAGCCACCAAAATGACGGATGTACTTACCTTTCGAATCGTATTGAATAACGTAATTTGCTCCGTATCCATCGGCCACATAGATGTCACCGTTCTTTGGATTCACGGCTGTTTCTGTAGGCACAAATTGATGTGGATGATCGTAAACTCCCGTCTCTTTTGGGTAGTCAATTTTGAAAATCTCGCGACCTTTCAAATCGGTTTTGATGACCTGGTGGCGGGTGTTATCACAAATTAATAAGAACTGTTCTCCGCCCTCATTTAAAATGGTTAAGCCATGCGCACCCGGATACGAATTTCCCCAGGAGTCCAGTAGCTTGCCCGATTTGTCGTAGATGAGGACGTTGTTTTTGACTTCATTTGTTAGTAAAAAAAGTCGTCCTTTCGCATCTTCCACCATTTCGTGGCAGTCGTTGACTGGATTTTTCCCAGCGTCTAAAATACCCCAATTAGGGACCACTTTGTACGTGAATGATCCATGACCGAGGGTAATTTCCCCCGCTTTAGGTGCGATTTTTTTCATAGTATTGTTCGTTAGCAAAGAGGTGCCGATAAGTGCGGAACTGGTTTTTAAAAAGTCTCTGCGGTGTATAGGTTCTTTCATTTTTATTAAGGTTTATTCACGCTTTCATCAATATTGAATAGGGCATTGGCAACTAAGGTTTTGGCCACTAAAATAGCCGGATTAAGGGGAACATCGTTATCCGGACAAAGCTTTAAAAAGGCCAGAGTTTCTTGCGAGTGAGATCGGTAATACTGTAAGGTTTTCGTATAAAAAGCATTCAAAGTTTCAGCCTTTTTAGGTGCTATTTTTTTGCCAAATAAATCGGCATATCCTTTTTGAATAAATTCAAGACCACTCTCCGGGTATTTGCGCGCAAAAAATTGGGACGCCTCTAAGAATACCGGGTCATTCAAGATATTCAAAGCTTGCATGGGTGTGTTCGTGCGTATGCGCCTAGAAAGACAAATATCGCGCGTTCCCGCATCAAAAGTGACCATCGTCGGGTAAGGGCTGCTGCGGCGCCAATAGGTATAAAGAGATCTTCTCCACTGTTCTTCGCCACTACTTTTTTCCCATTGCATTCCGCTATAAGGAGCGTTCCAAATACCTTCCGGTTGTTCGGGCATGACACTTGGACCCCCCAGCTTTGGATTCAATAAACCAGACCAAACCAACACTTGATCTCGGAGTTGCTCTGGGCTTAAGCGAATGCGCGGGCCTCTAGCGAGGTAGCGATTATTCGGATCTTTTTCCCGCGTCTTTTCGTCCACAATGGACGACTGCTGGTAGCTGGCGGACATCACAAGGTACTTCAAAAATTCTTTAGGGCGGTATTTAAAATCAACCTGAAATTTATAAGCCAAATGATCTAACAAGTCTTGATTTGCAGGGGACAATCCTTGGCTTCCCAGATCTTCCAACGTTTCCACAATACCGATTCCAAATAATTGTTCCCAGAATCGATTCACCGCTACCCGGGCGGTTAATGGATTGCTTTTGCTTCCAATCCAATTCGCTAAATCCAAGCGATTACTTACCGCCGCACTTTTAAAAAGTGCCGGAATTCCTGGCTGAACGGCACCTCCCGGATTTAACCAAGAACCGCGCGTAAACACCCGCGTAGTTCGGGCATAGTCTGCTGGATTTTCTAGCATAACCGGTGTAGTCATTTCAGGTTCGGAGGCGATGGCCTGAATGGCTAGATTTTCAAATTCGGTGGACATAAGTTGCGCCGGAACTTCCGGCAGTAAAGCCCAAAATCCAATGGTTGCCGTTGTTTGATCCGGCTTCACTTTCGCATTGATAAATTCCCAAACAAGGTCCTGCTTTCCGGGTAAGGAGGGGATGGTAACAAAGGTATATGCCCAACCTTTTACCCAGCGGCCTTTTGGCGCAGCATATTTTTCTTGTAGCGTCGTGTCTAATTTTATGCGCGCGATGATCGGGCCTGTTTTTGTGCCTTGGTGAATGTTCAAAATTGTAGGGGCAGGACCGGAGTTTCGGCAAGCAATTAAGAGCTTTGTTTTCCCCATCATAGGAACAGCCTTGAAGCGGGCGGAACCCTTATGTCGAATGGCTAAATATTTATTATCTGCTAAAGCTCCGTTGTCAAATTGGTCCGCCCAATGTGGATGAATTTTAGGCTCGACAAAACGGATCATATTTCCCCAAGCTTTTTGGGATGCCATCGGCTGATTTTGTAGAAATGTTTTTAACCGCGCGATCGTTTTTTCGTCTTCCGGTTTATAGTGTTTGTACGTGGGAGAATCATCGGGCACATCTTCGTCGCGGGCGTTATTGAAGAAAGCCATATACCGGTAATATTCATCGTGGCGGATGGGGTCATAGGGATGAGAATGACATTGTACACAGCCAAAACTCGTGCCCTGAAGGACCTCCCAAGTCGTATTTACCCGATCTAGAATGGCCGCCGTCCGAAACTCTTCATCCTCCGTACCGCCCTCATCATTGTTCGTGGTATTGCGGTGAAAAGCAGTAGCGACGTAGTCGTTTTCTGTGGGATTTGGTAATAAATCCCCCGCTAATTGCTCCTTAATAAATTGATCATAAGGCTTGTTTTGATTGAACGATGCGATGATATAATCCCGGTATTTCCAAATACTCCGCGCCTCATCTTTTTCATATCCCTTCGTATCCGCATAGCGCGCTAAATCCATCCACATGGCCGCCCATTTTTCCCCAAAATGAGGGGATTTCAAGAGCTTATCCACCTGCTTTTCGTAAGCCTGATCTGTTGCATCTTTCTCAAATTCGAGGTAGTCTGCAGCCGTAGGCGGAAGCCCAGTTAAGTCTAAATATAGGCGTCTTAAAAGATCCGTTTTTTCAGCCGTTTCCGCAGGTGAAAGGCCGTGATTTTTTTGCTCAGCTTGCACGAAATAGTCCAAGTCATTTTTTGCCCAGCCACTCGAAATTCCCATCCAACTCAATGCTTTTTCCCACCAATTCCCCGTCGGAATGCGCGGATCTTCTACCGCTTGATATGCCCAATGCTCTCCCCAATTAGCGCCCTCTTTAACCCAAGTGGTCAATAAATTGATTTCCTCTGTTGAAAGGGCTGGACGCTGATAAGGCATTTTTTCTTCCGGATCTTCACTATGGAGTCGCTGAATAAAAGAAGATAGTTCCGGATGACCTGGAACGATGGCGGGCTTTCCAGATTTCGTTTTCCCTAATGCCTCTTCCTGAAATAGTAAACTAAAACCGCCTTGTTTTTTAACACCTCCGTGGCAGGAGATGCAATTTTTATTCAGGATGGGTTTGATTTGGGTGCTATAATCTACCTTCTGTTGTTTGCTCGAAACGTAGTAGGCGGAGATTCCCATGATGCAAAGGCCCAGAAAAAGCAGAATTCTTTTCATTACCTAGGCTAAAATCGGTTTAATTACTTTCCCATACACATCGGTTAAGCGGAAATTTCGGCCTTGGAATGGGAAGGTAAATTCTTCATGATTGATCCCCAAACAATGCAAAATAGTAGCCTGCAGGTCATAAATGGAAGTTTTCCCACTGACCGTAGCATACCCTAAATCATCCGTTTCGCCCAAAGACATACCGGGTTTTATTCCGCCACCGGCTAACCAGATCGTGAATGCTTCCGTATGGTGATCACGTCCAAAATAATTTTGTTTCTTGCCTTCGCGGTTTTCTTGCATCGGAGTACGACCAAATTCGCCACCCCATACAACCAACGTCTCCTCTAATAACCCCCTCTGTTCTAAATCTATCAATAAGGCTGAAACGGCTCGATCAGTTTGCAGGCATTTTTGATGTAAGCCAAAATCCACCGATTCATTTTTCCCCGTACCATGTGCGTCCCAACCCCAATCGAAAAGCTGTACAAATCGAACCCCTTTTTCGACCATTTTTCTAGCGAGCAAACAGTTATTCGCAAAAGATTCTTTGCCCGGATTGGTTCCGTATAATTGATGAATGTATTCCGGCTCCTTACTTATATCCATCACGTCTGGCACCGAACTTTGCATTTTATAGGCCATCTCATATTGTGCAATTCGAGCAACTGTTTCTGGATCTCCAAATTCCGTGAAAGTTTCTTCGTTTACGGCATTGATGGCGTCGATACTTGCCTTGCGGATATCGGTCGTTACGCCCTCCGGATTCTTGATAAAGAGCACAGGCTCTCCTTCCGAGCGGCATTGCACTCCTTGGTAAACCGAAGGAAGGAACCCACTTCCCCAAGCAGACTTTCCTGCATCGGGATTTTTACCCCCGGAGGCAAGTACCATGAAAGAGGGAAGGTTTTCGTTTTCGGACCCCAGACCATACGAAACCCAGGAGCCTAATGACGGCCGTCCCAGCCGCGCGGAACCGGTATGCATTAGCAATTGTGCCGGCGCATGGTTAAATTGATCCGTATACATTCCTTTTAAGAAGGTGATCTTGTCAGCTTGCGTGGCTAAATGCGGCATGTGATCGGAAATCCAATGTCCGGCAGCCCCACGTTGGAGGAAATTAGCTTTAGGCCCTAATAAGTTAGGGACGCCTCGAATAAAGGCGAATTTTTTTCCTTCGAGCAATTCTTTCGGGCATTCCTTGCCGTCAAATTTTGCTAAAATAGGCTTATAGTCGAATAATTCAAGTTGTGATGGCGCACCAGCCATGTGTAAAAATATGACTGATTTCGCTTTAGCAAAATGGGGCGGAATGCGGGTAGACGCCTGTTGGGTTTTGATGGGGGATGAACAATTCCAAAGGGCAGAACCGAAGGCCAGGGAGCCTATACCCGTACCCAGCGACTGCAAGAAATGTCTTCTTGTCGCCAAAGTGGCTTCTTTCTCGATCGCTTCTTTTACTAATTTGTCCATTCTGCCTGTCCAGGATACGAGCGGATAAACCGCAGTTTCAAATATACAACTTTGCATAATTATATAGGTAAAATTTTATAAATTCCCGAAAATATTCTACTTATGAAAAAGCTACTCTTATTTCTCTTGTTACCGTTTATTTTTCAGGCCAAACCGCTACGTGTCGGTATCGCCGGCATGACCCACGGACACGTAGGACAAGTATATACGGCGATTAAAAAACCTCAGCAAGATGTGATCATCGTCGGTTTTGCAGAGCCGAATAAAGAGCTGGCAATGGCTCTTTTGAAGAAACAAAACCTGCCGGATTCCCTTTGGTTTCCTTCTTTAGATGCGTTGATCGCTAAAACGAAGCCGGAAGCGATTGCGGCATTCAATAGCATTCATGAGCACCTAGAGGTAGTTAAGGTTTGTGCGCCTAAGGGAATACATGTGATTGTGGAGAAGCCTTTGGCAGTTAATATGGATCACCTGAACCAAATGAAGGCGATTGTAGCGAAACACCCGATTCACTTATTGACTAATTTCGAAACGACTTGGTATTCGTCTCATGCCAAAATGTGGCAGCTGGTGAAGGAAGAAAAAGCCTTAGGCACTATTCGCAAAGTGGTGATCATGGATGGACACCGCGGGCCGAAGGAAATCGGATGTGCTCCGGAATTTCTAAACTGGCTGACAGATCCGGTGATGAATGGGGGCGGGGCGATCATTGATTTTGGCTGTTATGGAGCAAATATTATGACCTGGTTGATGGACGGGAAAAGACCCATCGCGGTGACGGCGGTGACGCAACAATTGAAGCCGGATGTGTATCCTAAAGTAGACGATGAGGCCAGCATTATTTTAACGTATCCAGATTGCCAGGCGATTATTCAAGCCTCTTGGAACTGGCCTTTTGATCGGAAGGATACGGAGGTTTATGGCACGAAAGGAATTTTGGTAGCCGATAAAACGAACAAGATGCGCTATGTGACAGGGGACCGATTTGGGGTAGAGGGAATGCTTACGCTGGACCCACTTCCTCACGAAGTTTCGAATGTGTTTCCGTATTTAGCAGCGGTGGTTCAAGGCAGAATTAAACCAAAAATGGACTTGTCTTCTTATGAAATAAATCAAGTAGTGGTGGAGATTTTATCTGCCGCCAGGGAGTCAGCAAAAACAGGAAAAAAAGTGCTATTACAGAACTAATTCCAGACCGAGTACTCCTAGCAATCCCACGACGGCGAGAATGGTTTCCATGATGGTCCAGGTGCGCAAACTATTTTTAATGGATACGCCGAAATACTCTTTATAGAGCCAAAATCCTGCGTCATTCACATGCGATAAAACCATGGATCCCGCGCCTATACTTAGCGCCAAAAGGGTAGGATTCGTTCCCGAGGAGGCTAATAAAGGCAAAATCAAGCCAGCTGTGGTAATGCCCGAAACCGTAGATGAGCCGGTTACAATCCGTAAAACGGCTGCAATCCCCCAGGCAATAATTAAGGGATTTAAGGAAGAATCTTGGGTAAGTGAATGCAAGGCATCTCCCACGTGCATCTCTTGCAATATTTCCTTGAAGGCTCCTGCACCTCCAAATGTTAACATCAGCGGCGAAATTTCTTTAATAGAATCTACTAACCATCCGCTGATTTCTGTCCAAGTAATTCCGCGTCTTATTCCGAGAAAATATACAGAAACGAAAACGGAGATTAATAAGGCAACCAGGGGTTCTCCCAGTAAATCGAAGAGCGGTAAATGAACAAATGATTTGATGGCGATGAGCGCCACGGGTAATAATAAAATGGATAAGCTAATTCCCACGCTCGGGTTTTGGCCGCTTTCGTCAGCCTCCACAAAAGACATGGGCGAGGCAGGAATATTTTTCAAGGTTTTTCCAAACAACCAGCCCGAAGCCAACATCGCCGGAATCGAAATTAAGATGCCATAACCGAGTGTCGCCCCCATTTCTGCGCCGGGCAAATGCGTCACTAAATAATAGGGCGCGGGATGCGGAGGCAGGAATCCTTGCGTAATTGAAAGAGAGGCCAGCATGGGAATTCCTAAATAAACCGGCGGTAAATTGTATCGTTCTGCGGTGGATAATACTAAGGGTGCGAGTAATAGGAATGCGACAGAAAAGAAGAGCGGAAGCCCTACGATAAAGCCGATAAACATGAAGGCAATGGGCAAATTTTTCGGGCCAAAAAGACCGACAAAATATTCAGATAACACGAAGGTCGCCTTGCTTTTGGCCACCATCTTCCCCATCATAGCCCCTAAAATGATAATAGGAATAATGGATCCTAAGGTGCCACCAATTCCTTTTTGCATGGCGGCAATCGTCTGTTCGGTGCTCAGCGAACCAGCCATCCCCAGGCCTAGCGAAACCACTAGAAAGGAAATAAATGGCTGCAGCTTCAGTACCGAGATGAGGGTCACTAAAACTAGGATGGCAATGCCGATGAGTAGCCAAATGGACATAATTATAGATTGATCTTCACAAATATAGGATAATTTCGTAGACGAAAGCGGTGTATTCTATCGACAATTGTGCGTTAGGAATGGGGCATCTATGTGGAACTTTGGCCTATCATAAAACCAACAAAAAATGAAAAAATACCTACCGATTTTAATGACAGCCATTCTTTTTACTGCCTGCAAAAAAGACGACGTACAGCCTACGGATGATAACGAATTAATTACTCGTGTAGAACTGAAATTTACGGACGTTACGGCTAAATCAACCCTGACTTTTACCTTTCAGGACAAGGATGGAGACCCGAAAACGGCCCCTGAAAAGTTTGATAAAATCGTGTTAAATAAAGGCGTTACCTATTCCGTTTCTATCGGGGTTTATGATGACACGAAGTCTCCAGTAATGGACATTACCCAGGAAATAGAGGAAGAATCAGATGTGCATTTGTTTGTATTCAAGACAACGCCTGCTTCTTTATTAACAACGACAATTTTAGACAAGGATAAAAATGGTCTGCCCATTGGTTTATCTTCTTCGGTTTTAACGCAATCCACTGCTGGAACGGGGAAATTAAATGTATTACTAAAACACCAGCCCGAATTAAATGGGGTGAAAGTGAAGACGGGTCTAGAGGCGGGAGGTAGTACCGATATAGATCTTTTATTCGATGTGGAAGTAAAATAATTTTACGGTTATTATTTGTTGAAAGCCCTCCATTGAGGGCTTTTTTATGGGATGGGAATGCTTTAGCCTACAAGGAATTCGTGGATTAAAAAATTATTTCATTAATTTGGACCAAATTGAAATAACGAATGAAAAAAGCAATTCTTCTTAGCTGCGGCCTACTAGCCGCCTCTTTTTTAAGCCACGCGCAAAATACCAAAGCGCCTGTTGCTGCTGTCTCGAAACCCGCTGATTCTTCCGCTGTGAAGAAACCCGCATCGAAGACCAAATCCTACGAACAGGTAATTACTAAAGACGCCAAATCCAAGAAAGGATTATTTACGACGCATCAAGTAGGCGATAAATTTTATTTCGAAATCCCGAAGAAACATTTGGGCAAAGACATGTTATTAGTCAGCCAAATCGCCAAACTTCCAAGTGGCATCGGCGGAGGCTATGTCAATGCGGGAACGTCCTCTCGGGAGCAATTGATTGTGTGGGAGAAATTCCAAGAAAAGATCATGATCAAAATCAAATCCTACACATCGGTAGCGGCAGATTCATTGCCGATTAGTTTATCGGTAAAGGCGAACAATTATGAGCCGACTCTGTACATGTTTGATGTTGAAACGTATAGCAAAGATTCGACTTCTTTAGTTATCGAAGTGACGAAGTTTTACAGCAGCGACATTCCGGCAATGAGTGCATTAGATGCCTCTTTGCGCGTGACACACGGAGTAAGAAATTTAGATGCGTCTCGGAGTTTCATTCGTTCTATCAAATCATTCCCGTTGAATATCGAGGTGCTGCAAGATTTCACCTATAATGCTTCGAAACCGTCCGCAACGGCCTACACCGAAACCATCAGTTTGCAGATGAATCAGTCGATGATTTTATTGCCTGAGAAGCCGATGAAGCCACGTTTATTTGATGAGCGCGTGGGGTATTTCACCCAAAGACAATACGATTATTCAAGTGAAGAATTAAAATCAGATCAAAAAACCTACATTCAGCGCTGGCGCTTAGAGCCTAAGGATATGGCGGCATATAAGCGCGGTGAATTAGTGGAACCGATCAAGCCGATCGTCTATTACTTAGACCCTGCTACGCCGATGAAGCTTCGCAAGCACATGAAAAAAGGAGTGGAAAATTGGCAAAAAGCCTTCGAGGTAGCCGGCTTTAAAAATGCCATTATTTGCAAAGATCCACCGACCGCAGCCGAGGATCCGGATTTTTCACCGGAAGATATTCGTTATTCTGTGATTCGTTATGTAGCGAGTACTACTCGAAATGCGACAGGACCAAGTGTTAGCGATCCGCGTTCTGGGGAGATTATTGAGAGCGATATCATTTGGTACCATAACCATTTACGTTCCTACCGCAACCGTTTTTTATTAGAAACAGGGGCCTCTAATCCGAACGCTCGCACGCTTGATACGCGCGAAGAAGATATTGGCGAAATGATGGAAATGGTGATTTCACATGAGGTGGGACACGCGTTGGGTTTCCCGCACAACATGGGAGCGAGTAGCTCCTATGAAGTAGAGAATTACCGCAAGGCTGATTTCACGAATAAGGAAGGAATCTCCGCGAGTATCATGGATTATGCGCGCTTTAATTACATCGCACAGCCGGGTGATCAGGGAGTTCGGTATATCCGACAAATGGGCCCTTATGATAATTATGCAGTGAATTGGGGGTATCGTGCCTTGCCAGATGCTGCTCGTCCAGAAGACGAAGTCCCTACTCTGAATAAATGGGTGGAGGCGAAGGCAGGGGATCCTAGGTTCCGTTTTGGCAATCAAGGAACGACTTTTGATCCAAGTTCTCAAACCGAAGACATTGGTAATGATCCCATTCGCGCTAGTACGTATGCGGTGAAAAATTTGAAATATGTGGCCAAAAACCTAGCCGATTGGACGAGTAAAAAGACCAACGACTACGAAGATTTGATCGAATTAAATGATGAACTATTGGGTTCTTGGTCGCGTTATGTAGGCCACGTGACTACGATGGTGGGCGGCGTATATGAGCAATATGCTAAACCAAATCAAAACATTACCTCCTATAATCCAGTACCTAAAGCGAGCCAACAATCCGCCGTTAACTGGATCATCGCCAATGCATTTACGAACGTAGATTGGTTGATAAACAGAGAGGTTGTAACGCACAATATGGCGGGTTACATCGATCGAATGAGAAGCCTACAAGTTAGCCCATTGAATCGGATGTTAAGTTTAGAGACTTTTGCCCGCTTAGATAATAGCGCTTTAACTACCCCTAATAATTACAAGACGATAGATCTATTTCAAGATGTACGCGGAGGGATTTGGAGCGAGTTAGCCTCAGGGAAAAATATCGATCAGTACCGTCGCAATTTACAGAAAGCTTACATTGAGCGCATGAAGACATTGATGACGGATCAGGCGCCAGCTCCCCCTAGTCCTTTCGGCGCGCGTGAATCCTATCCGGTGGCGCAGTCAGATGTTCGCTCGATTGTTCGTGGTGAGCTGAAGTCGCTTCAGGCGAGTTTAGCCTCTGCAAAAGCAAAGGTCACTGACAAAGAAGTTCGCTACCACTTGGATGATTGTTTAGAGCGTGTTTCTTTGATTTTGAATCCTAGGAAGTAGGGGTTTGATTTTTAGGCTTCAAAAATGACCCGCAATCAAATCTTGCGGTAGGAAAGCAGTTACTGTTAGGACAAATATAAGCGCATTGACTATATTTGCACAAACAAAATTCAAGCACTATGATTATTGAACCTAGAATGAGAGGGTTTATCTGTTTAACATCTCACCCGAAAGGTTGCGAACGAAACGTATTAAATCAAATTGACTACGTTAAATCAAAGGGAGCCATCGATGGCCCTAAAAAAGTGCTTGTGATCGGAGCCTCTACCGGCTTTGGTTTAGCGTCTCGCATTACGAGCGCATTCGGTTCGAATGCGGGGACGATTGGGGTGTTCTTTGAAAAAGCACCTGCAGAAGGCAAAACGGCCTCTCCAGGATATTATAATAGCCTTGCATTCGAAGCAGCGGCAGGCAAAGCAGGTCTTTATGCGAAGAGCATTAATGGCGATGCATTCTCTAACGAAGTGAAAGCACAAGCGATCGATTTAATTAAGGCAGATTTAGGTCAAATCGATTTAGTCATTTATAGCCTAGCTTCGCCAGTTCGTCAGCACCCTGTTTCGGGCGTGTTGCACCGTTCGGTTTTGAAACCTATCGGTGATACGTTCACGGATAAAACGGTTGATTTCCACACGGGCATTGTTTCTGACGTGACGATTACACCTTGTAGCGAGGAGGATATTGAGAATACGGTAACTGTGATGGGCGGGGAAGATTGGCAGATGTGGATGGATGCTTTGTTAAATGCGGGCGTTTTAGCGGATGGCGCGACGACTGTTGCGTATTCGTATATTGGACCTAAAGTAACCGAGCCGGTTTACCGGAAGGGAACGATCGGAATGGCGAAAGACCATTTAGAGGCGTCGGCGTTTAAGATTACGGAGGATTTGGCCAAAATAGGAGGCAAAGCCTTCGTTTCAGTCAACAAAGCCCTAGTAACTCAAGCAAGTTCAGCGATCCCAGTAATCCCCTTATATATCTCGCTGCTTTATAAAATCATGAAAGCAAACGGGACGCATGAAGGTTGCATCGAACAAATTCAACGTCTTTTCAGCGCGCGCTTATACACAAATGAAGTAGTTCCAGTAGACGAAAAAGGACGTATCCGCATCGACGATTGGGAAATGAACGCAGAGGTCCAAAAAGAAGTGGCTGAATTATGGAAAGGGGCAACGACAGAAAACCTTCCCGCTATTGGAGATTTGAATGGGTATAAATCGGATTTCATCAATCTATTTGGTTTCGGTGTTGATGGCATAGATTACGCGGCAGAATCAAATGAAATGGTCGAGATTCCGGGTTTAATTACCGTAGAAAAATAAAGAGAAAGTCATCTGCGAGGAGGCGTTTTAAGTGAAAGCAAATCATTAATTACTTTTATGTTTTACATAAAATAGTTTTAATTTTTATAACTAAAGTCGCTCTATACTTTTGTTGTAGACGACTCTAACTCAATGAATTAATTCAAATGTGTTAGTTTAGTTGATGAAAAAATATTTTATAAAAGCCAGGGAAAATTTGCCTGGCTTTTTTTATTCAAAATATTTCTTTCTGATTTGTTCCTTATTTTCAGAGGAAAAGTTTAAAAATGCGTTCGCTACCGGGGATAATTTTTTGTCTTTGTGCCAGGTTAATTTCCATTTAGTGGAAATAGGCAAACCCTCTCTTTCCATTATTCGTAGCTCCCCCGATTTTATTTCGTTTTTTAAGCCAATTATGGGCATAATGGAATAACCTAATCCCGCTATGACAGCTTGCTTAACGGCTTCGTTTGACATTAGCTCAATTTTTTTCAATGCATCCACTCCTTGTTTTTTAAAATAGGATTCCATCACTTTTCTAGTGCCAGAACCTAATTCTCTAAATATCAGCGGAAGCTCGTTTTTAAATTCCAGGTAATTAAAAGTGGGATTCAGCAAAGCGGTTTCGCTATTTCCAATTAGATATAAATTATTATTTAAAATATCAATATATTCAAAATTCGGATTATCAATTGCATCCGAAATCAGGCTAAAGTCGACCTCATTATCTAATTGGCTCTCTAGTACTTTTTCTCTGTTTGTCACGTCGATACTAATTTCTACTCCAGGATGTGAACGTAGAAAATCAGTTAAATAATACGGTAATACATATTTGCCGGTGGAAACAATGGATATCTTTAAGCGCCCCACGATTTGATCTTTATAGGCCATCGTTTTGTAATTGATGGCATAGACTTGATCTAAAATACCCTTAGCGGAATGGGCTATTTCCTTGCCAAAATCCGTAATATAAATTTTCTTGCCTATGATCTCAAGAAGGGGGATTTCGAATTGCGCTTGAAAGTTTTTGATCTGAATGGAAACAGCGGGCTGCGTTAAGTTCAGCTCTTCTGCAGCCTTAGTGATACTTGTCGTTTGCACCACTTTTAAGAAAATCTGCAGTTGATTTAAAGTATAGTTCATAATAAATCAATATGTATGTCGGCTTAAACCTAAATAAAAATTATTAATTTTTGCTAATTAGAATGTATTTTTCTTTGATAAGCGCGTCTAATTACCATTTAAATAATAATTCGATTTATCAAAAAGGAAATAACGTTATTGCGTCCATGACAGCATCACGCAAAACTTCCCTTTCTGCAGGTATTCTATATCTGCTCACTTTTATTTCGGTTCCGACTTTGTCCTTATACCACGAAATCCATCAACCTAATTTTATTCTCAGCGCTGCCTCCTCTTCCGATGTGGTCATCGGTGGGATCTTGGAATTGTTAATGGCCTTGTTTTGCATAGGCACGGCGATTGTGCTATTCCCGGTTCTGAAGAAGCAAAATGAAACGTTGGCTTTGGGTTTTGTGGCTGCTCGGGTTTTAGAAGCCGCGCTTATTTTTGCGGGGGTTGCGGGTTTATTGACCGTCTTAAGTTTGCGCTCTTTGGGTGGGCAGGCTACGGTGATGAGCCACGGACTGGTCATGTTATATGATCGCTTGTTTTTGATAAGCCAAAGTTTCATCCCCGCCGTCAATGGACTCTTATTAGGAACACTTTTATATCAATCGCGTTTAGTTCCCCGCATTTTACCCATCATCGGAATAATTGGAGCCTTTACTTTGACTGCTGGAGATGTGGCGGTTCTTTATGGCGTATTTGATCAACACGCACCTCTTGCTGGTTTGTCAGCGGTTCCGATCGCGTTATGGGAGTTCTCGCTGGGGATTTATTTAACGGTTAAGGGTTTTAAGGACCAAGGCGGGCTTATCAGTTTGGATCAAATCGAGGCCTAATTCAGCAGCCTTCTTGTAATTTGTTTCGATATCCAGTGGCCCCAGAAGGTCGGTAAAAACGCGGATATCTGCCGCATGAATCTCTTCGACCATTTCGCTAGTTAAGGAAAGGAAATTTGCGTCGAATGCATACGGATGTAAGGTCGCTATTTTAGTAGCAATTTCTTCTTTTTTTCGAAGGCTTGGCATCAACCGGGCTTGGGGGAATTCCTTTTTTAAGGAAAGCAAAAACGGGTCATTCCCATAGAAACACGATTCGTTAGCTAAGCCGTATTTTTGAAGTATTTCTGCCAAAGGCTTTGGTGCTACTTCTTTGCAATCAACATAGATAAATGTCTTTTTTGAATGCCATTTATTCCAACGCGAAATGAGTTCACAAACTTCTTCCAGGCTCGGGATTTTTTCTTTCTCAAATCCAGCATGCCCTTTTCCCGCAGACAGTTTTTTCAATTCTGAAAATACTTGATTTTTCACTGGACCTTCGCCTGTTGTTGTTCTGTTCAATGTTCCATCGTGCAGAATAATTAATTTTCCATTTGCCGATGTTCGTACATCGATTTCAATAAAATTTACCCTTAATTTGAGGGCATTTTTATACGTGGCTAACGTGTTTTCTGGCGCCCTTCCCGTATTTCCCCGGTGGGCAGAAATGCGAGGTTGAGCTAATGAAATTAGTGAAACACAAAGAAAGAAAAGGAGGTATTTTTTCATGAGACAATTTGGCCAAAAATGGGCAAAATTCTATTACGAAGGCATTAAATTTTGGGACGACAAAACACCCCAAATTAATAACACAAAACGCCTAATTCCTTAACCATTTGTTTAAATTAAGACTCAGCTATTTTTCTATTTTTGGATAGAAAAACAACTAAAACATATCAGATCATGGAATTAGCAGTAAGTCTTTCGCAACCGCAAATGGAGCTCGTTAGAGCTGTTTTTGAATCCTACACGTCTAGCTCAAAATCAATTTTTGATGTGGATTATTACATCGATCAAATTTTTGAAGAATGTATTTTTCAATCCACTGTTTTTGATTTATCAAATGACAATGAAGCCGGAGATTTAGCCGTAACTTATTTCAATTTGATATACGATTATTTAGACGCGGTCTACGAGGAAGTAGCCTAAAAAAGACTACATAAATTGCCGGTATTTCGATCTTTTTGTCTTACTTAGGATTAATTGAATCGTGATACATGTCTATACAGAAATTAATTAGCCCTAATAAACAAATGGAGTGGGTCGACTTGACAGCTCCTACCCAGGAAGAATTAGAAGAAATAAGCCAGACTTATTCGCTTAATAAGCAGGCTATTTCTGCCTGCCTCCAACCCGACCACTTACCTAAGCATGAAGATGTGGATGACACGCATTTTATTATCACACGAATGCTGATTCATCCGGCGCGGAAGCAAAACATTTCGATCCAATCCTTATCGACTAAAGTGGCTTTTTTTTATAGGCCAGGACTCTTAATAACCGTTCATCGTCTGCCACACGATTTTATTCAAGAGGTACAAACACGTTTTTTTACTACAGGGATCTTTAAACAAGTGGAGTCTTTGGTGGCGAAAATTCTTTGGCACATATTACATACCTATGAATTGCCTGCTGTGAATTTGTCTTACGAATTAGATGAGTTCGAGAGGAAGGTATTTGCCCAAAATTTGACCCACGTAATGCTGTCCGAACTCTATCAAATTAAACGAAAATCGCTTATCAGCAAAAAATTACTTTTATTCAGTCAAGAAGCGGTTAGTTCCATAAAAGTACTAGAGCAGGATGCAGCTGTGCTACAAGAGGTACGGGACTTACATTTAAAACTGTTAAAAATTTACGACCTTATCCACGAGGATGTTTCTAACCTGGTGAATTTCTACCTCTCTTTTTCGGCGCAAAAAACGAATGAAGTCATTAAAGTGTTAACCATTTTCTCGGTGTTTTTTATGCCACTCACCTTTTTGGCTGGAATTTATGGTATGAACTTTGATTATATGCCGGAGCTGCGTTCAAAGTGGGGATACCCCACGTTAATCCTGGCAATGGTGCTCATCAGTGTATTTATTTTTACCTGGTTCCGTCGCAAAAAATGGCTTTAAATTCATGAAAATTCCCATCTACCAAGTCGACGCCTTTAGCGATCAATTGTTTAAAGGTAATCCCGCTGCTGTTTGTCCACTAGTCGAATGGCTACCGGATGAGTTGATGCAAAATATCGCATTTGAGAATAATTTAGCAGAAACTGGCTTTATTGTTCCGTCTGGTGACGGATATAAAATTCGCTGGTTTACACCTACGGTGGAAGTAGATTTATGTGGTCACGCGACTTTAGCGAGCGCGCATGTGGTCTTTCACGAATTAGGTCACACGATTGAAGATGTACACTTTCTATCCCATCGCAGTGGCCCGCTTATGGTTAGTAAAAGAGGGGATCAGTTGGTATTGAATTTCCCTTGCGATGTGATGGAGGAATTAGCTGTAGATCCAGTATATGGCACTGGACTGGCTATTTCCCCTCGGGCAGTTTTAAAGGGAAAACAGACCTGCTCTTCATTTATGAATCTGAGTCCGACATTCTGAATCTTCAACCTGATTTCGAAGCCTTAAAAATTCACCAAGTGCGCGGCATTATCGTGACTGCTCCCGGCGAAAAGACAGATTTTGTGTCTCGTTTTTTTGGCCCAAATAGTGGTGGTAACGAAGACCCCCGTTACTGGTTCCGCACATACGACATTGATGCCCTATTGGTATCGTATTTTAGGGAAACAGACAATGACCGCGATGCAATTATCCCAAAGAACAGGCTTTCTCACGTGCACATTGCAAGGCGATCGGGTAGAGATAGCTGGGAAAAGTGTGTTGTATTTAAGGGGGGAGATTTGGGTATAATAGGTTAATTATAAGCATATTGGATTTTAATGTTGAAATTAAATTGTAATTTTGTCTTTCAATAATTCTTCAGTTATGAAAAACTTCTCAAATACAGAAAAACGAGTTGCTTTTTTTCAAAAGCAATTGGAGAAAGCAATGCCAGCTGTTAGACAACAAATCAAAGTCTACGAATCTCATGTCAAATTAGGTACTACAAATAAATCACCTCAAGTAGCACCTCAATTTAATCATGCATAAACCTCGCTTGCTGGTCATCGCAGGATGTAACGGCTCAGGCAAATCTTCTTTTTCTCGGTCGTTAGTTCCCTCGGACTCGATTATACCATTTGATTATGATTTCCATTTCTTGAGCCGCTATAGGGACTTATTAGAGATTGACATTAAGGAACAAATGGCACATAATTTGGCATCATCAGATTTAATTAGTGAGATTGAACATGCTTGGGAAAATGGCAAAGATTTTGCTTTTGAAACTAATTTTGATAACGAACCGATGTTTTGGCCTAATAAATTTAGAGCTAAAGGGTATGATCTTTTTTTGATATTTCTTTGTTTGGACTCGTTAGAGTTAGCGAATAAACGGGTTGCAATAAGGGTAGAAAATGGGGGACATTTTGTGTCTAAATTTGAAGTGGAGCGAAGGTATTATGCAGGATTTGAAAACTTGAATAAGTATTATGCTCAATTTGACTTTGTAGATATTTTGGAAGGTTCTGCTCATGGAAAAATGCCGGAGCACATCGTATCAGTTGAAAATGGCAAAGTTGTCTTTTCTACTTTGAAATATTCGTATCTACAAAACCTTATTCCTAAATTAAGCGCCAACTAAACTTCAACTACAAGCGCCTTTAAAAGTAATCTGGTCAAAACAGGCAATAAACGAGTTAATAACCTACATAAATTATAATAACATGAAAAAACTATTCACCTTTTTTGCCATCCTAGTTATGGCAACTAGCCTGCAGGCTCAAACTCCGAAAGCGGAGCGGATTAAGGACTGGGAACGCGCACGCGCTTTCACGAAAGAATATTTAGACGCAATGCCAGAAAGTGGTTACGCGTTAAAGCCGACGAAGGAAATGCGTTCTTTTGCAGGCCAAATGCTTCACCTAAGTGATGCGCTTTATGGAATCGTAGGTCCAGCCACTGATGTTGCACCTACCGCAAAGGATTTAGAAAAATCAAATGATGTAGCGAAAGCTAGTGTGACGGAGAAGGTTTTAGCAGCTTATGATTTCGCAATCAATGCCATCAAAAATGTACCCGATGCAAAATTAGCTGAATCAGTTAAGTTGTTTGGCCGCTTTGAATTGTCACGCGGTCAGGCGATTGAAAAAGCATTTGAGCATCAAACTCACCACCGGGGTCAAGCTACCGTTTACATTCGCTTAGCGGGAGGGACTCCTCCGCAGGAGAAGTTATTCTAGTTTAAACATTTTCAAAAGAAAAGGGTTTGTATTATAGGCAAGCCCTTTTTTATGCAAGGCGTTAAAAAACAACATTTACCTTCCAAAACCTGTCCCGTTTGCAACCGTCCCTTTACTTGGCGCAAGAAATGGGAGAAGAATTGGGATCAAATTATCTACTGTGGTGAAAAGTGCAGACGTAGCAAATAAGTTTTCCGATGAGGATATCGACCGCATCATCCAAATGGCGTGGGAAGATCGCACGCCTTTTGAGGCGATTGAATTTCAGTTTGGCCTTAAAGAAAAAGAAGTCATCGAAATTATGCGGGCGAATAGTAAATTATCTAGCTTCCAAATGTGGCGCAAACGCATGTCAGGACGTAGCACGAAACACCTAGTAAAGCGGGTTTCATCAGACGCACGTTTCAAATGCACCCTTCAGCGCGGCATTAGTATGAATAAAATCAGCAAGCGTTAGTGGAATTTCCTACCACACTCGAGGCCGTTTACGCTCGGATTGATGCGTTTGATCCGGCTCATTACGCCCGCTCCCGTAACTTTTTAAACGGGGGTGTTTCCTACCTTTCGCCGTATTTATCCCGTGGATTTATCACGGTCCCACAGGTCGTAGCCCGATTAAAAGACCGTGGTATCGGCATGGATCAGGCTGAAAAATTCATTCAAGAATTAGCCTGGCGAGAGTTTTATACCCGGACTTGGTTTCAGAAAGGGGACGCTATTTTTAGCGATATTCGTCATCCACAAGAAGCGGTTTTGTACCAGGGAATTCCCGCTGCCGTGTTAGAGGCGGAGACGGGAATCGAGTCCTTAGATGCGCATTTAAAAAGCTTTCCTGAAAAGGGTTATTTACATAATCACCTGCGCATGTACCTCGCGGCCATCACCTGCAATGTGGGGAAATACCATTGGTCTGCTCCTGCGGCTTGGTTGTATTATCATTTATTGGATGGAGATTTAGCGAGTAATGCGCTGAGTTGGCAATGGTGCGCTGGCACTTTCAGTAATAAGCTGTATTATGTGAACCAAGAAAATGTAAATAAGTACACGGGCAGCCGGCAAACAGACACGTTTTTGGATTATAGTTACGAGGAATTGCCACTGCGCTCGGTGCCGGAGGAATTAAGGGAATCGACGAATCCGAAGCTTATTTTTACGGCGCCGGTGACGAAACCGCTGGAGATTCAACAAGAGCTTCCCACCTTCATTTATACCCATTATACCCTCGATCCCACCTTCCACGAAGGCGAAGATGGGAATCGCATTTTAGTCTTAGAACCGAGTCATTTTGTGAAACATCCCATGTCCGAGCGCACGATGCAATTCATCTTCGATTTAGCCAGGAATATTCCGGGGATTCAAGTTTTTTATGGGGAAATCGCACAGCTTCCTGTAAAAGGAATTTTCCGAGACCACCCCATTAATGCCCATTTTCAGGGAATACGAGAGGCGCATCCTTCGCTAGCTCCGGGCTTACAAGGGGAATTCAATAGTTTCTTTTCTTTTTGGAATAAACTAAGCAAAAAGCTTAGTTAGAAACGTTTCAGCGTTGTTTAAGTGGTGTGACTTTTTCTCCAAAGGCATCTTATCCCAGGTACTAATCAGCATCGCCCACCTCGGATTTTTACGAAACGTCTCCCGTTGTTTATCGAGGAATCGCCAGAATAATCCATCCCAAATTTCTTGCCATTCGCCTTTCGGATAATCGCTCATTTTCAAGATATAATTCGAGCCGCAGATGTAGGGTTTAGTAGTCATTAATCCCCCATCGCTAAATTGCGACATGCCATACACATTCGGGACCATTACCCAATCGTACGCGTCAATGTACATTTCCATGAACCAGCGATGAACCGCATCCGGTTTGATTTCGCACAATAACATAAAATTTCCGAGTACCATCAGCCGCTCGATGTGGTGATTATAGCCCGTTTTCAAAAGTTTATGAATCGTCTGATCGATGGGCAATATTCCGGTCGTCCCATCATAAAAAGCAGCTGGCATTTCGTTCGTAAATCCCCAGTAATTTGTGGTGCGTTGTTGAACGCTTATTTTTCGATATAGCAATTGGACAAATTCGCGCCAACCGATGATTTGGCGAATAAAGCCCTCCATGCTATTTAGGGGTGCAGCGGAGGCTGCAACGCGTTCGATCACTTGCGCCGGATTTAATAATCCCGCATTAATCAGAGGACTTAAAATACTGTGAAATAAGGTCTTTTCTTGCGCCTTAATGGCATCCTCATAATCCCCAAAAAGGTGCACACGTTCCCGTAAAAAAAGTTCCAGAGCCGCCTGAGCTTCTGCATGTGTTACCGGATAATAAGCACCCGAAAAAGGCATATCGCTTGATCCCGGATTATCAGGAAAGTGCAAAGCTACATATTCAATGGCCTCCTGAATATAGGGGTTTGGAACTGCCTCTGGAAAGGGCGCCGGGATGAACGTATTCTTTGGAATTTTCTTGCGATTTTCCGTGTCATAGGTCCATTGACCTCCCACGGGTTTGCCGTCTTCTTCTAACAATATTCCCCGGTCTTTTCGCTGCTGAGTATAAAACGCCGTCTGATAATAGGGCTTGCGATTCCCTAGTAATTCAGTCTCCGTGTTCAAGAAGTTAGGACTAACTAATAAGCGAATGTTAGCAGCCCGGCGAAGGCGGCGTTCTAGCAGATAATCATTGGGGTCAAATAACGTAATTTCACCCGCTAAAGATGCGACTAAAGTAAATTCAGAAGCACGAGGATCCTGGGCATTAATGTACTCCACTGCTTTGCCAGCACCACGAAGGCGGTCGGCAAACTCCCGCATACTCGCCCGGTGGAACAAGATTTTTTGTTTGTGAAAAGCGTATTGATTGAAGAAAAGATCGGATTCAATCAGGTAGAAGACGTCCGCTTGTTGAGCCAAAGTCTCTTCGAAAAGCTGGTGCGGGAAAATCAGAAATGTGCTCATTTATTGACGTGTTTTTGGAGGATTCGCGCCCCTTCTTGCCGGGCCTTTTTCGTTTTTCGCATCGCCCAAACTTGGTCCGAAGCAGTTTTGCGCGTTGCACTTAAATCGACCACCGGTGCGGGATAATCCACGCCGATTTTTACCCCATACAACGTCTGTTCCATGTCACTCAGTTTCCAAGGCTCGTGGATCAAAGTAGCAGGAACTTGGCCTAATTCCGGCACCCACTTTTTAATGAAAATTCCCTCCGCATCATGCGCATAAGAATTCTTTACTGGATTATAAATACGGATAGTATTAATGCCGGTGACGCCGGCTTGCATCTGGATTTGGGGGTAGTGAATGCCTGGTTCATAGTCAAGAAATTGCCGCGCTAGAAAATGCGCTAAATCGCGCCAATCTTGCCAAAGATTAAAGACAAAAAAGGAGACAACCATCGCCCGCATTCGGAAGTTCAAATAGCCTGTTGCGACCACACAGCGCATACACGCATCAACGAGTGGAACTCCGGTTTTACCCTCTTGCCATGCTATAATTAATCGCTCATCCCGGTTTTTCTCCAGCGCTTGATAGGCCTTATTAACCGGCTCAAATTCCATGCGAGATTCATCTTCGAATTTTTGGATAAAATGACCTTGCCAATGCAGGCGGGAGATGAAATTCTGCAGCGCACGCTTGTTTTTAGCCGTTTTGTAATTCTGTATGGTAAAGGTATGGGCCATCCGCATGCTGATATTTCCGTAGGCCAAATAAGGGGAAATTCGACCGCATGCCCGTCTACTTGCCTCCGGTTTGCTGATGGAAAAACTGTAATCTGTATGCCGTGTTTCAATAAAGCTTTTTAGGTATTTCCAGCCCCAGTATTCTCCCCCTTCTTGGAAGATAGGATTCCGCGTTTTAAAAGAGATCGGTAGTTCTGGGCCTCTACACGCATCATAAAAAGTCGGGTCGAGGGGCAAAAGATTCCAGTCATTTTCTGGCACGAAAAATGGCGCGCTCTTCATCGTTGTTTCCCAACGTTGCTGCCAGGTTTTCCGAGATTTTAAACGGCGAATTACGCCGCCTGTTGCTGTTTCATTCCATGAAATGCCCGCCACTCTACAGAACTCAGCCACCTCTTTGTCCCGCTGATAACTTAGCGCATTTCCTATCTCTTCGTGAGAAAATAAGGTCTTGATATCGTACACGGAAGCCAGCGCTTGAAACACCGGAATGACCTCTGAATGGAACACATAAAGCTGACCATTTCGATCTTCTAATCGTCCTTGCATCTCCACTAAAGATTCGTGGACAAATCGCCAATGGCGCACATCGCTATCTGGATAGGCGATTAGAGAAGGCTCGAAACAATAGATAAGTAGAACTGGAATATCGGAAGCCAAAGCCAGACACAAAGGTTCGTGGTCCGTAAAGCGGAGATCACGTTTGAACCAGACAATATGGATAGGGGACTTTGGCATATACTAATAACCTGTAAGCCCACAGGATGTTTTCAGAAAGAAAAACCGTACCTTTGCACCGCTTCAAAACCCTAATGTATCTAAATGAAACAATTGCTAGCCGTTTGCCTTATTTTAGCGTCTTTTTCACTAACTGCCCAAACAGGAAGTATTGAGATGAGCACAGGAGGATTCTCCTTTATCCCTGCTTTCACCTCGAAAGAGCCTAATCTTATCATTAATGCTGGCACAAATCCTAAGAAACGCTTAACAGGGCACTTAATGTATATGATGCGTATACAGAGCATGACGCCTACAACGGTGGCTTTATTTACACGCTATCGATTTATTGATAAAAAATTTAAGGCTATCATAGGGATTCATATGCCCGCTTTTCAAATGACGGAGGATTATGAAGTGACGAGTTTCTTCGGTCGAGAATTGACGATGTCTTATCCGGTGAGCAAAAAGATGAGTGTGGGCTCGTTCATTTTAAATGGTCAGGCACGCAATAAAGATTTTAAAGTGACATTAGTGTCTGGAAATACGAATTACCACCATAAAAACTGGAATTTTTTATCACAAGGGTATTACTTGAGTGTAGGGGATTTGACAGGAGTAGCTGAGACGATTTCATATGATATTAACGAGCATTTTCAGGCCAAAGCCTTTGGCAATTATACCCTAACAGACGGACAAGTAATCGGTACAATTAGCTTGAAATATAACTTATAAGCTCTTCGCTTTAAACGTCCAGGTTAAATAGAACTCCGCTACGACTTCGCCGGCTTGATTTCGGCCGATGGAGGTCACTTGTAGTTTAGAACCTGCCGGATTATTCAATGCCTCATTCACGGTGTCTTGTAATGCCTGGCCATCCTCGCAGGTAAAAATGATGACTCCTGTTGCCTTCTTAACGAATTTAGCTTCCAGCTTTTCCACGAGCATACTTACAGCAGGTTGCCGTTTATATACCTGTCCTAAAGCCAACATCCCGCAACTCATTTCCGCCGCCATCGCCTCCACGGCGAAGTACATGGAGCGAAATGGATTCTGATTAAACCACGAAAGTTTCACGCGCACTTCACAGGATTTTTCGTCGAAATGAGCGATGGAAAGTCCGGCCCAAAAAGCGGAGGAAAGCTTTTGGAAAACAAAAAACTTAAATAGAATTGGATTCGTGATGATCCGTTTGAATGCGGGGAAGTGTGGGTTCATTTGTTGATAGAATATTTATTGTCACTTACTATGTAAAAAACGGTATCGATAAAATAAAGCATCCCGTTTTGTGTTAATACATTTTCGTCGTGAAGATCTTCTAAAATTAAACCAAGGGCTGCATTGTAATAATCATGATTTTTCGTGTTTTGGAACCCGTTATTTTCAAGAAAAATTTTAACAAGGCTTAGATCTGTTTTTTCAGTTGCTTTAACAAATGGTTGCTCCACTACTGCATGCACTATCTCTTGCTCCCTATAGAAGCCTAGCAATTGATAAGCAGTATCAGGGAAAATTAAATTATTGAGTAATAAGTTGTGCAAATAATCAATCCAAGATGCATAATAAATAGCATCATTCAACTTTAAAACGGTAGACCCATCTTTTAGATAGATCTTTTGTTCAGCACCTTGTGAAACATAATTTTCAACATTAATATTAGTTAACCACAAGCCCTCCTGGTCGGCAAACTGAATTAAACTCTTAGTTTCTTGCTGTTTGTTTTGCTTGAATTCTTGAGCCATTGAGCCTGCTCCTTTGCTTCTTTTAAGGTAACTACAGGTTGTTTGGATAAGATGGTGATGCTTAACTTGGCTCTTTCCAGAAAGGATAAGGTGGATTTCATCTTTCATGTAGTATTTGTCTAGCAAAGGTAAGGAAATTGAATTAAATAAATCTTATCTTAAATACCCTAAATTCTCTTCCTGCGCCTGCTTAGCTAAATAGTCTAAACTTGCTTTTCTAGTACTTTTAAGGGCAAGCTCGTAGGTAGTCAGATCTTGCTGAGAAATACGGCGATGGCTACCTGCTTTATGATAAGGAATTTTACCTTCTTCTAAGAGTTTCACTACATGAGGACGCGAAACTTGGAGAATATCCGCCGCCTCCTGAGTGCTTAATTCTATGCCAGTAGGAATGAGGGTAATCCCTTTTCCTTCAGACATGAAAAAGAGAATCTCCTTAAGAATGGAAACTGCTTTTTCTGGCAATTCAAGGCTATTTTTTGTCTCTTGAAAGACGAGTTTTACTCGATTTTTTTTAGTAGAACGGTAGGAATTGCGTTCATTTATTAAAATGTCAAAACTAGCTTTTGCTATTTTTTGATCTTTTAAGGTCGGCGTTTCAGTTCCAGCGTTCATATCGTTTCGTTTATTTCGAATAAAAGTACACATTTAAACGAAACAAACAAAACAGCGTATTGATAATTTTTAATAACTCAATCCATGCCCAAACGCAAACAATCCATATCCCGGCCCTTCCATATAACCCGGAACGTCTGATTTATTTGATTCAACCACAGCTTGATTCAGCGGTGTGGTAAATGGCATTTTGCCTGAGGGATTATAGGCTCCAGTCACAATATCTAACAGGGCCTCTTGCGTCGTACCAAAAGTCGCAATAATGGACGCGGCCTTTCCTTTATCAATTTCTTCTATCACCCATGGGTTCGTGTAATTGATGGCTAAGATGGTTGGTTTCGCATTAATAATCTCATTCACATGATTCACATCGATGCGATTCTTAGATAAATTCAAATCGATTTTCGCACCTTGCGAGCTAAATAAACCACCGGCAGAGGGAATTAACCACAATAAAACTACATCAGCCTCCTCCTTCGTGTTCACAAATTCTAATCCCGGATAGGTTGGTTTAGCGACCTTGATCGCCTCCGCTGGGTTGCGACCGGAATTGAAATAGGTCTCGAAATAGACTTTGGTCTTCTTAGCGATAGGCAAACGTTTTTCGTCGTTGCGTAAAAGAACGATTGATTTACGTAAGGCCAAATCCGCAGCAGCAGTCGCCTCCTTATTACCCACAATTTTCACCGCGTCTTCCACATTCACATAGGGGTTCTCGAATAGCCCTAAATCGAATTTCTCTTTCAATAATTTAGCTACCGACTGATTAATTCGTTCCTCTGAAACCATTCCTTTTTTCACCACTTCGATCAAGGTAGTTGGATCAGCTGAACCAGAGAAGATATCTACCCCTGCGTTGAGTGCTTTTTGGTAACGTTCTGGAATCGTGATGTTTTCCACCCCCCAAGGCATCATTTCAATAGGACCCGTATCGGAATTGATAATGCCTTTGAAGCCTAATTTACCTTGCAATAAATCCCCTATCATGGCTTTGTTAAACGAGAATCCCACCTCCTCGAATTCCTTGCCTTTTGGTGCAGAATAGTAGGGCATAATGGCTGAAGTTCCAGCCGCAATCGCCGCTTTAAATGGCTTTACATGGAAGTCAAACATGCCACCTGGATAATGTGCAAATTTTCCCCAGTCGAAGTGGGAATCTTGTCCATTTTCTTGCGGACCACCGCCTGGAAAGTGTTTTGTGGTCATTGCCACAGACGAAGACGATAGTTTAGTTCCCTGGAATCCTAACACAATTTGCGTAATCATATTCGAAGCTAAATCAGCATCCTCGCCAAAAGTTCCTTCTACGCGTCCCCAGCGTGGTTCTGTCGCTAAATCAGCCATATACATATAGCCTTTGCGAAGACCTACGGCGCGCCATTCGGTCGCAGCCGTTTCCGCAAATTTGCGTGTTAAAGTAAAGTCACGCATGGCCGCCAAACCTAATTCACCGGGCCATTTAGAGAAGGATGTAACACCCACACTAAGCCCTACGGATGCATCCGTCGTTACGTGGTTACGCGGATTGGAAGCAACGATAGCCGGGATTCCCAGGCGCGTTGACTCACAAAGTTCTTGTAGATTATTCGACCATTTGGCCAAAATCGCCGGCTCAGCATTCGCCCGCAAAATGAAATGGCGTAGGTGAAATTGTGTTACCCCTTTAGTCGTACCAGCGGCGCCCATATTAGGGGAAGCCAATGGTTTACGCGTAAACATATTGGTACTTTGTACCTGATCTTCTTCGTTAAAGCCTTCCGTGATTTTCGGTCGAGGTCCAGCACTACCTTGAACCCCATTATTGAAAACTTGATCTCCTCCCATGCGGGTTGTGCTGATGAGCATAAATCCCACTTTCTCCTCCAAAGTCATCTGAGCAACTAAATCCTTCGCGCGCTCCGAAGCAGACAAACGCCAGTCCTCGTATTTGTCCAGTTTATTATTCTTGTTTAAATCTTTAAAGGACAATTTCCCTACGCGCAAAGTAGGCGTTTTTATAGCGACGATAACAGGTTGTGTTTGGGCTAGTAGCGAGCTAGAAGCAAAAAGCAACGTAATAAGGATACGTGATTTCATAGGTTTTTTCTTTCTTTGCATAGCAAAGCAAATCTGTAGCCATTTCTAATCATATGAAAAACCCGAAAGTAGACGAATTCATACAAAGTGCCGACAAGTGGTCTGCTGAAATGGCCTTTTTGCGTAGAATACTACTCGATTGTTTACTGGTGGAAACCTATAAATGGCGGACGCCGGTTTATATGGTGGGCTCGAAAAACAGCATAGCTATTTCTAGTTTAAAAGAACATTGTGCCTTGAATTTTTTCAATGGAGCGCTACTTCAAGACGAGGAGGGGATATTGATTAAACCCGGAGAGCATACGCAATTAGGTCGCTGGATGAAGTTCAGTTCGGTGGAGGAGATTTTGGCCAAAGAAGACCTAATTAAAGCCTATGTCCTAGAAGCTATCGAGGTAGAAAAGCTCGGAATTAAATTAGAGAAGCCAGTAGAGATCCCTTATCCAGAAGAATTAGGCACCATTTTTGCCGCGAAACCCGCCATGAAAATGGCCTTCGAAAAGTTAACCCCTGGCCGCCAGCGTGCCTACCTTCGCTTTTTCACCGACGGCAAACAATCGGAAACACGCACCTCTCGCATTGAGAAAAACGAAAAGTACATCTTAAAAGGCATCGGAATTACCGATTGCATTTGTGGTTTAACGAAGCGGAAGCCGAGTTGCGATGGTTCGCACAGGGTTATCGAGAATTTCAAGCGATGACGCAAAGAAGTCATAGAAAAGGCGTTTGTTTCTAACGAGAATAACCCCAATTTTGCCCCATGAATTTTGGAGAACAATTAAAGGAAATCCGATCCTCGAAGGGACTCACCCAAATCGAACTATCTGAGAAAAGCGGAATTGCCCTGCGCACCGTGCAACGCATGGAACGCAACGAAGGGAAGCCCAGCTTGTATTCGATGAATGCGATCGGCGATGCGCTTGGCGTAAATTTGACTTTATTGTATGCTCCGGATGACGAAACTGAAAAACGAAATATCATGGAAAGTACCGATCAACAAATGTGGCTACTGGCCAAAAGACGGGCTAAATTCAAAAGAAGCCTAAGTTCCTATGCACTTGTTATACCTTTTCTGTGGGTTATTTGGTATTTAACCTCACAAGATAAAGATATTAATCGCATACCTTGGCCTATTTGGCCCATGCTTGGGTGGGGAGTAGGTTTAACGATTCAATATTTGAAAGCCTATGTTATTGTCGCAGAGTCTTTGGAACAGCAAGAATACGATAAGTTGAAGGGCCAAAAATAAAGCCAGCCACCCTTTCGAGCAGCTGGCTTTAAACTCAACCTAAAAAACTATTTATACTGCAAATCGAAACGATCTAAGTTCATCACTTTCGTCCACGCCGCTACGAAATCCTTCACAAACTTAGTTTGCGCATCTTTCGTTGCATAGACTTCAGCAAGCGCACGAAGCTCTGAGTTCGAACCAAAAATCAAGTCAGCACGTGTCGCTGTCGCAACTGGAGCTCCTGTTTTTGTATTCGTTCCCGCGAACTCTTCTTTCGTGTCGTTCGTTGGCTTCCAAGTCGTTCCCATCTCTAATAAGTTCACGAAGAAATCATTCGTTAATGCGTCTTTTTTCGTGGTAAACACACCGTGCTTCGAACCATTAAAATTCGTATTCAATACACGCATACCACCGGTTAATACCGTCATTTCTGGCGCGGTTAACGTTAATAATTGCGCTTTGTCTACGAAGATTTCTTCCGTCGATAGCATATAACGCGTTTTCAAGTAGTTACGGAAACCATCACCCATTGGCTCTAATAAGTTCACCGATGCCACGTCCGTTTGTGCTTGTGACGCATCCATACGACCTGGTGTAAATGGAACCGATGTTTTCACACCTGCATTTGCTGCTGCTTTTTCTACGGCTGCTGAACCACCTAAGACGATTAAGTCGGCAATGGAGACTTTTTTCGTGCCTGCTTTGGCATTAAAATCTTGCTGAATTTTTTCCAAAACCGCTAAGACCTTCTCTAATTGCTTCGGATTATTTACCTCCCAATTACGTTGTGGCAATAAGCGAATACGTGCACCATTCGCACCACCGCGGCGATCCGAGTGACGGTACGTCGAAGCCGAAGCCCAAGCAGTCGAAACTAATTCGCTAACCGTTAAACCCGAATTCAATAATTTCACTTTCAAAGCCGCGATATCCGCTGCATTGATAACCTCGTGGTTTACTGCTGGAATCGGATCTTGCCAAACCAATTCCTCCTTCGGAATTTCTGGTCCTAAATACGTCGAGCTTGGGCCCATATCGCGGTGCGTTAATTTGAACCATGCTTTGGCAAAAGCCTTCGCAAATACTTCCGGATTCTCTAAAAAGTTTTTAGAAATTTTCTCGTAAGCAGGATCAACGCGTAATGCGATATCCGTTGTTAACATCGTCGGCTTGTGGAAGACATTTTTATCAAAGGCATCTGGGATGATGTTTGGACTATCTTTCGCAATCCACTGGTTTGCACCTGCCGGGCTTTTTTCTAAAGTCCACTCATTGTTAAACAATAATTGCAAGTATCCGATACCCCAAGCAGTAGGAGTCGAAGTCCACGTCACCTCTAAACCCGACGTGATCGCATCTTTTCCTTTTCCTGATTTGTAGGTGCTTTTCCAGCCTAAACCTTGCTCTTCGATGCCCGCTGATTCTGGATTGTCACCCACATTCGTTGCAGGTCCCGCACCGTGTGTTTTACCGAACGTATGACCACCCGCGATTAACGCCACTGTTTCCTCATCATTCATCGCCATACGGCCAAAAGTCTCACGGATATCTTTCGCCGAAGCTACTGGATCCGGTACACCTTTAGGGCCTTCTGGATTCACATAGATTAAGCCCATTTGAACCGCTGCTAAAGGCATTTCTAATTTGCGATCGCCTGAGTAGCGATTTGAATCGTCTAACCATTTCTTCTCAGAACCCCAATACACATTCGTTTCTGGCTCCCAAACGTCCGTACGTCCACCGGCAAAACCAAAGGTCTTAAAGCCCATTTGCTCTAAGGATACGTTTCCAGTCAAGACCATTAAGTCAGCCCATGAGATTTTGTCCCCGTATTTTTGTTTGATCGGCCATAACAAGCGACGCGCTTTGTCTAGGTTCGTGTTATCTGGCCAAGAGTTCAAGGGGGCAAAACGTTGTTGTCCTGCGCGAGAACCTCCACGGCCATCACCTGAACGATACGTTCCTGCACTATGCCAAGCCATACGAATGAATAAAGGGCCATAATTCCCAAAATCAGCCGGCCACCACTCTTGTGATGTCGTCAATACCTTGCCGATATCTTTTTTCAAAGCGGCATAATCTAGGCTCTTGAAGGCTTTGATGTAATTGAAGTCAGTACCCATTGGGTTTGACTTTTCGGAGTTTTGGCGTAGCATACCTACGTTTAACTGTCCTGGCCACCAGTCGTTATTTGTGGTTCCAGCTAATTTCATCCCTGTATGAGGATTCATTCCCGCGTGTGGGTTAGCCCCTGCTGCCGCGTGTGGATTAGCTCCAGCTGCCGCGTGCGGATTAGCCGCTGCCGGTTTAGCAGAATAATCCTGTGCTTGAACGGCAAATGAAGCCATAATTGCACTGAGTAAAAGTATTTTTTTCATGATTCTTTATTTTTAGTGAAGCAAATTTAAAGCCTATTTTAGTATAGAGGAAACTGATTTTTTCTATATTTGGCATAGATAAAATCTATACATGTGAATATACAGCAATTAGAATACATATTAGCAGTAGACCAATTTAAAAGCTTCTCTAAAGCAGCTGATTATTGTCATGTTACGCAAGCGACCTTGAGTGCGATGGTAAAAAAGCTGGAAGAACAGCTAGATATCGTGATTTTCGATCGAAAAGCTAGTCCCATTGCGACAACAGAAAACGGTCGCGAAATTTTAGGGCAGGCCTTGCAAGTGGTGGCACACGCAAATGCGTTACTAGATTCGTCTAAATCCATTAACCGAAAAATGGAGGGCAAGGTGAAATTAGGGGTCATTCCTACGATTGCGAATTCCTTATTATTGATTATTCTGAAACCTTTACTGGAGAAATACCCAGCCCTGATTTTTGAAATTCAGGAGCAAACCACACAGCAATTGATGAAAAGTCTACTTGAAGGGAAGCTGGATTTGGGGATTTTAAGTACACCTATTTCCTCATCGGATCTAGAAACGGAATTACTTTACAAAGAGAAATTAGTGCTGTATGGGCACGTTCAGAAAGCTTCGATCAAAAAGGCAGAACTAAGTCAGCAACGCTTTTTCTTATTGCAGGACGGTCATTGCCTGCGGGATCAAATCATTCAGTTATGTGAATTAAAAAAGAATAAATATTTGCCAGTAAATCTGCGTTTTGAGGCAAATACCTTTGAAACCTTATTGAATTTAGTGGATGATTTTCAAGGAGTAACCATTTTGCCCAAACTATACGCAGAGCAACTCTCCGATAAACGCAGAGCCGCTATGATTGAATTAGAGGAGGGGAATTTGGAACGTGAAGTAAGTCTCTGTTACTACCGACCTTATGCTAAATGGAATATTATCAAGCGTTTAGCTAGTGACATCAAGGAATTGGTTGCTGTGCATGGCATAGAAGTTATTTAAAATAATTCTAAATAAGCTTGTTTTTTTGCAAATGGCGTTTTACTTTTGAGCATTATTTATAATTAGTCTAAATAAAAATGTCTAAAATTTCAATACATCAATTTATCGTTTTTTTTGCCTTCATTTCCCCTGTTTTTGCTCAGCAATCGGAGTCTACCGACAGTCTACATGCAGTGCAATTAAAGGAAGTAAGTATCATGGGGACAAGTCCTTATAAAGTAGTTGGCTCTGGGGCTTTGGTTAATTTTGCCAAAATTCAAAAGCTTAACCAACCCGATATCAACAAAGTCATTCAAACTATTCCTGGAATAAATGTACGCGATGAGGAGGGCTTTGGCCTACGTCCGAACATCGGTTTACGGGGTACTCCAGTGAATCGGAGTGCAAAGATTACGTTAATGGAGGACGGGATTTTAATGGCTCCTGCGCCTTATTCAGACCCGTCGGCCTATTATTTCCCCACTTTTGCGCGGATGGAACAGCTGGAGGTTTTAAAGGGAAGTAGCCAGGTAAAACATGGCCCATACACCATTGGAGGGGCGATTAATCTAATTTCCACTTCCATCCCAGATTCATTTAAGGGCTTTGCTCAGCTTTCTTATGGGAGTTTTGGGACTAATCAGCAACGCATTTGGATAGGGGATAGCCAAAAAAACATCGACTACTTGTTCGAAGTAAATCGCCTCGCCAGTAATGGATTTAAGGAATTGCCTTCCGGGGCGAATACCGGTTTCGATCGTAGAGATATTATGGGAAAGGTCCGCTGGCATACCGATATAAACGCCCCCATCAATCAATCGCTCACCTTAAAATTCTTGACGATGTCAGAGGAGGGCAATGAAACGTATTTAGGCCTGACTTTTAATGATTTCCTAACTAATTCTAACAGACGTTATGCAGCTACGCAAAAAGATCTGCTGGATATGAATCACCAGCATCTTTCTTTGACACATAGTATCAACCCGACGAATAAATTCAGCATCACATCGACAGCCTATGCGGCCAAAACGTTTCGAGATTGGGGACGCGTTAATTCAATCGGAGGAGTCAGCTTAACCAATATTTTAGCAGATCCAATAAGTAATTCAACCGCTTATTCCATTATGACTGGTCAATCAAATGGTAATTTGAATTTCCAAAGCGCGGCTAGAACGTTCTATGTCTTAGGCTTTCAATCGAATTTGACTTACAATTTTGAGACCGGCGCTGTTCGACACAAAATTCAATCAGGCATTCGCTACCACCAAGACGAAGCGGATCGATATGCTACGCAATCCACTTTTGCCATGACCAATGCCACGATGGTGTTGAGTTCTGCCGGAGTTAAGGGAAATGCGGAGAATCAAATTCGTCAAGCGAAAAGCTGGGCAGGCTATCTGCAATATGAATTGGTGATTGATAAACTCACGATAAGTCCAGGAATACGCTACGAAAATATGGAATTAGCCTTTACTAATTTTGGCAATAATGACAATGCTCGAATAGGGACAGCCTTAAAATCTGCGAAAAATCAGCTTGCTATTTTCTTACCCGGGGTCGGTGTGAGTTATGTAGTAAAGGACAATATGCGCGTTTTTGGCGGAGTGCATAAAGGCTTTTCTCCTCCGGGGATGCCCTCAGTAAGTGCAAATGCCACCCAGGCTAAAACGGAAACAGCTAATAGTTATGAGCTGGGATACAAGGTCAACTATAAAAACTTGAAGCTGCAGGCGATTGGTTTCTTGAACAATTACCAAAACATTTTAGGATCAGATAATGTGTCCGGTGGAGGTGCAGGAACTGGCGATATGTTTAATGCGGGGAACGCAAAAATCCAAGGAATTGAAGTTAGTTTGGAACAAAATTTATGGCGTTCATCTACGAAATGGAGCTTACCATTGAGCATCGCTTATACCTATAATGAAGCAAAATTTATGCAAACATTCGTGAATGCGGGAGGCGATTGGGGGACAGGAACTATCACGAAGGGGGAGTTTATACCCTTTATTACACCGCAGCTTCTGAGTTTAAGTTTAGGCCTCGAGTCGGAGAAAATGAACATCACTTTAGTTAGTAGATATGTGGGGAACACCCGAATTAAAACGGGAAATCCTACGGAGATTATAGCCTCATCGAACGCGAAATACAATGATGTTAATACGATTGGGGAATATTGGGTAGTAGATCTAAGTGGGAATTACCGCTTGACTAAATTTATTTCGTTATTCTCCACGATTAATAACGCATTAAATAATCGCTATATCGTAGCAAATTTACCTCAAGGATTCCGTCCTGGTATGCCTTTTTCAGTTAATTTTGGTGCTAAAATAAATCTTTAACATTTTCTTTATGAGCTCAGTATCTACTAAAATGCGCATTTTTCACCGCTATTTAGGCTTCTTCTTGGCCGGCATTATGGCGACTTATTCGATTAGCGGAATCATTTTAATCTTTCGCGAGACGGAATTTTTAAAGAGCGATGTGCACAAGGTGGTGACGGTGAAACCCGGTCTTCAGGGCCAGGAATTAGGCAAGGAATTGCACATCAAAGGCTTCAAGCCGGATACGACAATCGACGATGTAGTTTCCTTCAAACAAGGGACGTATAATTCGAAGACAGGGGTGGCAGATTATACCGTTTCGGAGCAGCCTGCCATCGTGAACAAGATGACGAAATTGCACAAGGCGACTACGAATGATCCGCTTTTTTATCTGAATATTTTCTTCGGATTATCGCTATTATTCTTTGTGATTTCGTCTTTCTGGATGTTCTTACCTCAGACGAGTATCTTTAAAAAAGCGATGTTGTTTACCTTGGCAGGTGCGGTTTTGACCCTGGTTTTATTGTTGCTGTAATCTAGTACAGGTAAGGAATAAGTGCTTTTACGCGTTTTTGATAGGTAGTATACTCAGGGCCAAAAACAGCAATTAATTTGCTCTCCTCTAAGCGGTAGCCTATCAGGATGTAGCCATAGGAAATCACTAGGACGAGTCCCATTTTTTCGGTGGGGACGAGCAAAAAAAGACCTAAAATCAAGATGATTATCGCGAAATAAAGGGGATGACGAACATGTCGGTACATGCCTTTTTGGACTAATTCAGGCTTCCCTTCCGCCTTAATACCCAGAAATTCTGCTCCATCAAAAGCCTTAAAAGCAAGGATTAATAGGATCAAACCGATTACCAGGAGGCATATCCCCGCCGATTTGCAGCCAGAGAACAAATAGGCCTCTGGGATTAGAAAACTTTGTATGACTAAAGGAATCAATCCCCCTATAGCAATGAGGTTATATAGGATCCTATAATAGGTAAAAAGGAAGGGGAATTTCCTTTGAATAATCGATTTTGCTTCGGAGGAGGCTAAATAGCTGTGGACAAAAAAGTAAAATACCCAGGCTATACCCAGAATTGTGATTTCCATAATGAGGAATAATTAGTAACAAATCTAAACTAAATAAGCATATTATTCATTTCGATCAGGACATGAAAAGCTAATAATTTTTATAACTTATGTTTCTAAACCGATGAAACATGAAAAAATTAGCGATTCTTTTGCTAGGATTCAACCTATCCTTGTCTGCCCAAATACCTGCCGGGAAAAAAGTGATCACCTCACTTTACATTTATGATCTAGCCTCAGGTAAATCAGAGTTAATTCTCACCGAGAAGCGACATTTCGAAGCGCCAAACTGGTCTCGTGACGGGAAGTTTTTATTGATTAATTCATACGGGAAACTCGAAAAAATCAGCCCAAAAGGAGAAAAATTAGGCGAGTTAAATACCGGTTCTGTCGCTAAGGCGAATAATGATCACGGTTACAGTTTCGATGGAAAAACCTTATTCATTTCCAGTGGAAAACCAGAAATAAAAGGAGGATCCTCTTTCATTTATAAAGTTTCAGCTGATGGCGGAGAACCAGTTCAACTAACTCCATTAACGCCTTCATATTGGCACGGGGTTTCACCAGATATGAAAATGATGGTGTATTGTGCCTCTAGAAACGGCAACTTTGATATCTATGCCATGTCTACAGCTGGCGGAGAAGAAATTCGCTTGACGACAAACGAAAGCTTGGATGATGGTCCGGAATATTCTCCAGATGGTAAATACATTTACATTAATTCGTATCGTTCAGGGATGATGCAGATCTGGCGGATGAAGGCGGATGGCTCGGATCCGGAGCAGATGACCTTCGATGCGCATTCGAATTGGTTTGCGCACATTGCACCTAATAATAAGGTGGCGACTATTATTACGTATATGGAAGACCAAAAGCAGTCCCATCCCTTTGGCCATCAAGTAAAGCTGCGTTTGTTGAATCTGAAAACGAAAGACGTAAAGGATTTAACGGAGGAGTTTTATGGGGGACAAGGAACGATTAATGTGCCTTCATGGAGTCCTAATGGTAAGAAATTTGCCTATGTGCGGTATGCTTTGGAAGATTTGTAAAAAGGAAGTAAATTCACAAAAAACCTATTGGAATATGAACAAAGATAGTCAAGCTTCGAGACGGAAGTTTTTACAACAAATTGGGGCCACTAGCCTTGTGGCAGCGTCCTCCCCATTCGCCTCTTTAGGCGCTCAGCAAAAAGCAGAGGAACGTATTTTAACCTATGAAAAACGCATTTCGGTAGGCGAAAAGATTCGCTTAGGAGTGATTGGTTTTGGGGTACAAGGTCACTTTGACTTAGCCTCAGCACTGAAAGTTCCCGGAGTCGAATTAGCGGGAATCTGTGATTTATATACGGGCCGCATCGAAAATGCAAAGGAACTATACGGTAAGGATTTATATACGACACGTAATTACAAAGAATTATTAGATCGTTCGGACATCGATGCAGTAATCATCGCAACACACGATGTCTGGCACGCGCGGATTACGATCGACGCTTTGGCAAAAGGCAAACACGTCTACATCGAAAAACCGATGGTCTACAAAATAGACGAAGGTCCTAAGGTGATTGCAGCCCAAAAGAAATACGGCAAAGTCTTACAAGTAGGATCTCAGCGCGTGAGCAGCATTGGTTTAGCGAAGGCGAAAGAGATGTTAGCGGCTGGTGAGATTGGAAAATTGAACATGGTCAACGCGGTCTATGATCGCCAAAGCTCTATAGGCGCCTGGGAATATACCATTCCTAAAGATGCAGACGCGTCTACGTGTGATTGGAATCGCTTCATCGAAGCTACGGCTAAAATGGAATTTGACGCGAAGAAATTCTTCTGGTGGCGTGCCTTCAAAGAGGTAGGAACTGGCGTAGCGGGGGATTTATTCATCCACTTGTTGTCAGGAACTCACTTTATGACAAATTCGAAGGGTCCAGAAACGATTTTCTCTACGGGCCAATTTAGTCATTGGAACGACGGTCGTAACCTTCCAGATGTGATGTCGGGAGTGATGCAATACGGTAACACGGCGGAGCATCCAGCCTTCCAATTAACTTTGCAAGTGAACTTTATTAGTGGAACGGGTGGTCAAGAGGTGATCCGTTTAATCGGTTCTGAGGGTGTGATGGACGTGAAAGGAAATACGATTTCTGTGAAACATAGCATTTTGCCAGAAGCACCAGGTTTCGGTGGATACGATTCCGTGTTTACACTTCCTAAAAGTATGCAGGAGGAAATGACCCGCGAGTACAACGCGAAATGGACGGATGTACAGCGCAAGCGTCCGCTGAAAGAGGATGTGATTTACAAAGCGCCTCCAGGATACGATGAGCACGTGGATCACTTCACACATTTCTTCGATGCGATCCGCAATGGAACATCGGTAGTGGAAGATGCGACCTTTGGTTTTAGAGCTGCTGCGCCTGCTTTAGCTTGTAATGAAAGTTACTTCCAAAAGAAAATTATTCAGTGGGATCCGGTGAATATGAAGTTGAAATAGGATGAAAAAAATTGTTGTTTGGGCCTTTATCGGTGTTTTTAGTCATACGCTCGTAGGCCAAAAGCTTTCAATTAAGCGCCCAAACATCATTTTCATCATGTCAGATGACCATGCTTATCAGGCCATTTCAGCCTATGATCAGCGCTTGCTTTCTACTCCCAATATCGATCGCATTGCGAAAAGTGGGATCTTGTTTACAAATGCTTCCGTAACTAATTCGATCTGCGCTCCTAGTCGAGCGACAATTCTGACGGGGAAACATTCGCACTTAAATGGAAAGGTGGATAACCATGTTAAATTCGACACGACGAATGTGACCTTTCCTCAATTATTACAATCCAATGGCTACCAAACGGCCATGTTCGGGAAGTTGCATTTTGGTAATACACCGAAGGGCTTCGATCAATTTAAGATTCTTCCCGATCAGGGGAATTATTATAACCCTGATTTTATTACCAAAAACGAAGGCAATATCAAGGTCACGGGTTATGTGACGGATATTATCACCGATATGACGTTGGATTGGCTTAAAAAGGAGCGCTCACCAGACAAGCCCTTTATGCTCATGTATTTGCACAAAGCGCCACATCGTCCTTGGTTAATGGCAGAACGGCATTTGGACGAAATGACTCAGAAAACGTTTCCAGAACCGAAGACGCTCTTCGATGATTATGCTGGACGAACTTCGCCTGCTAAAGAGGCGGAGATGAATATCCTAATAAGTATGGGTTGGGCGGGGGATAATAAAATCTATCCTGCGGTATTAGATTCATTAAAAATTCCTGAAATCAGATCTGATAAGCAACGATTTAAAGCGGACATGGGTCGCTTAAATTCGAGTCAAAAAGCGAACTTTGACCGGGTCTATGATCGGATCAATGCGGAATTCTTGAAGGCCTATCCGAGTATGACGGATCAAGATAAGATGCGCTGGAAATTTCAGCGTTATATGCAAGACTATTTAGGCACACTTCGTGCCGTGGATGAAAATGTGGGGCGCTTATTGGATTATTTGGAAGCCAATAAATTGATGGAAAACACGATCATCGTGTACACATCCGACCAAGGATTTTACCTAGGGGAACATGGCTGGTTCGATAAACGTTTTGTCTATGACGAGTCCTTTAAAACACCATTAATGATCTCTTGGCAGGGACATATTAAGGCAGGCCAGCGTTCTGATGCCTTGGTTCAAAACCTCGATTATGCACAAACCTTTCTAGACGCTGCGGGTGTTCCCGCACCTTCGGACATGCAAGGCCAAAGTTTAATCCCTCTGGTGACAGGCAAGCCTTGGAAGCGCGATGCGGTTTATTACCACTATTATGAGTATCCAGCAGAGCACATGGTGAATCGCCATTATGCGATTGTGACGAAGAAGTACAAGTTGATACATTATTATTTTAAGTCGGATGAATGGGAATTAATCGACCGAGAGAAGGATCCCATGGAAATGAAAAATGTGTATAATGATCCTGCCTATTCATCTATTCGGAAAGTTTTGCATAAGCAATTAGATGAGCTTCGGGTAAAGTATAAAGACAATCCGGAGATTAGCCAGGGGTATATTGATCGCTTTTTGAAAGATACGGCTAAGGGGAAAGCAGTTGAAATAAAGGCAAACCGGAAGTAAAATGGAAAACCAAATTATCACCGACATTGCTAATCCAGCGGGGCTTGAGCAACTCTACCGCTCGAACCCAGCTGAATTTAGCCGGGCTTTCGAAGCGGTTTATCCTCAAATATCCTCGCAGGTTTCGGCGCAAATTTGGCGGGAACGATTAGCTGTTTCGACCACCTCCTGGGGTTCCATGAGCGACTGGATTGTAGTAGGTATTTTTGCGCTGTTAGCCGGATTTCTCATGCAGTTACCGGACATTTTTTCTATTTCGCATGACTATTATTTTCCCCGCAACATGTCCTTTATCGTGATGCCGGGGATAGGAGCCTATTTTGCTTACAAGCAAGGGATGTCGCTTCGTCAGCTTTTGGCACCTTTGGCGATTTTAGCCGCTTCGATTGTTTTTATCAACTTTTTACCTGAAAAAAGCACAACCTTGCTTTTAACTTGCCTTCATATCCCTATTTTAATTTGGTTAGTGGTGGGCTATATTTTTGCTGGATCTGATCCTGGGAAACGAATGGATTTTCTGCGTTACCACGGAGATTTAGTCGTGATGACTACCGTAATTGGATTAGCGGGAGGCTTATTTACCGCGTTGACGATTAATCTTTTTAATTTAATTCAGCTAAAAATCGAGGACTTTTATTTCCGTTATTTAGTCCTGTCGATTCTTCCGTCTGTGCCTCTTTTTGCTACCTTTTTAGTGCGCCAAAACGCCAGCTTAGTCAGCAAAATTTCTCCTGTCATCGCACGTATTTTCACCCCCTTAGTTACTTTAACCTTAGCCATTTTCCTAGTGGCTATCATTTATTCTGGGGAAGACCCCTATAATGACCGCGAGTTTCTGCTGCTATTTAACGGTGTGCTCATAGGAGTATTAGCCTTGATCTTGTTTTCTTTAGGCGAGGCAACAAAGCAAAATGCATCTCGCGTTCACCAGTATTTCTTATTTGCTCTAGCGGGTTTGGCGATTATAGATAATGGCATTGCTTTGTCAGCCATTGGTTTCCGACTGGTGGAATTTGGTGTTACACCGAATCGCCTAGCGGTGCTAGGAAGCAATGCGCTCGTCATGGCGCACTTGATGATTACAACGCAAAAGCTATGGTCATTTCTAAAAGGAAATGAACGTATCGAAGCGGTAGAAAAAAGCTTGACGTCCTACCTTCCATTTTATGCCGCGTGGGCAGCAATTGTTAGTTTTGTATTCCCTTTATTATTTTAACTTTACCTCTATGAAAAAGCTATTTTTATTCTTTTTTTTAGTAGCCTTTGCGGCTTCTGCACAATCTAAGCCGGCAGGGAAGCTGGATGCCTCTAAACCAGTGTTGGAACTAGAAGCGTCTTGTGGTTCGTGTAATTTTAAAATGCCAGGAAAGGAATGCTACCTCGCGGTTAAATATGAAGGGAAGGCCTATGCGGTCGAAGGCACGGGTCTAGACGATCACGGGGATGCCCATGAAGAGAAAGGCTTTTGTATGGCAGTGCGTAAGGCCAAAGTTCAAGGTAACTTGAAAGGCGATAAATTCGTGGTAAGTTATTTCGAGCTTTTAAAGCCTTAGGTGACAATATACTTCCGCCCAATTCCGAACAAAATTGTATTCGCTAGCACAGCACATCCGAAAATGATGATTGCCATGGTGAAAGGAGTTCCATCAAATAGCAATCCGACTAAAGTAGCGCAAACTGCACCCCAAGCCATCTGAATGGAGCCTAGCATCGCAGACGCCGTTCCAGCACCTCGGTGAAAGGGACGCAAGGCAAGTGTCGCTACATTGGGGAAATTGAAACCTTGGCAACCCATAATCAGAAATAATAGAGCGATATTTAATTCCATCGAAAGCAAATCCAATTTAGCTAAAATAGATAAAATCAAACCCAGTATTAATTGCGTGGGTAAGGTCACTTTCAAAATTTGTAAACTCGAATACTTCTTCAAAACCACGCGATTCAATTGACTCGCCGAGATAATTCCGGAGGCAACAATCGCGAAAATGAATCCGAATTTGGACTCATCTACTCCATAATAAGTTAAAAAAGTTAATGGCGCCCCACTTACATAGGTGAAAATACTTCCTGCCCCTATCGCCCCGGTAAAGGCAAAAACGAGGTATTCTTTTTCTTTGAACAAGGACTTGTAAGACGTTAAAATGGTCGTAATTCGAAACGGTCCACCATGTTCCCGGTTGGTCTTTTCAGGTAACCAGGATTTGATCAAGAAGATGATGACTAATAAGATGAAGGCGAGAACTAAAAAGATAGCTTTCCAGCTTGCAATCGTTAATAATAAGCTTCCTAAAGAGGGGGCTAATATAGGAGAAACACCTAGGATCAAAATCATTAATGACATAACCTTGGGGCGTTCTTTTTCCTCAAAAGTCTCTCGAATCACCGCATTAGGGGCTACCATTCCCACGCTTCCACCTAAGGCTTGAAACAGTCGAAAAACAACTAACATTTCAACGGACGTGGAAAAGGCACAAGCAATTGAACTTAAGACGTAGATGGATAAACCGATGTAGAGTACGTTTTTGCGACCGAAATGATCTAATAGCGGGCCGCTAATTAATTGCCCCAAGCAAATACCGAAGAAGAAACTGGATAGCGTATAGCCCATTTCTTCTTGTGAACAATTCAAAGCTAAAGCAATGTTTTTAAATGCTGGCAAATACATATCGATGGACAAAGGTCCAATGGCCGATAAGATTCCAAGAATTAAGATAATTTTCGTGCGGTTCGCAGAATTAGGCATTGTATAGAGGGGTATTTTTGAAGAGGCAAAGGTACGCCCAATTATCTTAAATTAATACCCCCGCACTTGCTTGTAAAGCATAAATAGTTTTGAAAAGGTAGGCTTTCAGTTCCGTTAATTTTTCAGCCGCTTCCATGGCTTTTGTTTCTCGACTATTAATTAAAAATAAAGAGGATTCGCCTTGTGCAAAACGGCTTTCTTCCGCTTTTACTAAGGTTTGGTAGTTTGAAAGGGCCATTTCCTGGGTTCGAATTTGCTTTTTAAGCGCTTCTACCTGGTTATAATAAGAGCTAATTTTTACCTGAATCTGCTGTCTTTTCTGTGCTAAATTCAAGGATTCTTCTTGTATTTTTAATTTTGCTAATTGAAAATCTGCTCTTCCTTTTGATAAGCGAAGTGGCATCTCGAACTTGATACCGTATTGGTAATTGTTCTCAAAAAGCGGACGCACTTCCACGCTAGGTGCAAGCCCTTTAGATAAGGCATTATAAGTCACATCTAGTTTAGGTAATAGGCTTTGAAACTTTAATTTCTTCTCTACCTGCAAGCCTTCAATCTTGTATTGATAGGCGCTTAATTCCGGATGATTTGCATAAGCCTTTTCGAGTAATGACGGAAGATTTAAATCAAAGTCCGCTAATAGGGCAAATTCATTCGCCACCTCTCCTGGTTGCACCTCTGAAGGCAAGTCCTGTGGCGTGTTGTTTTCTTGCCATAAATAGACTGATAAATCAAGTCTAGCATTTTCACGTTCTACCCATTTTGCTTGGTATAAATTGTCAAAATATTGCTGCTGAGTCGTCGCCTCTACCGTATCTACTGCGGGCCTTTCCCCTAATTCCACACTTCGCTTCACTAAGGAAACGCGCGCTTCTGCAATCTGTAGATTTTGATTGACTATTTTTAAAACCCGCACTGATTTGACCCAATTCCAGTAGGATGCCATCCCATCAGAAAAGAGCCCATTTAAGATGGCCCTCTGTTCTTGAAGAGCCATTTTATTCATCAATTTTGCCTGTTGGAGGCTAGCTCTTCGCTGGTCGATGAATAAATTTCTTGCGAGTGGAACGCTAATGCCTATATAGCTAGTTTCACCTAAAGTTTCACTCGAATTTAGGCGCGTTCCTTGTAAATTTTCAAGGCCTGATCGTAATTCTATCCCATACCACGTGGGAATACTAAGCTCAGGAGCGTGGGAGGTATAATAGTTTTTACCATCAAAGGTTTTTTGCGTGCTATAATGACTAAGTATAGGATCAAAACCGCCTCTAGCTTGCAGGATTTGGGCCTCCGATTTCTGCACTCCGATCCCCGCTTGTTTAGCAATCGGATGGTAGGTTTGAACGATTTTCAGGAACGCTTCCGGAAATAAAACGGGCGTCTGAGCAAGGCTCGAAAAACTGAAAAACAAGAAGACAATAAAACTATTTTTCATCCTTTTTCACCGTATAAAAATCTGCTGGGAAACCATTGATATTTCGCCATAATTCATACCAAAGTGGGACATCATTCAATAAGGCAATTCCATTTGCGCCCGCACCCATTTTAATTTGTTTAGGCCATTTTTTCTCTTTCGGATTTTCCACCACGATGACCCGAAACATACCCTCCTCATCGATGTTGTTTTCAACCGCTTTTATCTTGCCAGCAAAGGTTCCAAAACTTTGTTCTGGCCAGCCGCCAGCAAATAAGATTGCAGGGAAACCGTCAAAAATAAAACGAACATCTTGCCCCGGCATCACTAAGGGCAGGTCCACAGGTCGCACATACATTTCCACGGCATAATTTGTATTCGTAGGAACGATGGTTAATAACTCTTCGCCATCTTTCAATATTTCTCCAATACCTGCTTTTTGTGCATTAATTATTTGGCCGCTTTGCGGAGCTAGGATGTAGTACATTCCATCTCGGATGGTATAATTAGCGACCTGGTTTTCTAGCTTAGCTATTTCTCCTTTGCCCGTTTCGATCATGCCCAGGCTTTGGAATTTATCACTCTCTGCCTTGTTCATTTTTTCACTGTATTCCTGGTCCACTCCGCGCAATTCAATCTTCGTATTTTGAATTTCTTGAAGGGTTTGGTTTACCTTATTTTCGGCGATCGTTTTCTTCGCTAAAGCGTTTTGCATCGACGCATTTCTTTGCTGAAAGGTCGTTTGCGAAATCAGACCTTCTTTGAACATTTTTTGATTTCGTTCAAACTGGTCTTTTACTAAATTATACTCGTTCCCTGCCGCATCTAATTCGGATCTTTCTCCGGTTAATTTTTGCTGTAATTGGGTGATTTTATTCGCTAATTGATCCTGTTTTAATTTCTTAGAGGTACGCAGATTCACGATTTGATCCTCCGTTGATTTTACTTTTTGCTCATAATAACCGACCGTTCCTTTTTTAGCATCTAACTGTTCTTCAGTTCTCGAAATTAATTTAGGGTCTAAATATTCTGCTTTGATCTCACTGATTTTTGCCAAAGTATCTCCCTGGTTCACAAAATCCCCTTCTTTCACCCACCAACGATTCATTTTGCCGGCGATGGGGCTATAGATTTTTTGTGGCTTTTGCTCTTGGAATAGGCTGGTAATATTACCTCTCGATTTAATATTTTGGGTCCAAGGTAAAAACAAAATTCCGAGAACGATTAAGCCTAAGCCGATTAACCAAGGCTTTATTCGAGGCCCCTTATCACGTAAGTATATTTCGTTAAAGGACTTAAATTTTTCCATTTTTGATAATAATTTTTTGATCGAATCCCTCCGATTCATTGGTAGAAATAATAACGGTGGCGTCCGACTTTTTGAGCAAAAATTCACGTAAATTTTCTGCTAATTCTGCATCTAAACCAGTCCAAGGATTTTCTAAAAGAAGCAATCTTTTTTCTCCACACAAGGCGCGCAAAAGCAATATTTTTTTAATAATGGATTGTGGAGTTTTTTTACCAATAGGCTCGATGTAGGAATCAAAACCTAAGGGAAAATGATTTAGGAAATCAGCCATTCCTAGTTGATTTGCCGTCTCTAAAATGATGGCTGGAGTGATTTCTGATTTACCTAAACTGATATTCTCATATACAGTGCCTCCAAAAATTTCCTGTCCGGGTAATAATATGCCCGTATGTTTTCGCAGACTGGATAGGCTATAATTTTTTATGGGAACTTTGTTGATCATCAGTATTCCTTGGAAGTCTAGATAATTTCCTGTCAGGATTCGCATAAATAGTGACTTTCCAGAACCATCTGGCCCATTTATTTGTATTTTTTCACCTGAATGAATATGTAAGTTGATGGCTTCTAAAACAGGTTTGCCTGGCTCAAATTCAAAGGAGAAATTTCTCATTTCAATCTCTAAACCTACTCGAGTACTTAGTTCTAAATCTCCGCTTGTTTCTATAGGGCTTTCAGTTACACTTGCTAATTTTTCTAATCCTGTGATCACATCATAGGCACTATCTAAACTAATAATTAGCTTTTCAACTGCGCCTATCAGCAACAATATCACGATTTCTGCGGCTATAAATTCGCCTATATTTAACTGTTGAGTGACTAATAGATAAGAGCCAAAAGTTAACATTAATGTGGTTAAGCTGATCTTAAAAAATAGGAGGGTTTTATATTGAAAAAGTAAAACATGGAAATGTTTTGTTCTAGCCCCTAGGTAGCCACTTACATTTTTATCGGTTCTCTTCAGATTTAAATCCGAACCCTGGCTAAACTTGAAGGTTTTAATTGTTCTTGCAATTTCCCCGAAAAAACCAGCTACTTCGTATTTATAATTCGATTCTTCAATACTTGTTTCTATTCCCCTTTCGCTGGTGTAATATAAAATCAAAACTAAAAGCAGTAATAAAATAAGGCCTAAAATGATGAATAAGGGATGGTACAAGGAAAGCAAAATAATCCCAAAGATAATTTGAACACTGGCGACTGGAATGTCCAATAGTAATTTTGCAAAACCTTTTTGGATATTTACGGTATCAAAAAACCGATTTACTTTCTCTGGAATAAAAAATTTATCCATTTGCTTCAAATCCAGCATGGGGATCTTTTCTGCGAAATCATACGCATATTGAGTGAAGATTCTTTGTTGGATCGACTCGATAATTTTCATTTGATTGATTTGAAACAAACCCATCAGAAAGACACCCAAAACCACTAAAAATATGAGCACATAGATGGAGGTCACCATCGTAGCACCCATCACTAAACCGATGATAGTTTGTACCCCTAGTGGAAGACTTAAGTTAACAATACCACCCAAAATCGAAAATAGATAGATCGAAACAACCTCCTTTTTATGACCTCGGATTAGCGCTTGAATCCTTTTTAGTGGACTTAATTTTTGCATAATTCGTATTTTTCTCCTGCAAAATTATAAATACTTTTTTATATAATAGTAATACTATTATTAATAAATGTTAAAATATCTTTTGTGTTAGTAAATCTATCATTAGATTTGTTGTGTAATAAGCGAATTAAAATGGACTATTCTCTCAGTTTTAAGGTAAACGAAAAGATCTATATTAGAGATCCGGAAAGCACGGAGCTGGGTAGGCAAATCGTTAAAAATGCTATCGATTTGATTTATAAGCTAGGTTTCGAGCACTTTACGTTTAAGAAACTGGCGCTAGAGATGAATACTACGGAGGCGACTATTTACCGGTATTTCGAGAACAAGCACCGCCTACTTCTCTATATATTAAATTGGTATTGGTCTTATATGGAATACTTAGTCGTATTTCAGTTGCAGCCTTTATCTAGTTCTACGGATAAGCTAAATCGCTTAGTTGAATTGCTGACGCACGCGCTACCAGAGAGTGCGGGTCAAACGGATTATAATAAAAATTATTTACACCAAATCGTTATTTCTGAAAGCAGCAAAGTTTACTTAGTTAAAGAAGTGAAGGAGATCAATGAAGAAAAGGTATTCAAGCCATTTAAAGATCTTTGCGCACGCATTTCGGATCTAATTCAGTCCCATAATCCGGCCTATGCTTATCCACATTCCCTAAGTAGTACCCTCATTGAAACGGCTCATTCACAGCTATTTTTTAGTCATTATTTACCTAGATTAACCGATGCGGGGAAGGAGAATAAGCAATTATTTGTTGAGAACTATTTAAAGGATCTATTATTCAAATCCTTGCAGGAAAACTGATCCCCTCCGGACTCCGGACTCATTTCCTACAGATTTCCTAAGCTCTGAAGTAGGACGCACTACTAGGATGAGCTGCCCTGATAATTCGTTATAAGCTCTTGTAATTCAGTGAAATTCTACATTCCTTGTGTAAAATTCTAAACCTACATGAAAAAATTAGCCGTATTATCTTTGGCGGGAATGCTGATGCTTTCTGTTTTGGCCTCCTTTCATTCCACGTCTTCTCGTACAACCTCTTTAGACACCCTGAAAATTCCGGACGGAGTCGATCCGAATGATGAAAACTGGAAAGGGATTGATTTAGCTCCTAAAGCCCCGGTGCAACCTTTGACCATCGATGAGCAGTTGAAGAAGTTTTTGTTGCCTGAGGGCTATAAAATGCAGCCCGTTTTAATGGAGCCACAGATCCAGCAGCCGGCGGAAATCGTGTTTGATGGGAATGGCAGGATGTACGTTTTGGAGTTAAGATCTTATATGTTAGATGCAGATTCCAAAAATGAGTTAGAGCCTACCAGCCGAATCTCGCGCTGGGAAGACAAAAATAATGATGGAATTTACGAGACAGGAACCGCCTTCGTGGACGGATTAATCTTCCCCCGTTTTGTTTTGCCTTATGGCAAAAATAGTGTTTTGACCATGGAGTCAGACCAAGATAATATTTACAAATACACGGATACAAACGGCGATGGCAAAGCCGATAAAAAGGAATTTTTTACTAACAAATATGGTCGTTCAGGCAACGTAGAACACCAGCAAGCCTTCTTGTTTTATGGAATGGATAACTGGCTTTACTCTACTGTTAACGCCTTCCGTATTAGAGAAACTCCGAACGGAATTATTCGGGAGAAAACAGGGGCAAACCGAGCTCAATGGGGAATTACCCAAGATGACGATGGGAAATTATACTTCCAAGGTGGCGCGTCTGGCGTTCCGTCTCACTTTCAATTCCCGATTCAATACGGCAACTTTGAGGTGCCGAATGAACTCGCTGCGGGCTTCGTCGTTCCTTACGGCGCTGCCGTAAAAGTATCCGATATGCAGGGCGGAATGGACGAGGTTCGTCAGCCGGATGGATCTTTAAATCGTGTGACGGGTTCAGCAGGAAATGATATTTTCCGCGGGGATCGTTTACCCGCTTCTGTACGCGGGCAGTTATTTTATGGAGAACCGGTGGCGCGAATTGTACGCCAAATCAACCCTATTAAAAAGGACGGTTTAACCACGCTTCATAACGTTTTCCAAGACCAAAAATCCGAATTTATTCGCTCGACGGATCCCTTATTCCGTCCTATCGATATGGCCACTGCTCCCGATGGAACGATGTACATTGTAGATATGTACCACGGAATTATTCAGGAGGGGCAATGGACGCCTAAGGGCTCTTATTTGCGCACGAAAATCGAGCAATACAAATTAGACAAAGTGGTGGGTTTGGGTCGTATTTGGCGAGTGAGTCACGAGGGCTTTCAGCGCGACACGAAACAACCGCGTATGTACGATGATAAATCGGCGACTTTAGTGACTTATTTAAATCACCCCAATGGTTGGTGGCAAGATATGGCGCAGCAAGTTTTAGTGCAGCGCAATGATAAATCGGTGGTGCCTGCATTAACGGCGATGGCCTTGAAAGGGACGAATGTGAATGGAAGAATACATGCGATTTGGACTTTAGAAGGTTTAGGTTCTTTGAAAGTGGCGACTGTTACTAAACTGATGGCAGACGTGAATCCACGCATTCGCATCCAAGCTTTGAAGGCTTCGGAAACCTTGTACAAAGCAGGCGAAAAAGGATTAGCTGATCTGTATAAAAAAGCATTAAATGATTCGGATAACGAGGTGGTGATGCAGGCGATTTTCACGCAGAAATTCTTGAAGGTTCCGGAACTCGAATCAGGTATAAAAGCCACATTAGCTTCCAATAAATCGGCTGGGGTCAATTTGATCGGAGAGCAAATAATAACACCTCCTAAGCCACGAACGAATGGGCCTTTTAATGCGCCGGAATTGAGCAAGGAGCAAAAGGGAATTTTAGAGCGAGGGGAATTAGTGTTTGCTGAATTATGTTCACAATGCCATGGAAATGATGGGATGGGAAAGCCGATGGGGAATGGGAAATTGTTAGCGCCGGCTTTGTCAGGATCATTCCGCATTCAACAACATCCGGAATATGCGATACGGGTTATTTTACATGGATTAGAAGGGGCGATAGATGGTAAAACTTATGCGGGTGGTTTGATGCAACCGATGAAAGAACAATCTGACCAGTGGATTGCAGATGTGGTTTCGTATATCCGAAATGGTTTATCAAATGATGCGTCTTTCGTCACTCCACAGCAGGTGGCCTCGATTCGAGCAAATACGAATAAGCAAGCGGGGATGTATAAGTTTGAGTCTTTATTGAAGCAGGTTCCGATGGAATTTGTACCGGACCAAAGCTGGAAATTCTATGCCACCCACACTTCATCCACCCGCGTGGGAGGAAATGCATCGCCTAAAAGCGCCTTTAATTATGAAGGCTGGTCGACGGGTAAAACGCAAGAAAAGGATATGGTTTTCCAAGTGGAATTCCCATCAGAATATACCCTTTCTGAGTTCCATTTTACGTCTACTTCTGGGTTTAAGAGAGGCCAAAGACCTGCCGCCGGCGTTACACCCGAATTCACGCACACCTATCCTCGAAACCTGCAAGTAGAGGCCTCGACGAATGGCTCAGATTGGCAGGTTGTTCAAGCAAATGTAAAAGGAACGCAAGGGGATAATATTGTAGCCCTTACACCCACCCGCACGAAATTCTTACGCTTGAAATTAGCGGAAGGAGTTAACGCCGCAGCTAATGATATTACACCTTGGTCGATGCGTTCGATGAAGATTTATGGATTGCGATAAAATAACGGAATTTAAACCTATTAAAAAATATGAAATCTAATCGTAGAAATTTTATCCAATCCCTTGGATTAGGAGCTGCCACTTTAAGTGTGGGCTCGAGTCCTTTGAATTCTCCCACAGCCGTAACATCCACGGATGACCAGCTGCTGTTTGTAGGCGATAATATCGCCGTTGCCACTACAGAGTATGGTCAAGTGCGCGGCTTTGTATTGCGGGGGATCAACCAATTTTTAGGGATTCCTTACGGAGCTGATACGTCAGGCAAAAATCGTTTTATGCCACCCGTTAAACCAGCGGCTTGGAAAGACATTAAACCCTGTGTTTGGTGGGGAAACACCGCTCCTCAAATTATGGAGAAACGTTATTCAAATGCCTATGCCTCTTTCGTGGATCACTGGAATTACGATGATGTATCGGAGGATTGTTTGAAGCTGAATGTGTGGACTCCCGCTATTGATTCTGGTAAACGTCCGGTGGTAGTTTGGTTACACGGTGGCGGTTTTACGAATGGCAATGCCATTGAACAAGATGGCTACCATGGCGAAAATTTGAGTCGCTTAGGCAACATCGTTTTCTGTTCGATTAATCACCGTCTAGGACCTTTCGGATATTCGCACCTAAAGGCAGCTGGAGGTCATCCACATTCAGGGAATGTAGGTAACCTAGATATGGTGGCTGCGCTCGAATGGGTAAAAGATAATATTGCTAATTTCGGAGGGGATCCGAATAATGTAACCATCATCGGTCAGTCGGGTGGAGGAGCTAAGGTGACTTCATTAATGAATATGCCAGCGGCAAAAGGTTTATTCCATAAAGCGGTGGCTTTAAGTGGAACTTCATTAACAGGAGTAAACAAGGAATATGCAGAGAAACTAGGGCTTAAAGTGATGGAAGAAGCAGGTTTACAACCCGGCGAAATCGAGAAATTGCAACAAATTCCATGGAGACAATATATTGATATTACGACGCGTGCAGTAGAAAAATTCGCAGAGGAAGCGAAGAAAATGAACATCTCCCGTGGTGGATTTTCGCCGGTTGCGGATGGGGTGACGATGAATGATCAGCCGTTCTTTTCTGATCCGAATCATTTCTCAGCGGACATTCCGTTGATCATTAATACGACCTTCCATGAGTCTAGCCCTAGCCGGACAGACGCGAGCTTAGAAGAGATCACCTTAGCAGGAGTAGTAGAAAAAATCAAGCCTCGATTCGGTGCGGATGCAGGCAAAATTGTGGAGGCGTATAGCCAAAACTTCCCTAAAGTAAAACCCGTTGAAGTGTGGGCCATGATTCTATCGAATAGAAAGGGAGCCATTGCTGCCGCAGATGCGAAAGTGTCACAACGCAAGGCGCCGGTGTATTTGTCTTGGTTTGGCTGGCAGCCCCCGCTTTTTGACGGACGCATGCGCGCGTTCCACTGTGATGATATTTGTTTTTGGTTCTATAATACAGACCTGATGTTAACACATACGGGTGGCGGGAAAAGACCTCGTGCCCTTTCTTCGAAGATGGCGAAGTCCTTCTTGAACTTCATAAAAACAGGTAATCCAAATGGCGGAGGCCTTCCGTCTTGGAAGCCTTACACGAAGGAAAATGGGGAGACGATGATTCTCGATGATGCCTGTGCACTCGTGAATAATCCGGATGCGATGGGTAGAAAAGCGTTAGGTTAATTCGATTCTACGACAAATTCATAAAGGCCGGCGCCGAGCTCGAATTCTATTCGATCCGCGCTGGTTTTTGTTTTTTCCAGTGGTAATCCTTTCAAGATTTTGCCCTGAGGCAATTTTACTTGAGCGGAGGTATTCGCTGGAATTGTGAAATGGTAGGTCGTCTTATTACCTTTTTTAATCCATTCGCTGGCGATTTTTCCATACATCGTTTCGACGTGACCTTTGGCAGACGTAATTTTACTCGACGGATCTGGCGTAGGCTGTAAAATAAAATGTTGGTAGCCAGGGGAAGTTTCATCGCGCTGAATTCCGAGCGAATGTGTGTACATCCACGCGGCTACAGCCCCGAAGGAATAATGGTTAAACGAGTTCATGCTGTTATTACCTCCAAAACCATTTTCAATGGTATAAGAATTCAATCTTTCCCAAATACTCGTGGCTCCGTTCGCTACCGAATACAACCAAGATGGATAGGTTTTCGTCGTTAACAAGCCATAAGCAATGTCGTGTTTTCCGTTTGCAGATAGGGCTTCGGAGATGGCCGCGGTTCCGATGAAGCCGGTCATCAACGAGAACGGTGGGCGGGCCTCGCCTTGGTCGTCTTTATTCGAGCGTTTGATTGTTTCGACTAAATTTTCCAGCGTTTTAGGGGCATTGCTTGCATTAAAGACGTTTAATGCCAAAGGTATTGCATACGACGCCTGGGTGTCCATCAGCTGGCCTTTGTCGGAGGCTTCTGGTGTAGCGTTCGCATTAGGCGGCCCCATAAAGTCGGTTTTAACACCTGATTTGATAGTTTTAAAGTGGTTTTTATCTACATAAATTTCGTTGAAGGAGATTTTTTTGGCTTCACTTTGGGCTAAAAAAGATGCACCTTCTGCCGTAAATCCTAAAACGTGTGCCACCTTCGACACAATTGCTAAATCAGCCGCCTGGTAGGCCATCCAGAACAGGGTATTGTCGTTCTTATTCCCTTCCGGGCTCAGCCAATCGCCTAGCGGTCCTTCGTTCAAGATGCCGTCCTTTACTTTGGAATCAAGGAAAGTCATATAGCGTTTCATGGCTGGATAATGTTCCGCTAGCATGGCTTTGTCGCCATATTGCAAATACGTTTCCCACGGAATCACGATACCCGCGCTGCCCCATAAGGTCCCGCCAAAACCACCGCCCATTGGAGCTACGTCAGTGAAACGGCCGTCAGCCCGCTGCACATCCCGCATGCCTAGTAAGTGGCGGCGCATGAAGTTATTCACAGGTGCCATCATCGTTGCGGTTTTTGAGAAGACATTGATGTCTCCACTCCAGCCCATTCGCTCGTTTCGGGCCGGGGTGTCCGTCGGAATCGATAGGAAATTGGAGCGCATCGACCACGTGATGTTTAACCATAATTTGTTGACCATTGGGTCAGAGGTTTCATAGTAAGAGCTTATGTTTTTAACGGAGGATAGAACGATTCCTGCGACTTGAGGGAGTTCTGGAGCCTTTTCTATTCCCGTAATCTCTAAATAACGGTAGCCATGGAAGGTAAAACGCGGTTGAATGTATTCGTCTCCCCCTTTCAAAATATGGATATCTTGCGCGAGAGCCGCCCGGATATTTTCGAGCATAATCATTCCTTTCTGGCCTGCGTATTCGGCTAAATCAGGGTAGAGAACTTCGGCAAAACGCTGGGTGATGATTTGACCTGGCTGGCCGTTTTTGATGAAGATTTTAGGGAAGCCGACCATGTTTTGGCCCATATCATAGACATAGACGCCTTTTCTGGGTTCCGAAATGGACTTTGCTTGCAATACTTGTTGCACCGTAACGCGGTCATCAAGGTGATTTACTAATTTCATTCCTTGGTAATCGAGCGCGAAACTGTTGCCTTCTAATGGAATATTAGCTGCCGGCGTCCAGTTTTTATCATTGAAATTTGTCGCTGACCAGCCTTCGATATCTGCGTTTTTCCGCGCATCATAGACCTCGCCTTGGAAGAAACTCCCCACGCGAATGGGTCCATCCGTGAACGATTTCCAGGTGTTTGGATTCGTCTGAATGACCTGCTCTGTTCCGTCCGTGTAGCGAATTTCTAAAGAAGCCAATAAGGATTGACGATCTCCAAAATAGTTCCAACTATCGCCACTGTACGTAATATTACCACTCCACCAGCCTTCGCTTAGCCACGCTCCCCAGGCATTTTTACCCTTATTTAGTAATGAAGTCACATCAAAAACCTGGTAGGTATGCGTCTTGTTGTATTGCGTTAATCCGGGATTAAAAAACTCGTCACCGACTCTTTTTCCATTCAAATACAATTCATAAATGCCGCGTGCCGTGGCATAAATTCGGGCGCTTTTGATTGTTTTTCCCGTAGTTGCCGCAAATTCCGTGCGCAACATCGGTGCGGCGTGACGACTTGGATTAGCAACACTGAATTTTCCGGAAACACTAAAAACCTTGCCATCAAAAGGGAGCTCTTTCCATAGTCCCGGATGTTGATCAGCCTCAAATAACGGATTCGAAGGAAGTCTAAAATTGCGAATAATCACGTCCGAGAAACGTGCTGACTCCCCTGTTGCTGTGGCAAATCCAATCTCCGAAAGCATCGGAAAACTAATGAAATTATTACCCGCTCCGATGGGATTTAAGTTTACGCCAGTTGCCGCGTATGGGCTTGCATTTTTGGGCGTAGGATTTATCTTGTGTGCCTTGTCGACTGCATCGATATAGAAATCAAATACGCCAAAATTGCAATCAGCAAACACAGTATGTTTTTGAGATTTATTCGCTGCATTGATGATAGCTGGAGGAATTTTAAAGCTTTTGAAAGCCTGATCTGCTCGGTCTTTTTTGTCGTAACCTACGCGGTAAATATGTAAGTCCGCTTGTCCTGAATCAGATGTTTCTAGACCGGAAAGGTCTAATTCAAGTCGTACATAAGATTGATTTACTCCGCTATTCACGTCTTGAATATTCAGATTGCGGTTTTGCAACCGAGGATCATTTGCTCCAAAAACAAAGCTCGCTTTCGTGCCTTTATCGATTTGGACCCCATATTGAAACTTATAAACCGATAGGTAATGGGTATAGAAATTCAAGTCATTGGATCCGATCCAATCGGCCCCTTTCCAAGCCTCGAGCGAAGGGTTCAAAAGGCCTGTTTCGAAATTTGCAACCTGTGTCGATTTCTTCTTCGCGGAATCCCAAACCTCCAGCGTCCAGCGGTACGCCGTTTTTGCTTGTAAGGCTTCTCCATTGTATTGAATTCCTACCGAGATGTCTGTGTTTTGCTTTTTAGAATCCCAAACAATCTGGCCAGATTCTGACTGTACGACAATATGATATGCAGTTTGTTTTGCGTTGCGCACACTAGAGTTCATCTGCCATGAAAAACGCGGATGTGCCTCATCAATCCCAAGAGGGGCTTTTTGGTATTCGACTTGTAAATTTTGTAGGGAAAATTGCGCTTGTGCCACAAAAGATAGGACAAACAGCAAACAAGCGAGGATCAACTTTTTCATATTCAATAGGTTTCAACCCAATTTACGAAAAGAATTCGACGCCGGTGTCCTAGGGACAGCAAAAAAACTGTTGCAGCGTCCGCAGGACGCTGCAACAAATAATTTATTTAAACAATTCCGCAACCGCAGTTTTGTCGTAGAATAACCACTCCTCTACTAGCTTGCCATCTTTGATTGCATCCACTGCAAAAGTGACATTCTTAGCAGTTTTATCGCCTCTTGTGTAGATATTAGTCGTGTGGCTCATAACGTAACTAGTGTAGCCTTTTGAAGTAGGCTTATCGAATTGGTTTTCCCAAACCGGACCCACTACAACACTAATTTTAATTCCTTTGTCAGCTGATACTTTAAATATAGACATATTTCCATCGATACCCATTGAATCTAAGTTATCGTGAAATACAACATCAGTAGAATAGGCAGAACGATAAGCTGCCGAATCTCCAGATTCATACGCTGCAATCATTTTTCTTACTAAATCTGTGTTAGCAGAGCTGTCGATGGTGATACCGTTTTGGCCTTTTGCGCCAGTAGAAGCAGCAGCGCCGTCTTCTTTTTTAGCACAAGCGAAAATGCTTCCCGCAAGTGCGAATAATAGAATGAATTTTTTCATTTTTTGGTTGTTAAGGGGTTTTTGTAAGGACCAAAGAACGCGTAATTATTCCCCGTATTCCTTAACAACCAAACAAGCTTTGTCCCCTTTACGGATTTGGGAACATATTTTATCTAGGCATCTACCGCATCATACACGATTACCTTCTTCCACAAATGAGCATAGTTTTTCACAAAGTCGACATGGATGGGGTGATCTTGGTACACTTTTTGGCCTGCTTCATCGTCAAAAAACATCAATTCAGAAACGTCCCAGCTCGTATCTACCACCTCGCGTTTTTCGGTGGATGCTAAAGTCCCAATGTGGATTTCTTTAATAGACGGAATCCCTTTTAAGGCTTTCAATCCCTTAATTAATTGTTGTTTATCCTCTTCGGATGCAGGGTTATTTAGCCAAAAAAACACGTGGTGTAATAAAGGTTTTTTCGCAGCTGCTTTTGCGACTGTTCCGGTGCTCGCTATTAAGCCTGCCGAGGCAATAAAATGACGTCTTTTCATAGTTTTAGATTTTACCTCAATTTACAAGATAAAGGGGCTTTTTGCTAATAAATCATCCCAAATTCTGTATTTTTGGCACCTAAACCCTATGATAATGAGCATTCGACACGCAGGTATTTTTAATTTTAAAGCAACGGTTTCAGCATCGCAGAAACACGCATTTTTTGTGGCGCTTAAAACCTTGGAAGAAATTAACGGGGTAGAAAACATGGAGGTTTCGCGCCAAACCAGCTCCAAAAATAAGTTCAAATACGGCTTCTCGATGGATTTTGCAAACAACGAAATTTACCAGGCCTATTCGATACATCCACAGCATGATGCCTTTGTAAAGGACTTCTTTATTCCCTTAGTGGAGGATTTTATGGAGATCGATACCGAGAAGCTGATGTAAGCAATTCATCTAATTTTGCCTTCAGCGACTCTGTTAAAGGATCTACTTTTCGTCGCGTTGCTAACGAAATAGGGAAGCCCTGTTTTTGCAAAACGTATTTAGCGCTAGTGGGGTAGGCGGAATGCATTAGGTCCATATTTTCAGTCAAAAATGCCTGAAATTCATTGGTAGTATTAGAGCAGAAAGCGGAAATTAAATCCGGGAAAAAGTTTCCTTGAATGCAGGAAAGACCCAACGAGCCAGCGGCTAAGGAGGCTTTGGCATGCACCATATACGCATCATAAACACCGAATTGCTCCCCCATTCCCGCCTGAATTTTTGCCTTTACTTGATCTATATTTAATGACGTATCCTTGTGGTAACAGAGGCGTCCCGAAGCTAATAGCTCCGTTAAAACAGGAATCGAAACCAATCTTTTGTAAGGAACCGGGCATTCATAAATGCCAAAAGGTACGCCCGGCGTCAAATTCATCCATTGATGAATTCGGGCTAAAAAGAGCTCATCCGATTCTTCGGCGCTAACAAATTGATTATTCAAAACGATGACCGCATCGACCCCTAGGGCATATACCTGATTCGAAAAATCAGCCATCTTTTCGATACTTCCACTAAAGGTTCCCGTCGCCACCACCGGCACTCGTCCCACCGTTTGATCCACCACTGTTTTGATCACCTCTAAACGCTCAGAAGGGCTTAGTTCATACATCTCACTCGATAAGCAATTCGCAAAAAGCCCGACCGCTCCGTTGTCGATATAGTGATCACATAGCGCGCGCAAAGTCGTAAAATCGATCGATAAATCGTCGTTAAACGGCGTTAACATAACTGGAATAAAACCGCGCGGCAAGGTGTTCATTTGGCTCGAATTTTATGTAGTAAATAACCGATTCCCACGATACTTAATGTTCCTAAAACAACGGTCATTTTACTGTCTAATGGAATTTGTAAATAGGTGGGCAGCGCATCTTTAAAAGACATTCCAGCGATAAGAATAAGTCCTAAAAATGCCGCGATTTTGGCCTCAGAATTACGCACTTTTTTTGCGAGAAAACCAAGTAAAAATATCCCTAACATTCCTCCTGCAAATATCCCGGAAAGCTTCCACCACACATCCAAAAGGCTTTTTACCCCTATCATACTGATGCCAAAAACAATGCCTAAAGCACCCATGCAAGCGGTGGCAAAAAGCAAGACCCGAAACTGCTTTTTCTCCGTCGCAGAGGGGTCGATGTAACGTAAATAAATATCCTTTAAAAACACGGTTGCAGAGCTATTCATTCCGCTGCTCATCGTGCTCATTCCAGCCGACATTAAAGCCGCCACTAACAAGCCTAAAAATCCGGAGGGGATTTGTGTTTTCATGAAAAAGGGTAATACCCGGTCGCCGTAATCACTAGCTTTTAAGGCCTCTAATGGGATGTTTTTTTCGATGGAAACCTGCTGTTTTAATTCGAGAATAAGCGCGGGATTATCTCCATAAAAAGCATACAGCGCCGTACCGATGAAAAAAAACAAGAAGGAAACGGGCACGTAATACAGAACGCAAAGCCAAATACTTTTCGCCGCATCGCCTGGATTTTTTGCGGTATGGTAACGTTGGATGTAGTTTTGGTCTATACCGAAATTCGTCAAATTAATGAAAAAGCCATACAGCAAAATCACCCAAAAGGAGCTTGTACTCAAATCGAAATTCCAAGTTCCCAGACTAAATTTATCCTCCCGCATTCCCGTTTCAATAATCGTGCTGATGGGAGTCTTCAAAGTAATTAAATACAGAATCATCGCAGCACCCATTGTCTTTAAAATGGCCTGAATTACCTCCGTCCAAATCACCGCTTCCATCCCGCCTAAAACCGTATATAGAATAATGCAAAGACCTGCCACTAAAATAATCAACCGCATATCAATCCCGGTCAGCGCATTCAAAGTCAGCGCAATTCCGTAAAAAATCGTCCCCATTCGGGCTAGCTGCGTAAGTATAAAACAGACCATCGCATAGGTCCGCGCCCATCCGCCAAATCGCTTTTCTAAATGCGTATAAGCACTAATCTCCCCGCTTCCACGGTAAAAGGGCACAAACCATTTCGTCGCTACGATAGCGGCTAAAGGAATAGAAAGACTAAAAACGAAGGGATTCCAGTTAGACCCAAAAGACTTCCCCGGATCACCTAAAAACGTGATGGCACTTAAAAAAGTGGCATAGAAACTAAGTCCCAAAGCCCAGCCCGGAATCGCTCCGGAGGCTGTCGTAAATTGTTCCGAACTCTTATTTTTTCGAGAAAAATAGATCCCGATTCCTATCATGACCAGGAGGTAAAAAACAATGATAAGGAGATCGATCGAAGCCATTAAAGCGAAAGAATAACGTGTTTAATTTTCTTCCGCTTCCAAGTATAGGTGATGTGTACTTTGCCGTCTTTGGTTTGAATGACTGCTGGATAGGAGAATTCCTCTCCCGGTTCGTTCTCTAAAGTAGCGATATCTTTCCAGGTTTTACCATCGCTCGAAATGGCCACACTGATAGGCGAACGGCCCTTTTTCACTGGATTATAAACGATAACATGTCGACCATCTTTCAAGGTAACCGCATCGATTCCCGAGTTTGGATTCACTAAAGTCGATGGCTCTAAAGCCGTCCAAGTACGCCCTAAATCACTCGAAAAGGCCTGTAAGATGAATCCATTTTCTGAGCGACAAACTAATTGCAAGCGGCCATCCGGTAAGAATAAAATGGAAGGTTGAATCGCTGAAGTAGTCACCCCGTCATTTAATGGCCCTGTTCTGGACCAAGTTTTTCCCCCATCGCGGGTAAATTCCATGTGCAATCTCCAGTCATTATCTTCCGAACTGGATGGGCATAAAAGGGTGCCGTCTTTTAAGAGAACAGCCTTATTTTTAATAGGGCCATAAATGTCTTTTGGTAGTTTTTCTGCTGCTGACCAGGTCTTCCCGCCATCGAAGGATCTTTTTAACATACCCCACCATGCGTCTGGTGCAGGGCCCTCTTTGTAAAACAGGATTAATTCTTTTCTAGGTACTTGTAATAATACGGGGTTCCAAAGTGGGTACCTTCTGCCGTCACCTTGCACTCCATTCGCTACCTCTACTGGCGTGTCCCATTTACCGTTTACATACTGACTAAACCAAATCCCCACATCTGGGTTTTTTTCATGCTTTCCACCAAACCACGCAGCCACTAATCCAGCTGGTGTTTCTTCAATCGTGGAGGCATGACACGATGGATAAGGCGCAGTTTCATAAATAAATGCTGATTTTTCAATTTGTGCCTGTGCACTAAAAGCCCAAACAAAAAGTAGGCTAGCGTAAATGAATTTCATAGGTTTCATAGGTTGTTAAGGTAATATTATAAAAAAATCGATAATTTCGAATGATTTAATCCTATTTAATGAAACACGTCATCCTATTTCTTAGCTTATTGAGCTTCACCGCCTTAGGGCAAGCAGACTTCGAGAAAAACTTGCAGAAGCGCTTGATTCTAGCTGAAGATGGTTCCACGATTGAGATCGAGGCGGGTCGTTTTCAGCTAACGAAGAGCCTTTCTTTAGAAGGGAAAAAGAACATCACCTTGCGCGGAAAGGGAATAGATCAAACGATTTTGAGTTTTAAAGGCCAAACCCAAGGCGCAGAAGGAATCAGGGTTTCGAATTGCGAAAACATCGTCATCGAAGATATGACGACGGAGGATTCTAAAGGGGATTTGATTAAGACGATGCAAGTGAAGGGAATCACCTTTCGCCGGATCAAAGCCGCTTGGACAGGTGGCCCTAAGTCCACCAATGGCTCCTACGCGCTCTATCCTGTATTGTGCGAGAATGTTTTGATCGATTCATGTATCGCGATAGGTGCCTCGGATGCGGGAATTTATGTGGGACAATCGAAGCATATCATCGTTCGAAATTGTGAAGCCTACGAGAATGTGGCTGGAATTGAGATTGAAAATTCGCTTTATGCGGATGTTTATAATAACAAGGCGATCGGTAATACGGGCGGAATTTTAGTATTTGATTTGCCTGATTTAGTCCAAAAAAAGGGCGGCCACATTCGCGTTCATCACAACTTAGTGAAAGAGAATAATCTGGCAAATTTTGCCCCTAAGGGAAACATTGTAGGCAATGTGCCCAGAGGAACCGGGATGATGGTGTTAGCCGCCAGTAATGTGGAATTTTTTGAAAATCAAATTATCAATCACGCCACGATTGGGGTCGCGATTATCTCGTATTACATGACCGAAAATGCCATAAAGGACAAAGATTACGATCCATATCCGACAGCCGTTTCGATTCACCACAACACGTTTGAAAGAAATCCGAGAAGGGTGCCGACGGATAGCCGTTTTGGTAAAATGTATCGCTTCGTTTTACGCTTCGGGCGCCACGTTCCGATGGTCGTTTATGACGGTATTTTAAATCCGAAGAAAGTAGGTTCAGATGGGAAATACCCTTTAGATTATTCCATTTGTGTGCGGGATAATGTGAACCAAAGCACCGCTTTCCTCGATGCGGAGAATAATTTCAAAGGCTTAAAGCAAGGCAAGGATCTCTTTGATTGCGATTTAGAAAATGTCAAATCAATTAAATTCTGATGCGGTTAATTGGATTACTATTTTTGGCTTGCGTTGCATTTTTAAGTCTCGTTTCAGCAGATGCGAACTACAAGGAAAACCTTTCTGAATATGGTTTTTTCAAAGGAACGGTAAAGGATCAAATTCCAACAGATGGCGTTGTTCTTTACACGTTAAATTCCCCCCTTTTCTCGGATTATGCCTCTAAATTGCGTTTCGTAAGGCTTCCAGAAGGCAAATCAGTGTCCTATAATCCCGATTCTGTTTTACAGTTTCCTATCGGAACGGCCATTGTTAAAACCTTCTATTATCCTTTCGATGAACGCAATCCTGAGAAAGGACGTCGTCTAATGGAAACGCGGGTTTTATTACATGAGGCCAAAGGCTGGGTGGCGCTGCCCTATATTTGGAACAAAGAACAAACCGATGCCGTACTCGAAGTGGCCGGCGGAAGCGATCAAGTTTCCTGGATAGACGCGGCAGGCAAAAAACAATCCTTCGAATACCAAGTGCCTAATATGAACCAGTGTAAGGGTTGTCACGAACGATCGGGCGAAATGACGCCCATAGGCCCCTCGGTTCGACAATTAAATGACGGTCAACAATTGCAACATTGGGAGACCGCAGGACTACTAAAGGGCTTGCCAAAAGACCACATTCCCGCCCTCGTTAACTATTCAAACGCCAGCGCCTCCCTCGATGATCGGGTGAAAGCCTACCTGGATATTAACTGTGCACATTGCCATAATGCGACCGGTCCGGCGCGTTCGTCTGGACTTTATTTAGAATGGAATTCGAAGGATCGCACGGCTTATGGATTCTTCAAAGCACCGGTGGCGGCAGGCAGAGGATCCGGTAATTTGAGTTATGATATTGTTCCTGGCAAGCCGGAACAGAGTATTTTGCACTACCGTATGGCTTCACGTGACCCCGGTGTTATGATGCCAGAATTAGGCAGACAACTCACTCATCACGAGGGAGTTGAATTAGTCCGCTCTTGGATTCAGTCGATGAATTAATCGATGGATTTGTTCCAAAATCCGATTTTGGAACAAATGATACCAGTTATATAATATCACATTATGGGAATGTTTTTAGTTTTGATTGAAACTCTTAAAAATCTAAAAACTACTCACTTCCTTGGCCCTAGTCTTGCTAGTATCAGCAGCGACTTTCGCACAAACACGTTACACGATCGTGGCTTATCGCAAATTACAACCAGGTAAATCAATCGATGACGCTATTGCAATTGAAAAGCAATGGTTACAACTTCATGATGCACGTAAAGCTGCTGGTGTTATTGAAGGATGGGCCATGTATGTGCCTTATAATAACATGAAATCACCAGGAATCGATTACGATTACATCACGGTAAATTCAGGTCCAGATTTAGACAAATTGCATACTTACCCAATGGAGATATTTGCGAGTATGATAAAAGCAGATCCTACGGGGTATGAAAAGCTAAGTGCGGCTACGGCAAAAACTCAAACTATTCTTCGTCATTCTTTTGGCAAAAAAGTAGTGGGAACAGCTAAATCAACTAATAAAGATCACTTCGTCGTTTTTGATATGATGAAAGTTGCGGATGGCGCAGCATATGAAGCATTTGAACAAAAAGTAGTGAAGGTTCAAGAAGAAAGAGTTGCAGTTGGAAATATCTCAGGCTGGTCTTTCTATAAAACAATTTTTCCAACATCAGACGATGTTGCGTTTAACTACTCAACCGTTCAAAGCTATGATAATTTATCAAAAATCGATCAGGCAATGGATAGCTATTACAAGGCAATCCCAAAGGCTTTAGGAATTTCTCCTGAAGAATTTGTTAAACAAGCATCTGCAAAACGGAGTATTACGTCTACTATGATTACTAAAGTGGCATTATCAACTAAATAATTTAAAATAATGAAAAAAATTATCATGATCATGGCTGTCGCGTCAGCCTTATTTTCTTGCGGACAAAAGCAAGATTCAGCCGCTTCTTCTACAGAGGCGACAAAGGATTCTTTAGGCGGAATGATGACATATACGGATGCTAAATCGCAAGCCGTTAGAGAACAAATCAAGGCCTATACGGAGAATGATTCGACTAAGTATGGAGTAAGTATTGCAGACAATGTGAAGCTTTATTTCCCTAATGATACGGCCGTAGATGTTCAGGGAAAAGAAGGCTATGTGGCAACTTTTCTAGGACAGCATAAGATGTACGAGAACATCAACGTATCTCGTTTACGCGTTATGACGATTACTTTAGGAAATGGTGAAACATGGACAGATACTTGGGGTGTTTAGTCAGCAAAAGGTCGTGCATCTGGTAAAGTAGTATTCGTTCCGATTCACATTGTGGATCGTTGGGATGGAGACAAAATCGTAGGAGAATACCACTTCTGGGATAATAAAGCCAATGAAAATGAGGCAGCTGCTATGGCAGCCGCAGCAAAAAAATAGTTAAAATTTGTTGAAAAGGGTTTAGAAAAGGGGGCGCTGTTAGTGCCCCCTTTTTCTCATTTTACTGCTTTCTCTAAATCCGCAATCACGAATTTCGACATCTGTAAAAAGGCATAAGTCGCCTTAGGTGCCGTCTCTGGGTTGCTCATTAATTTTCCCAAAACCGAAGGAACAATCTGCCAAGAAACACCATACTTATCTTTCAGCCAACCGCATCTACCAGGCGAACCTCCCGCGACTAAATTTTCCCATAAGAAATCAATTTCTTCCTGGGAATCGACCGTCACCATCATGGAAACACCTTCATTGAAGTTGTGCTGATGCTCCATGGAACTTTCCATTAAGCGGAAAGGCTTACCGTTTAAAGTAAACTGAGAATACTTCACATTCCCCTCTTTGTCATGTTCCCCTTTTTCATACAATGCCTTATGCAGAATTTCAGAATTCGGAAATAGGGACGTATAGAAATCAATCGCTTCGCTAGCCTTTCCATTATTCACTCCATTAAACATCAAATTAGGGGCCAGCTTTGCGTGCGATTCATGGTTTTTCATGATCTGCCAATTCACTCCATATTGATCTGCGCACCAGCCATAAAATGGACTCCACGGATAGGTGTTTAAAGCCATCAGTACCTTTCCATTTTCGGTTAATTTCTCCCAAACCCTTCTGATTTCTTCCTCATTATCTAAATTAACGAAGAAGGATATAGACGGATTAATCGGATAACCTGGTCCGCCATTCAGGTGCATGAAACGTCTTTCGAAAAGACGGTAATTCACTGCCATGGGGTTCTCGGAAAGAGGCTCAAAGCCTGAAAAAGTGCTTTGATAAAATTCTGCGGCCTCTTTTGCATTCTTGTCAAACCAGAGGCAGGTTGCAATTTCGTGTATCATAATGGGATTAAATTTCGAAAGAAATTTTGACTTTTCCTCAGAATGGTTACCTTGTAAAACAAAACCCCAAAAACTGTGAGAAAATTCTTCAAAATCCTTGGCTGGACTCTATTGGCCTTTGTCGTTCTTTTATTCGCCGCTGGCAGTCTATTCATCTACAAAGTGAAAAACGGATTTCCAGTTTCTTATGAAACCGAGAAGCCAAGTATTTCGATTCCAGCAGATAAACCAGCGATTCTTTTATTCTCTAAAACGACGGGATTCAGACACGAGGAATCGATCGATGCCTAAAGTTTAGTATTAAGAAGTTTATGCCATAAAAACCCTAGTTGGTATTTATATGAAACGGAAGCAGGAGGCATATTTAATCCGGAACAATTAGCTCAATTTGAAGTGGTGATTTTTGATAATTCAACAGGTCGTGTTTTAGATGATGCGCAGCAAGCGGCTTTAGAGAAATACGTGGAAAATGGCGGAACATTGATGGGAATTCACGGTGCAGGGGATGATTCACATCATTGGGATTGGTATGAAAAGAACTTGTTAGGGGCGAAGTTTTCGCATCATCCGTTAAATCCGCAGTTTCAAAAAGCACAAGTATCCTTGCAGGACACGACTTTTTCACCTGGGTTATCTACGACATTTGAGGGCAACGACGAATGGTATGTTTTCTTGAATCAACCCAAAGATGCCACTATCGTTTACTCCATCGATGGAGATAAGATTTTACCTAGTGGGAATATGTTGTGGATGAAGGATAAGAATTTTGGGATGGGTAAAAATCATCCGGTGGCTTGGTATAAAATGGTAGGAAAAGGGAAGACATTTTATACGTCGATGGGACACTCGAAAGAAGTTTGGGCGAATCCGGATTTTGTTAGTTTAATCGAGGGAGCAATTAAATGGGGATATAAAAAGTAACGGGATCCGGGCAATTTTCCGAATAAAATGGCAGATCTCTTGGAGAACAAACCCCCGGGTAATCCCCTGAATACCCTTGCATATCGCGAATGAGTTGAAAATGCAGGTGTGGTGGCCATCCCCCATTTTCACTTGGTTCGCCTAGGTGACAAAGCAGTTGGCCCGCAGCAATGGGCATTCCCACCGACAGCCCTTCCAGATCTTCGATAGCTAAATGACCATATAAACTATAGATTCCCAGAACGGGATGAAATAGAATAATGGTAGGGCCATAATTACCCGAACCAGGGTTGACTTGAAAACTATGCACCACGCCATCCGCCACAGGAAAAACAGGCGTTCCCGCTGCTGCCCAAAAATCAATACCCAAATGAATGTTCCGGAAGTCGGCTGAATCAGTCGCAAAATTCTCATGCGCTTCATAGATGACCCGGTGTTCGAGGTAGCCGCCTACGCCTATTTTGGCCCCTAATTTCTGCTCTATATAAGCGCAAAAAGCTTCAATATTCGAAAATACGGATGGATTCAACTCCTTATTCGAAGCGCTCAAATCCAGCGCGATACTGTTCGAGGGTGTGAAAGGCTCAGAAAATAGGCGATGAATCATTCGTGAATTTATTTGCTTAAATTTAGTCAAAGATAAATAATGCGCCTTCTAATTCCCTTCCTTCTTGCCCCATTTTTCCTATTTGCTCAGCAAAAATACATTTTAACCGGATCAGTAACGGAAAAAGGATCGATTACTATTCCAGGCGCCAGCGTTTTCATTGAGGGAACCACTATGGGGACTCAGGCAGATGCAAATGGGCTCTACACGCTAAAAAATATACCGGCAGGACGACACCGTTTGGTTGCTTCGTTAGTGGGATATCTCCCTAAAATGATCTTAATTGATGTTCCTGGAAAGAGTAGCAATTGGAATTTTTCTTTAGAAGAAGACAACAAGACTTTAGACGAAGTGCGGGTGGTGGGATCTCAGGACAAGACTTGGGAAAAGCAATTTCGTGCTTTTGAAAGGGGCTTCATCGGGGAAAGTTATGATCGAAAAGAGGTTTACATTACGAATCGTGAGGTAGTGGATTTCACGGAGGATGATGACGCGTTCAATGCAAAAGCATCTAAACCTTTGCAAATCGTGAATAAAACGCTCGGATATAAAGTAACGTATTTTATGGACAACTTTGAGAAGACGAGTAATTTGACTTCTTTCAAAGGCTTAGCTAGTTTTGAAAAGCTTATCCCGGAAGATGCGAAACAAGAGCGCAGGTGGGAGCGGAATAGGGAGGAGGCGTATGAAGGTTCGATAAAGCATTTTTTGAAGGCTTTGGTGGGGAATCGATTAGAAGAGGAGGGCTTTAATGCGTTTTTATTGAAGCCGGAATATTTGAATAATTTGCGGAGGGGCTTGTTTTTTGATCGGAATAATGAAAGGCACGTCGCTTTCAAAGAACCAGATTTAATCGGAGTTGTTTCTGAAGAGGGGTTGACCACGATGAATTGGAAAATTCCGATGGAGATTGTATTCAATCGGAAACGTGTGGCGAGACCGATCTTTATGGATGCGCCCTATCCTTATACGATTTTGATCCCCAAAGGCCCCATACAAGTTACCGCCGCCGGCGATCTCATGAATCCTTATTCGATCGAAATGCGGGAGGAAATGGGTAAAATTGGAATGGCAGATTTATTACCTTTGGACTTTGAAATCAACACAGAAAAATGAAAAAAATCTTACTACTCCTAGCGCTTCCTTTTTTAGCACAAGCGCAGAAAATTGACAAAATCATTACGCGCGCAGAAACGGAGCGCATCGAAACTTATTTAGCCTCCGATGAACTAGCAGGCAGAAAACCCTTCACGCCGGGAATTGAAAAAGCAGCGAATTTTATCGCAGGCGAATTCGAGAAAGCGGGTTTGCAGAAAACGAAAGACTCCTTTTTGCAGAGTTTTCCCCTGTTTAAATCTCAATTGCAATCGATTTCTGCCATCATCGATGAGAAAGCTATCGAGGGGAAACAAGCGGCTATTATCTCCAAAGAAGCATCTATTCAACTGGACGAAAAATCGGGATACGAGGTGGTGAGCATAAAGGAGGGAGAGAATTTTGGCCAAAACGCCTACAAAATTATGGCGGCGAAAAAACCAACGATCGCCTTCTTGCACGAAAGCTTTGCGAAATTCATCCCACGCCTTTCTGGCAGAGGTCCGATGAAAGAAAGCCAAGCGACCATCCTATTCGTTATTTCCAATACCGTTCCTTCCACTTTTAAAATTACCGCGACTCAACAAGTGGAGAAACTTCAATTATCTAACGTCGTGGGCATCTTACCAGGCAAAAGCCGTCCGAACGAATACGTCATTTTCTCCGGCCACTATGACCATTTAGGTATAGGCAAACCGGTACAGGGGGATTCTATCTATAATGGAGCGAACGACGATGCCGCTGGAACGACAGCCGTGATGATGCTGGCTAAATACTATGTTAAAAAACGCGATAATGAGCGCACCTTGATCTTTGCAGCGTTCACGGCGGAGGAAAGCGGAGGCTTTGGTAGTTCCTATTTTTCTAAGCAGCTTAACCCGGATCAAGTAATGGCCATGTTCAACCTCGAGATGATCGGGACAGAAAGCAAATGGGGGAAAAACAGTGCGTACATCACCGGTTATGAGAAGTCATCGATGGGCGAAATTTTGAAGAAGAATTTAGCTGGATCGGAGTTCACTTTTTATCCAGATCCGTACCTAGACCAAAACTTGTTTTACCGCTCTGATAACGCCACGTTAGCTGAATTAGGCGTACCGGCACATACCATTTCTACTTCCAAGATGGACAGCGAACCTAATTACCACAAGGCGAGCGACGAAGTAGGGACTTTGGACTTAGATAATATGACCGAAATTATCAAGGCTATCGCGAAGAGCGCTACCAGTATTATTTCGGGAAAGGATACGCCTAGTCGAGTCGATACGACCAAGCTTAAATAAATAAAAAAGCCGCTCCCTCGTAAGAAGGAGCGGCTTTTTAGTTTAAACTTGATTACTTATTCAAGTTCGGGTTGTTTTGAACTTCTTCGATAGGAATCTTGAAAGTTAAACGTGTATCGTTGTGAGGAACAGGAGTACCTACAAACTTCAAGTGGTTTGATCCACGGTTCGTAGTTGCCTTATTTCTCTTTAATGCTAAGTACGTCTTTCCTTCACCCCACATCTCAATACGAGTCTGTAAGTAAATCTCATCTTGTAACGCTTTTCCAGTTAATGCATCGATGTAAGATGCATCAGGAACACGTAGCGCCATGATTGCTTTTAAAGACTTTCTTGCACCTGCTTCGTCCCCTGTTTTAGCACAAGCTTCTGCATTTAGCAAGTACATCTCTTCCACACGCATGTAGATATAATCTGCGTCGATTGTTCTTTGACCACCGATTACTTTGCCCGGGTGGTAGAACTTACCGATAGGAGCTAATTTATTAGCTGAGGAGAATTGAGCCTTTCTAATGTCATCAGCTGGGATTAAGTCATACAAACCTTTGTCCATACCCTTGATATCTCCCGCCCAAGCGTAAGAATAGGTGTAAAGGTCCATTTGTCCCCACCAAGAGATCAAGTTCAACTTAGAATCTACCGTGATATCTACACCCCACATCCATTGGCTAGTTGCTAAGGCATTAAAACCACCCGTTGCTTCAGCCGCTGTCATGATTTTAAAGCCACCTTTTGAGATAACGTCAGCTGTTACCGATTTCATCGCTGCGTTATTACCCATCGCACCGTGAACATACGCTAACATACCTGATGCTACCGAAGCGTTAACTTCAGATTTGTTCGAACGAGAAAAATCAGATAATAACGATTGCGCGTCTGTTAAATCTTTCACCATTAACGCATATACATCCGCTGCAGTGCTTTTAGGCAAGTTTGGATCTACGGTGTTTTTGTACAATGGTAAAATCTTCTCAGATGGGTTGTATTCGTTTTGGAAATACTGTGCTAAATAGAAATAACTAAATGCACGCATCGCTTTCGCTTGACCCATATACCAGCGACCAGCTGCCGTTCCTGGGATTGCCTCGCTACCACCTAAACCATCGATTACTGTATTCGCAGCAAAGATAAGGCGGTAGTAGAAACGCCATACTTGGTAATTATCTTGGAATGTATAATCTACCGTTGTTTGGAATTCTGTAATCGTTCTGAACCAGCCATAGATAACCGAAGTTAAAGCCATGTCACCAGACAGCATGTCGCCGTACATATCGTAAGACTTATGACCAAAGTCATCGTGTCCGGATGTACCGCCAGTACCAGCGCCATACATCGTTGCATAAATACCTGCTACGTTCGCAGATTGTAAACCAGGATTTAAAGCAGAGGCCTCTGCGATTTGATTCGCTGAAATCAATTCGGTAGGTTCCGTCTGTAAAAATTCTTCTTTACAACTAACCGTTCCTAGAAGAACAGTCGCAAATAAAATTTTATGTAATGTTTTCATCTTTCTATTTCTTTTAAAAAATTAAAACTTAACTCGTAACCCAGCTGTCATAGTAGACAAAGGAGAATAACGATAGGTATCAGATCCTCCCGTTTCAGCCGAACTAGGGTTGAAACCGTTTCTTGCAGAAGCTAAGAATAAATTATCTCCAGATACCCAAAGGTAAACACCTGTAATAGGGCTGTTTGTGAAGAATTTGCTCGGAACCTTATAACCGATTTGAAGGTTGTTCAAAGCCAAGAAATCTGATTTCGTAATGAAGCGAGTAGATCCTGAGCTTACGTTAGCATCTTGTCCAGCAGATAAACGAGGTACGTCAGTTGCCTGACCTCTCTGAGACCATCTTGATAAGATATCTGTATGGAAGTTATTACCTCCAGCAGCACCACCTGAGTTCATTAATCCAGCATAAGCTCCGTCATATGCATAACCACCTAAGCTGTAAAGGAATTGCATATTGATGTCAAAGTTGCCTAATCCACCATTTAAGCTAAATGCTCCTCTTACTTTAGGGAATGGCGACTTATTGATAAATTTAGTCGTTCCATCTGCGTAAGCACTTGTACGAGAAACTTTGACAGTTTTCAATGTTTCAGCCGTAGCAGTTGCTTCGAAATCAGCCATTGACTTGATGTTTTCTGAAGTTTGGCGAATGTTGTCACCATTTGCATCTGCCCAATATACGTTCCACTCAGAAACACCTGTTTCTGGGTTTACACCAGCATATTCACGTGTATAAAAATCGAAGATCGAGTGACCTACCGCTCTACCATAAAGACCATCAATATCGATGATTTTCTCTTTACCTGTAGCTGGATCGATTGGTAAACGAAGCATACGGTTCTCGATCATCTCACCATTAATGGTAAAGTCTAAATAGTTGTTCTTCGTTTGTAATAAGTGAGCCGTGATATCGAATTCAACACCGGTATTACGCAAAGCACCATCGTTTACACGAAGAGATGCATAACCTACTGAAGGTCCTACACGGCGATCGAAGATCAAGTTATCAGTCGTCTTAGTATAGTAATCAATAGCAACGTCTAGGTACTTACCTAATTTGAATTCAGTTCCTACCTGCATTTGCTTAGAAATCTCCCAAGTCAAATCTGGATTACCCTTTGAAACGAAAGATAAGGAGATGTTTTGGTTTAAGTTTTGAACTTGGAATAAGTCATATCCAGGATATAGACCGATACCACCTTGCTCTCCAATTAAACCATAAGAAGCTTTCAATTTCAAATCTTTGACCAATGGAACATTTTCCATGAATGCCTCCTTAGATACTAACCAAGCAGCACCTACTGAACCGAAATCACCCCATTTGTTTTTCAAGAAACGAGACGATCCATCACGTCTTACCGTAGCAGATAAGAAATATTTTCCATCGTAATCATAGTTTAACTGACCGAAATACGACTCTAACGAGTAGTTGTTCAAATACGATTGTGGAGGGTTAGAGATAACCGCGTTGTTGAATTCAACACCATCTGGCATCACTAACTTGTACATCGAAGCCCACATAAATTTAGTTTCTGTGGCATAGCTTTCGTGTGCTACGAATGCTTCGAAGTTATGTACATTAAACGACTTCTTGTAACGTAACAAGTTTAACAAGTTGTAGTTTAAGTTCTCTGTTTTTTGCTTGTAGATATAACCACCTTGACCAGCGTTAGGGCCATAGAATGGATTGTTCTGTATATCCAAAGAAGCGTTTGAATATTGTAAACCTAATTTGTTCTCTAATGATAAACCAGGAGTGATTTGAATATTCAAAGATGTCGCTGCGTTGATATCGTGTGACTTCGTATTACGGATACCTAATTTAGCATCAGCAATTGAGTTTGTTAAGGCACCGAAACCACGACCTACACCGTAATCGTATTGGTATCCATTATAATATGGATCACGTACGTATTGTGAAGTAGTGTTATCGTGTAAGAATAACGGATAGATAGGAGGCAAGTTATCTACAAACCAGAATACCGATCCCGAGTCAGATGGTTGACCTGGGTTATTTGTTACTCCATAAGAATAACCGATGTTCGTAGTCGAGCTTAACCAAGATTTAGGATTGTGTGTTAAGTTCAAACGAGTAGAATAACGTTTGTAATCTGTGTTTACAGAATATCCGATATCTTCTAATGCTCCATAAGAAGCAAAATAACGTGTTTTGCTATTACCTCCACTGATCTTTAAGTTAGCTTCGTTACGATTGGAATTTTGGAAACCATAATCAGCCCAATTTTCTGGGATATAACGACGCTCAGCACCTGGAACAACTTGTCTTGTAGCTGGGTTAATTAATTGAGCCGCAGGAACTGTCCACATGTTGTAATTAGGCATGTTAGCAAACAAGTTAGCGTTTGCATAGGCAGTTGGGTTAGCATTCGCTAAAGCAACACCTCTATTATACAAGCCTTCCCATGTCAATCCAATGTATTGCTCTGGGGATTTGATCGTGCTATAACGAGGTAATAAGCTCATGTTTTGACCAGACTTTAATTCTAGTTCAATCACAGCCTCACCTGTTCTACTACCTCTTTTCGTGTTGATTACAACCACACCATTCGCTCCACGAGAACCGTAGATCGCTGTTGCAGCCGCATCTTTTAAGATGGTAGTGTTCTCGATATCACCTGGGTTAATCGAGTTGATATTTCCTTCGAAAGGCACACCGTCTAATACGTAAAGTGGACCACGGCTACCATTTACAGTACCGATACCACGAATACGAATCGCAGCAACTGTTCCTGGTTGTCCTGAAGAGTTGATGACAGTCACACCGGCAGCCTCACCCGCTAATCCCTTAGAGATGTTAGAGAAGTTTTTACGCTCGATGTTTTTTGCATCAACCACTTTCGCTGTACCTGTAAACGATTGTTTAGCAGTCGAACTGTATGAAGTGACGATAACTTCATCTAACGTATTATCAGATGTTAATGCTACTTGAACAGATGAAGTCGCACTTGTTACAGCAACCGTAGATTTAGTATAGCCTACGAAGCTGAATGTTAAAGTTTGGCCATCCGCGGCCGCAATCGAGAACTTTCCAGATTTGTCTGTGTTTGTTCCCGTTTTTGTTCCATTTACGATGACAGTTGCGCCCACTAATGGTTGGCCGTTCTCATCTGCTACCGTACCTGTTACAGTTTTCGTTGCTTTCTGGGCGAACGATACCTGCATCATGAACACTAAGATTAGTGTCAAAAGGCTAGTAATTTTTGTTTTCATAAGCGATGAATTTTTCAAAAAGTGTGTTAAAAAATGATTTAATTAATTTGGGTTTTATACTGAAAGCCAAACGTTTATCTGGTTTTCAAACCGAAAAAAAGCGGATTTTGTTTTAAAATCAAAGAAAAAACCAAACTATTTCAACTCATCTACACTGTCTATAAAGTAGCAATGTTCGTGTTTTTGCATCCCAATTTTAGGATAATACCCTTCAGCGGCGGGGGCGGATAGAAGGATTACTTTCGCCCTAGGAATGAACTTTTTTACCTTTATAATCAATTGTTTCCCTATGCCTTGGTGCTGGTAAGCCTCGTCGATAGCGAGGTCAGATAAGTAGCTGGTATAGACAAAATCGGTCATTACGCGTGCCAGACCCACTAATTTGCTTCCATCGTAAGCGCCTACATAGACATTCCCGTGCTGGAACATGAGCTCCATCGCCGCTAAATCTGCTAAAGGACGGCGTAATCCCAAAGTGGATTTTTCGAGAATATCGATGAAATCTTGGGCTGTGATTTTGGGTTGTGTGATATAGGTGATGAGCATCAGAAAATATTTATTATTAATCTCAATTAATTCACAAAAAAAAGTCATTTTTACGTAAAACCTATACAATATGAAAATTAAACACCTAGTAATTATTTGCCTTTTGGCATTGCCTGCATTTCTGCAAGCGCAGAAATTATACACCTATCCGATTGGTGTTCAAGCCTATACTTTCCGCAATCAATTTCCTAAAGATGTAGCTAAGACGCTTGACCTAATTCAGTCCATGGGAATAACGGAAATTGAAGGTAGTGCACAAAAGGGACAAACTACTGAGCAATTCAAGCAAATGTGTACGGATCGAGGCATTTCTGTTCCATCTACCGGGGTAGATTTTAACGATTTAGCAAATCCAGCCGATGCGATTGCTAAAGCCAAGATATTGGGGGCGAAATTTGTGATGTGTGCTTGGATTCCGCATAAAGTTCGCGGAGGCTTTACTTTAGAAGAAGCGGAGAAAGCCGTAGCTGTATTTAATGAAGCAGGAAAGAAGTTCAGAGAAAATGGTTTGACGCTTTGTTACCATGATCATGGCTATGAGTTCCAGCCTTTTGGCAAAAAGGAAACCCTGTTAGATTATATCATCCAAAATACCAATCCGGAATATCTATCTTTCGAAATGGATGTATTGTGGACGATGCACGGTGGAGGCGCTGATATGCCAGAGAAATTATTGAAGAAATACCCGACTCGCTTTAAGTTGATGCACGTAAAGGATTTGCGTAAGGGAATTGCGGGTGATTTAACCGGCGGAACTCCAGCAGAAAACGATGTGCCAGTAGGAACGGGTCAAGGAAATTGGAAGCAAATCATTAAGCTAGCAAAGAAGAACGGCGTAGAGCATTGCTTCATTGAGGACGAAAGCAATCAAGAGGTGCAATTTGTTCCTTTAAGTATTGCGTATTTGAAGAGCCTTTAGAATTTTATGTTGTAAGCAATATAGGGGATCGCTCCAATACCGAAACTAGTAGATAATAAACCGACGTCGTACGCCGAGCGCTCCCCTAGAATTCTTAATCCTGCGGATAAAACCCCAGTGTAGGCTGTTGTCGAATTTAGAAATTGACCATTATCACCATAATTTACCGTCTTAATCGAGAATATCCAGTTCTCGGTAATTAACATCGCCTTTTTTGAAATCCGTGTCATACCAGAAACGGTGAACATAGGGGTGTTAGCAAATTTCCAATTGTAATCATCTCTTCCAAATCCAGTATTTTCATTATAAGCTCCTAACCCTGCATTTAAGGTCATATTATGTTCTTTCGAACCATAGGTGAAAGATCCATATACCGTTCCCACCCCAAAATTCAAACCTCGAATTAGGGATGTCGCAAACAGAATTCCCCCTCCTACGTGTACCTTATCAGCTACTTGATAGCCTATTTTAGGTGTGATAAATAGGGCAAAAGGAACCACAACGCCACCCCCTAAGGAGAAATTATCGCTTATACCTGCTTGAAAGGAATTCAAAAGGCCAACGGCGTTTTGGTAATATTTGTCCCCTTTCTTTAGCGGAATCGCAGAAGGAGCGAAGAAATAACGCGTGGGTTGTGGATTCGGAAATTGGTCTTTTTCTTCTTTCGAAATCATGTTCATCGATTTAATGGTCGACCAGGGAATGGTGACTTTACCTAAATCTGATGTGGCGATTGAAACTTCTGTTTCAGATTTTTGAATTAGTTGGCCGCCGATTGTTTTGCCATTTTTTAATTCTAAACGAACATAGGTGGAATCTTGTGCCATCGTTTTGGCGCCAAAAAAGAGCAGGAACGCAATCAGTAGATTTTTCATGGGATGTCCGTTATATCTACAAATCTCAACGCTTTATCTCATATATCGTTCTATTAAGCTGATTATTTTTCAATATTGTGCTTTAAATATATATCCAATGATCAATTCAATCGGCCTAAGTTTATTATCATTATCACCTGCAGCATCCTCTAACAACGGTTTATTAACAGCACATTTTGAAAATGTGTTAGGAACGTCCTTAGATTTAAAAATCATTGCCTCATCTGAGGTAGTTGCTTCTGCGGCAGAATCAAAAATCTTATCAGAAATTAATCGACTGAACGGGATTCTTTCCTCCCGTGAATCTTCGGAGTTTAATCTGTGGCGTTCGACTCGCGGAGAATCCATCGAAATTTCTTCCGATTTGCGCGAGGTGTTACAGCATTTCGAAGAATGGAATGTAAAAACGGACGGAGCTTTGAATCCGGCGTCGGAGCATATTGCCAAAATGTGGGCATCGGAAATTCCTTCTACATCAGCTTTAGCAATGGTAGTTAATGAAGTAAATCAGCCGCACTGGTCATTGGATGAAAATGGAGCGACGCGTTTAACGGACACAGAATTGAAATTACACAGCTTTACGAAGTCCTATGTGATGGAGAAAGCAGCCGCAGAGGCTATGAAAGAAGAAGGTGTGGCTGGGGTGGTTGTGAATATAGGGGGTGATTTTGTGGTGAAAGGAGATTGGACGGAGAAAATAGGCGTGTCTGATCCGAGAAATGCGGGAGAGAACGCGCAGGTTTTGAGCTATATCCAAGTGAATAATAAAGCGGTGGCGACATCGGGCGATTACCGCAGAGGTTCAGATATCGATGGCGTTCATTACTCGCACATCATGGATCCGCGAACGGCGGAACCGGCAGCGGAAGTGATTTCTGCGACAGTGGCACACGAAGATGCGGTGACGGCTGGGGCTTTAGCGACGGCTTTTAATGTATTAGGTGTGGCGGCTTCGATTGATTTAGCTGCGCAGTATCCGGACGCTTCGTATTTAATAGTGGACAAAGAAGGAGCGGAATATAGAAGTGAAAACTGGCCTGCGACTTCATCAGAGAAGAGTTCGATTAGTTTAGTGAATGTCAAAGAGAAGTTGTGGACTGCCAGTCAAACCTTAGATATCAATTTCGAACTAGCGCGTTTCGAAGGTCGCGCGCGTCGTCCGTTTGTGGCGGTTTGGATTGAAGATGAGAATCATAAGCCGGTGAAAAGAATCGCGGTTTGGTATAATAAGCCACGTTGGTTGCCGGATTTGCGTTCTTGGTTTGCGGCGAAAAGAGACGTGGAATTTGATGCGGCTTCGGTGACGGGTGCGACACGCGCGGCGGGGCAATATACCTTGGTGTGGGATGGGAAGAACGACGCGGGGGAATATGTACCTTTGGGGAAATATACCGTGTTTATCGAGGCGGCTCGCGAGCACGGAACGTACCAGTTGATTAAGCAAGAAATGAAGTTTGATGGGAAGGCCAAAAGCCAAACCTTAGCCGGTGGCGAGGAAATGACGGCGGCTTCATTGGTCTATAAAGCAAAGTAAATGAGAGATTTAGCGACGTGGTCGAGGTGGCTGCACATCTATTTGTCGATGTTCAGTTTCATTATCGTATTGTTCTTTTCGGTGACGGGTTTGACCCTGAACCACGTGGATTGGTTCCCAGAAAGTACAGTGGTTTCAGAACTGAAAGGTTCTGTGAATGCTGGCTGGGTTTCGGTGGCTGATACCGCTAAAATTCCTAAACTCGACATCGTTGAGCAGCTTCGCGCGAACCATAGTATTAAGGGACAAATGAACGATTTCAGAATCGATGAGGAAGAGATTTCGATTTCCTTTCAAGGTCCCGGTTATACGGCCGATTTCTTCGTGAACCGCGCGGATGGGAAATACGAATTAACAGAAACGAAGATGGGTATTATTGCCGTGATCAACGACCTGCACAAGGGTCGCGATACCGGGAAGTCATGGTCTTGGGTCATTGACTTTTCTGCCATCTTTATGATTGTAATCTCGCTAACAGGATTAATTTTGTTATTATTTTTAAAGAAAAGAAGGACGAACGGGATGCTTTGGTTAGCTATCGGCGGGATCGTTGCCTGGGTATTTTATTATTTTGTATGAAACGCATATTCACCATTCTATTTTTCAGCTCTTTGCTCTTTGCAAATATTGTGTTTGCGCAAGACCACGCTCCACTTCCGCCACTACCGGTGGAGGCGACATTTGGGAATAATCGATTGCATTTTCAAGCTGTTATAAACCGGCCCATTTCAGCCAATGGGAAATTAAGTTTTTTCAATTTGAGTACCGGTGCGGTTGATTATTCAAATACGGCGTCGGAGACGGAGATGGTGGTGGTAAATAATCTAACCTATTCCTTATTTGGCAATATTAAGCTAACGGGTGGAGCAGAGTGGCATTATAAATTAGGACTAGTTCCTCAGCTCGGTTTGCAGTATTTTAAGGCAAATCGTACCTGGCTGATTTTGGTAAACCCAAGTATTAATATGCAACCTTCTAAGAGTACGGCCACGATCGGAATTGTGGAATACAAACCGGCGCTTTCTCAGAAAACGCAATTGTATACACGTGCTCAAGTATTGTACATTCAAAGTTTGGAGGATGGGAAGCATGCGCGCAGTGCGATCATGTTGCGAGCGGGTATTACCAAAGGGAAGTTCACGGTCGGCTTAGGAGCTAATTTTGATTATTATGGACCGATGAAGATGGAGAAAGATAATGTAGGCCTGTTCACTCGTTTAGCACTATAATGAAGAAATTACTGTTCCTTTTTTGTTTGAGTTTCTTCGGTTGCAAAACCGTGGAGCCGCTGGATGACGCGACGACGAATCTGAATCTTTGGAACGAAAAAAAGATTGTTAACTATTCTTTTTCCTTTAAGCGTGTTTGCTATTGTCCTTTAGAATATGTGGGTCCGCATCAAATAGTAGTGCAAAACGGTAAGATTTCCACCGTAAATGGCGCGCCCTATAATGCGGCAGAACGCTACGGGGTTATGTATACGATTCCAGAATTATTACAAGTTATTAAGGCGAATATTGATCGTAAACCCGTTAAAAGTATCTTGAATTTCAATCCAACATACGGTTATCCGACTAGCGTATATTTTGACTTTTCGGAAATGATCGCCGACGAGGAAATCGGCTATGAGATTACGAATTTTAAAATCAACTAGGGACAAATCGAGATGGGTAAGGCCTTCTTAGGTGTGGGGCTATAGGCTTTGCAGGTGATACATTCAGCGGTCAGTTGGCTAGCGTCTAACTTGAAAAAGAATTCGTCCCCTTCTTTCAAACTAACAGGCAAGGCGCAGGGATTAGATAAGGCGAACGCATTTTTATAGTTTTTACCCGTATCTGGATTCTTCCAAATAGATTCCACCTTCGATGTGTCAATTGAACCTTCGACTAATTCAATCACATAATTATTGCAAATTCCCTTTAGTGATAGGCGACCCTTGTAGCAATTATCAGGAAGTACTTCTTGGGATTTACAGGCACCTAAAAGCAGGCAGAAGAGTAGTAGTGGTTTCATTCCGCTAAAGTAATCATTGCTTTAATTACCTGTGCGCCGGGCTCGTTAATTTTTGCAAATATATCAGGAACTTGATTTTTTGTGAAGCGATGGCTGATGAATTGTTCTGCCTTTATCTTTCCTCCTCGAAATATACTTATCACGTATTTGAAGTCTTCCAAAGTCGCGTTTCGGCTACTCATTAACGTCGCTTCTCTTTTGTGAAATTCAGGATGAGAAAAGGAGATTGCTTGTTTTTGCAATCCGATCAAAATGTATTTCCCTCCATGTGCTATTTTAGCGAATCCTGATTCGATGGCGTTAAGATTTCCTGTGGCATCAATGACGGAGGAATAAGTATTCGCGGAGGCCTCTGAAACCCCTAAATTATCCAAGCAGAATTTTAATCGTGCCGGATTAGGTTCTGCGACCTCGACCAAAGCCCCTTGAATTTTAGCGAGCAAAATCGTGAATAGACCAATGGGTCCGGCGCCCATCACTAGCACTTTTTCGCCTGGGTTTAATGCCGCACGGCGAAGTCCGTGTGCTGCGATGGAAAGTGGTTCGACTAAGGCAAGTTCGTCAGCTGATAGACCTCTTCCTGGTAAAATGTAGCGATCTTCTACCACAATATATTCGCGCATTCCGCCGTCTATATGCACCCCAAAAACCTGCAAACTTTCACAGCAATTAGACTTTCCAGCCTCGCAGGCATCGCACGAAGCACAATTAAAATAGGGAATGATTGTAGCTAATTCACCTGTCACGAAGACGTCGGATTCCACGATTTCTACCGCCATTTCGTGGCCTAAAATGCGCGGATAAGAAAAGAAGGGTTGGTTGCCAGCAAAGGCGTGAATGTCCGTTCCGCAGATGCCAATGTTACGTACGCGAAGCAGGGAAAATCCCGGTGCGCGCTGAGGCATTTCAGCCTCTTTCAGGCTCAGTGTTCCAGGCTCATTACATATCCATTGTTGCATGGGTTGAAATTAACAATTTTAATTAAAGAAGCAGGAATAAATGGTAAGTGGGGGTAAAAATGGTGAATGGTAAGTGGTGAATGGTAAATGGGGGCGGGTTTATCGATCATGATAATTGGGGATATCGATCATTATTTACGTTTTTATGATCGATAAATAGGTTTTTTATGATCGATAAATGCAGAACAGTTCAAATCAGATCATTTACCACTTACCATTCACCATCTCTTCACCATTCAATGTTGTTCTTAGCAAAAATGACGACAGTCATTTTTGCTAAATCCTCTCAAAGCTACCTTTGCCCCCATGCAAGCGGTAAGCCTAGATTTATTGAACAAGTACAACGTAGCGATTCCGCGCTACACGAGTTATCCGACGGTACCGTTTTGGGATGAGACGATTGACAGCGAACACTGGGAACGGATGTTTGTGCGTCGTTTCGAGGAGAGCAATGAACAGGAGGGGATTAGCGTGTACATTCACTTGCCTTTTTGCGAGAAACTCTGCACTTTTTGTGGCTGTAATAAGCGCATCACGACGAATCATTCCGTGGAGGAGGAGTACATCGATATGCTGTTACAGGAGTGGAATTTGTACCGAAAATCGATGAGCTCTAAGCCCGTTATTCGAGAATTACATATCGGAGGCGGGACGCCTACGTTCTTTTCGCCGCAGAATTTACAGCGGATGTTGCAGGGGATTTTAGCTGATTCTATTGTGCCAAAGATCCACGAATTCGGTTTCGAGGATCACCCCAATAATACGAGTCGCGAACATTTACAAACTCTTTTTGAGCTCGGATTTAACCGCGTGAGTTTTGGGATGCAGGATAGTAATCCCCAAGTTCAGGAGGTGATTAATCGGGTGCAGCCTTTGGAAAATGTCAGACAGGTGGTGGAATGGGCGCGGGAGATCGGGTATGAGTCTATGAACTTGGATTTAGTGTATGGCCTGCCTTTGCAGACTTTGCCGCGGATCGAAAAGACCATTCAGGACGCGATTTCGATGCGGCCGGATCGCATCGCGTTTTATTCCTATGCGCATGTGCCGTGGACGAGCAAGGCGCAGCGACTTTTTGACGAAAACGATTTACCTGAGGCGTCTGAGAAGATGCAGTTGTACCAAAAAGGCAAGGAGCTTTTCCGCGCCGCCGGTTACACGGACATTGGGATGGATCACTTCGCGCTCCCATCGGATTTAATGGTCAAAGCGCACAACGAGGGCACCTTACACCGCAACTTTATGGGCTACACGGTGCAGCAGACGGGTTTGCTTTTAGGTTTAGGCGTCTCGAGCATCAGCGATATTTACTATGGTTTTGCCCAAAACAAGAAGACCATTCAGGAATATTACCAGCAAATTAAGGCCGGCGAACTGGCCGTTTTCAAGGGCTATTTTTTAAGTCAGATGGACCAAAAAATGCGCCAATACATCCTCGACATCGCCTGCCAAGGCAAGACCCATTTCCACAAAGAAGACCTCGAAGTCCTCCGTCCATACACCTTTCACGAACTCGACGAACTCGCGATCGATGACCTGGTCACCTGGGGCGCACACGGCGTCATCGTGACAGATTTAGGCAAGCATTTCATCCGAAATATCTGCAAGGCTTTCGACCTGAAACTGTTGGCGACCGCGGAGGCTGCGCCGCAGTTTAGTAGGGGGGTGTAAAGTAAAACCCGAGGGACATGCTCCATCGGGTTTAGGGGAATCTGATTATTCTAATACGATTTACAAACCGAAACGGGATTTAACCGCATTAAAGTTGGTGGTGACATCACTACTACCCAATACAGAATTATATACTGAGATGGTTGCAATATTCCCTCTAAAGTATTCCGCTCCTCCACCCCATGCATAGTCCCAACCGATTACAAAGTTGCCTTGGCCAGTTAATGAGCCCGCTGAAAAATTAATTGTATTGGCTAGATTTTTATCCACATACCATTTCATTTGATTAATAGATACATCGACAGTTATTGTAATTAAATGCCATGTATTGTCCATGATGGTGGAACTTGAATTGGGTTCAAATTGCTGAACCCCCGGATTATTTAATTGTGCTCGAATTCCATCTCCTCTCGAGGTTAACAAAAAACCAGTAATAGTGGATGCGTTTCTCGTATTTATCATTTCTGCATATCCACCACTTGGAATTTTTGCCCAGGTAGATAATGTCCAAGAACCATTATCAGGAATGACAGATGAAACTATTGAAACATATGAAGTGCTACCATTGAAATATAAACTGCCATTTTGAAAAACAGGTAAACTTCCTGAATTATTAGAACGTAAAGTACCGTGATTATTATTTCCACTTGTACGTCGTCAAACTAAAGTGGACTTTTCCTAAAGAAGTGTTTCGTGTTTTTGTGAATGTATAATTTCTTTTTTTTCTGTGCAATCTTTGGCTGTTTTTATTTTCTCATAGTTCAATCTTCTTTGTTTTAAAGTTTCCATTTTAATTCGTTTTCTTTCTTGTAAAATCATCTCTCCACGCCCATAATATACGTCAGCAGGCGTAAGATTTTGAAGGGATTCATGGTAACGCTGGTGGTTATAGTATTCCACAAAATCTTTTAAAGCCGCCTCTAATTCCTCTGGCATGTAGTAATGATGCAGCTTGACTACATTCTTCATGGTCCGGTGGTACCTTTCTATCTTTCCCTGGGTCTGTGGATGGAAAGGTCTGCCGTGTAATTGATCCATATTGTAGGATTCCTTTAGGTATTGCTTTAGTTCTTTTGCTACATAACATGAACCATTATCAGAGAGTAATCGAGGTCTTGGTTTGG